>CAJWKT010000029.1 GCA_913041665.1 uncultured Gammaproteobacteria bacterium | reverse complement strand
TTTCAAGATTCCATTGCTGCAGAACCTCGTAACCCGCGCGATTAGGGATGCCTGATTGTGCGGTGCCCCAGACCTTAAAGTTACTTAAGCACTGGAAGCGTCCTTTAGATTCTTCCTTTTGTTATCCTGTGCAGGAGTACAAATGAGTGACAGCTAGCCATGAATGAGCCAAATAAGTTTGAAGATATCCCTGGGACATATTTGTTTGATCGCAAACGGTCTCGAGAGGGCTATCATTTGAACATGTTTTGTATGTCGCTCATGAAGCCTGAGAATCGTGAAGCCTTTCTTGCAGACGAAAAGGTGTATTTGGATAAATTTCCTATGACTAATGAGCAGCGCCAGACAGTGCTTGAGCGTGACTGGCTGGGCATGATCCAAATGGGTGGAAACATTTACTACACCTCTAAGCTCGGCGCCACCCTAGGGCATTCTTTTCAGTATCTGGCCGGCTCTATGTCGGGCATGGCCCAGGAGGATTATGCTGAGATGATGAAGGCCGGCGGGCGACCCATCGAGGGTAACCGCAGTAAGTCGGGGGGTAAATAATGGCTAGGCTCATCGCGGGACTTGCAACTTCGCACGTCCCTGCTATTGGTGCGGCCGTGGATTTGGGTAAAACTCAAAACGACTACTGGAAGCCATTATTTGATGGTTACGAGCCGGCTCGGAAATGGCTGTCGGAGGTTAACCCGGATGTTGTGATTCTGGTTTACAACGACCATGCATCGGCGTTTTCGTTGGAAATTATTCCAACTTTTGCCATAGGAGTAGCCGATGAGTTTCCCCCTGCAGACGAAGGCTGGGGGCCGCGCCCGGTGCCTGTGGTGAAGGGGCATGCCGAGTTGGCTTGGCATCTTTCAGAGTCACTCATACTAGACGAATTTGATATTACTATCGTAAATGAGATGCCGGTTGATCATGGTCTAACGGTTCCCCTGTCGATCACTTGCGGTGAGCCAGATGAATGGCCTTTTCAGGTGATTCCTCTTGCCGTGAATGTCATTCAGTATCCTCCTCCCACTGGAAAACGTTGTTTTGATTTAGGTCGTTCGATTCGCGAGGCAATAGCTACTTACGAAGAAGATCTAAAAGTTGTGATTTTTGGTACAGGTGGGATGTCTCATCAATTACATGGCGAGCGGGCAGGTGTTACCAATAGGGAGTGGGACGCAAAATTCCTCGATGGTCTAACCCGGGACCCAATGGGACTAACCAAAATACCGTTTCTTGAATATGTGCGGGAGGCTGGCGCAGAAGGGATCGAAATGGTGATGTGGCTGATTATGCGGGGTGCCCTGGATGATCAGGTTAACGAGATCTATCGTCATTACCATGTTCCCGCTTCAAATACATCCACTGGGCTAATCATTCTTGAGAATGAAGGTACCTAGCTCCTATAGACCCAATGCTATGAAGGGGCTAGCGCCAAAGGATCTAGAGATTATTTACGTAGGCGACCCTATGTGCAGTTGGTGTTGGGGTTTTGCTCCCGTTGTTGAGAAGTTGCTCGTTGACTATCAGGACATTGCTGATCTTAGCCTAATCCTCGGGGGACTCCGGCCGGGTGATGCGTCAATTGTCATGAATGACGACAACAAGGCCGTCATGCGATCGCACTGGGAGAAAGTGGAAGGTAGTACGGGCCAACCATTCGATTACTCTTTTTTTGGGTGGAAAAATTTTCTATACGACACGGAGCCAGCAGCAAGGGCCGTGGTTACAGTGAGGGCAGTAGCCCCGGAGAAAGCCTATCTGTTTTTCAAGTCTCTGCAAGAAGCCTTTTATGCGAGAGCTTTGGATATAACCCGTAAAGAAAGTTATCTAGAAGCCCTCGATAGTCAGGGTATCGATCAAGCTCAGTTCATGGATCATTTCGAAATGGAAAGTACCAGAGAGGCTACCTACGCAGATTTTTCCAAATCCAGTGATTTGGGTGTTACCGGCTTTCCGTCTGTGCTGTTGCGTAGGGGCGAGGAATTACGTTTGTTGTCGGCTGGCTATCGTTCTTACGAACATTTGGTACCGGCCCTTAATGCCTATTTCGAATTGACGTAGTAATCCTTTTAAGTCGTTAGACAAGGGCAATATAATACTCATAACGATTCAACTACATTGAAAAAGAAAATAACCAAAGTGAGCGAGATAAATTCTCTGTCCTCCGAAGATAGCCATCTGCCGAAATCACCGGGACGAAGGCCTAGCTGGAACGTTGGCGATCTTCCGGCCCCACCTCAATTCAATTTAAAGAACGTACTGAAAATTATAGGACCGGGCGCAATCACCCTGTCGGTCTCCATTGGTCTTGGTGAGTGGGTACTGGGCCCGACCGTTGTCTCCCAGTACGGATTATCCCTGCTGTGGATCGCCTCACTGGCGATTTTGTTTCAGCTTGCCTGTAATTTGGAGTTTATCCGTTACACCGTCTATACGGGTGAACCTGTAGTCAACGGCTTTATGCGACTCGCGCCTCACCCAGCGCTGTGGGGGTTTTTGTATATCCTGTTTTGGCTTTGCCAGGGAGGTTGGCCGGCTTGGGCTGCCACCTCTGCCGCACCCCTGTTTGCAGCGTTCATGGGTGATTTGCCTGGGGCCGGCGATGAAATGCTTATGCGCTTGTTGGGCATCATGAATTTTGCCGTTTGCGTGTTCATCATCGCTGTTGGCGGAAAAATTGAGCGAACGTTGGAATTCGTCAATTGGCTCATGGTGATATACATTTTCGGTTTTCTCATGACCGTATGTATTATTTATGTTCCCCTGGAGACTTGGCTAGCGGGCCTTAGAGGCTTTCTCGGGCTCGATGCGAGCTTCCAGTTTGCGTTACTGCCAGCTGGCGCGAGCTGGGTATTGCTGGGGGGATTTGCGGCTTTTGCAGCCAGCGGAGGCATGAACAACGTCACCATCAGCAACTACATCCGGGACAAGGGTTTCGGTATGGGAGGGGTGGTCGGCTATATCCCATCCGCAGTGGGCGGCAAAAAAGTCAATATCTCACCGGTCGGGACTGTCTTTCCGACCACCACAGAAAACATGAGAAAATGGCGTGTCTGGTGGAAGTACGTGCTTTGTGATCAGGTTGCGCTGTGGGCTGTCGGTTGTTTCGTAGGCATGTTTCTGAACTGCATCCTTGCTGCCCATATTATCCCGCCTGGAACCGAGCTAACGGGACTGGCAGCGGGAGCTTACCAGGCGAGCTATCTGGAAGCCGAAGGCGGAAAACTGCTGGGATTTGTGACGTTGTTGAATGGATTCTGGATCCTTTTCGGCAGTCAGCTGGTTGTAGTTGATGCGCTGACCCGGGTCAACACAGATATCGTATGGAGCATGAGCAATCGCTTACGTGAGATCGCGGGTGGTGATATTCGCAAGGTTTATTATTCCCTGCTTGTAATCTATGCCGTGTGGGGATCTATTGCTATCAACCTGGCGCCACCACGGGCACTCATCTTAATTGCCTCCAATGCAGCAGGGTTCATCCTGCTCTTTAGTGCCATCAACGTCTTGGTATTAAACAAGATGATGCTGCCCAAGGCAGTGCAGGGCTCACTGTGGTTACGAGCGCTCGTAGTTTGCGCGGCTTTGTTTTACGGGTTCTTTTTCTTTATGAATCTGAGGCAGTTATTTTTTTAGAATCGTACGCGTAAATAAAGTGCTGTCTGACATTGTGACAACATCCCCATTTTTCAGTCGCTATCAGTCAGTTCAAGTATCTTTCGTGCTCGTTTTGCCACCGGTACATCAACTACCACGCCATCTAATTGTGTAGAGCCCCTGCCGGACCGTTCTGCTTCTTCAAATGCCGTCACAACACGCCGGGCGTACTCGATTTCATTTGCAGAGGGTGCGAAGCCTTCATTGATGGGATTTACCTGCGCCGGATGGATAGCAAATTTACCTTTGAAGCCCTGCTGCTTGGCCGTTGCGATGCTATCTCGCAGTCCCTCTTCATTCTTAAATCGAAAGTAAGGTGTGTCAAATGCCATGATTTCTGCAGCACGCGCAGCAATACACAACACGCTTTTAGGATAGGCAACGTTTGACTCGTCTTCTCGTCTCTCGATGCCCATGTCGTTAGTCAAATCTTCTGCACCGAGTGCCACACCTAAAATACGGTCACTGGAACAACAGATTTCATAGCAGTTTACGATTGCCTTGGCTGTTTCAATCCAAGGAATAAGCTTAATTTTTCCAACAGGGAGATCAGCCTGGTCCTCTAGTTCCCCAATAAGATTAGCAATCAGCTTAATATCTTCGGGTGTATCAATTTTGCCTACGGAAATACCATGAATGTAAGGTCCCACAACAGCCTCAAGGTCATGTTCCAGCCAGCCGGTATGCAGGGCGTTCACCCTTGGGATGACCAAAATACCAGACTTGCTTAGTTTGGGAAGAAAATCGTGAATCGTATTTCGAGCGGCAGTTTTTTCTGCGTCTGGGACCGAGTCTTCCATGTCAGGAATGAATGCATCTGGCGCAAATTTTCGAGCCTTCTCGAGCATTGAAGGTTTGTTACCCGGGACAAAAAGAAGGCTTCTCATGTTTTTTAGGATGTAGTTACAGTGTGGATTTTTTTGATGTGCTTACAGTAACCCGGCGCCCCGCGCCCATTTGTACTTTGCACCCAAAATTGCCACTGGCAGTTCCGTAGTATAGGGGCATGCGACGATACCTCGCTCGTAAAGGTACTCAGAAGCTTCTTCCACCTGCACGTCGCCTACCAGTGAAGCGACAATAGGTTTGTGGATACCTTTGTCGCGCGCTTCTTGAACCACCCGACTACAGAGTTCGGCAAACACCATAGGCGGCGTTACGATGGTGTGCCAGTAGCCTAAAATTAGCGCATGAACGCGATCATCCTCAAGTCCGAGGCGTATCGTGTTCTCATAGGTAATCGGTGGTTCGCCACCGGTAATGTCAACGGGGTTACCCGAAGCACCGAATGGTGGTATATATTTTTTGAAAGCTTCGTCAAGGTCCTGAGGAAATTTCATTAAAGCGAGTCCATTCTCCACCATGGCATCAGCTAGCAATACCCCAGAGCCGCCCGCGCCGGTGACGATTACGATCTCCTCACCTTTTGGCGTTGGGAGCACCGGCAGACCGCGCGCAAACTGAAGAAGGTCATTCAGGGCATAAGCACGAATTACTCCACTTGCCTTTAGGATGTCGTCATAGATTTTGTCATTACCCGCCAATGCGCCAGTGTGAGAAGCGGCAGCTCTCGCGCCAAGCTGGGTGCGTCCTGCTTTTAACATGATGATGGGTTTTTTCTTGGAAACCCGCTTTGCAACCTCCGCAAAACTACGACCATCCTTCAGATCCTCCGCATGCATTGCGCAGACGTCCGTATTGTCATCTTGTTCAAAGTAAGTGAGAAGATCATCCTCATCAAGATCGGATTTGTTTCCCAGGCCAACAATGGCTGAGACACCCATTTTTGTCGAGCGACTGTAACCAATTATAGACATCCCTACACCACCGCTTTGGGAGGACAAGGCTGTCTTGCCTTTAACGTCGTAAGGTGTGCAGAACGTCGCGCAGAGATTTGCAGGCGTGTAGTAGAACCCATAGATATTGGGGCCCATGATACGAACGTTGTTTTTTCTCGCTGCTGCAACGAGTTCGTCCTGGAGTTCAGTTTCTCCAACTTCGGCAAATCCTGAAGGGATCATGATTGCACCTGAAATGCCTTTTTCGCCTACCTCCTCCATTGCTGCTACGCAGAATTTTGCTGGGACCGCAAAGACAGCAATATCAATTTCGCCAGGAACATCTTGTACGCTTTTGTATGCTTTTTTGCCGAGAATCTCGTCGGCCTTTGGGTTAATCGGATAGAGTTCGCCTTTATAGCCTCCGTTGATGATATTTTTCATCACCGAGTTCCCAATCTTGCCTTCTTTATCTGATGCACCAATAACAGCAACCGCCTTTGGATTCATGATGCGGTTCATGGCTACCAAAATTTCTTCTTGAGTTGGGCGATAGATTTCTTTCGCAGGCGAAAAATCGACAGAGATTAGTGCGTCCACCGCGGTTGCACCGTTAGCATCGGCCAAGATCGGGTTAAGATCAATTTCCTGAATTTCCTGAAAATCACCGATCAGCTCGGAAACATTAACAATAATTTTTGCGAGTGCGTTTCGGTCAACTGCTTCTGAGCCTCTGATACCATCGAGCACCTCTGCCGCTTGGATGCTATTTAGCATGGATTGGGCATCACCAGTATTGATGGGCGCCAGGCGGAAGGTAATGTCTTTGAGCACTTCAACTAGAATGCCGCCCAGCCCGAATGCCACGAGCTTGCCAAAGCTCGGGTCAGTAACTGCGCCTACAATCACCTCTTGACCGTCACTGGCTACCATGGCTTGAATCTGAACTCCGGTGATACCGGCGTCACTCTTGTACGCTTTAGCATTGCTGGTGATGCTCTCGTATCCAGCTGCAGCCTTTTCTGAGTCCGAGATACCAATTAGCACACCACCCGCTTCTGTCTTGTGTAGGATGTCAGGTGAGATGATCTTCATGACAACCGGATAACCAATGTCGTTCGCTATCCCAACTGCTTCGGTGGCGGACTGTGCGACGCCTTCGCGGGGTATGGGGATATCGTAAGCATCACAGATGGTTTTACATTCCGGAGCGGTTAGGGAAGTACGATCTTGAGATTTTACTAAATCTAATACTGCTTGAACTTTTTTTTGCCGGCTACTCATACTTGTTTCCCCTGTTTATTGTCGGCGCGGTGGTCGAGAAAAAGCGCCAGCTTCTTTCAATTCATCGATTTCTCTGCTTTTATATCCGAGGATCCCCTCAAGTATTTCTTCAGTATGTTCACCCAGTAGTGGTGATCTGGTGATTTCGACAGGTGAATCAGACAGTTTCATAGGACAGCCTAAGTTGTACCATTTTCCGCGCTCGGGATGATCAAGTTCCACATACATCTCGCGTAGCTGTACGTGATCATCGTTCGCGAGGTCGGCGGTACTCATGATCGGGCCACACGGAATATTGATCTCGTTTAGAATTCCCATGAGCTCGCGCTTTGTATAATTGCTCGCGAACTCAGTCAGGAGATCCCACATTTCCCCTTGATTGGCCCGGCGAACATTAATATTATCGAAACGCGAATCATTGACTAGCTCTTCTCCCCCCACACGGTTTGCCAGTGCGTTCCAGACATGTTCCTGGACTACGATATAGAGGTAATCATTCGGGCCACCGGGTTTGCATTGAATGGCATTGCCGAGCTGTCCACCGCCGGAGTCGTTGCCGGCGCGGGGTGTAAAGTCTTCAAACTCTTGATGCCCATACTCAGATAGTGGGCCATGTTCGAGACGTTGGTGATCCCGCCACTTCACCCGCGTTAGATTCATCACACAATCCATCATGGCGCACTCTACGTACTGGCCGCGCCCAGTGCGTTCCCGCTGGATGAGTGCAGCGAGAATTCCGGCCATTAAGTGCACGCCTGTACCGGAGTCACCGATTTGTGCGCCGGTAACGACGGGGGGGCCATCAAACAAACCAGAGGTGCTCATGGCACCGCCCATAGCTTGTGCAACATTCTCGTAAGCCTTGAATGCTGCATACGGTCCTTCGCTACCGAAACCTTTTATAGAAGCCATTACGATTCGGGGATTTATTTCGTGGACTGTCTCCCACCCGAATCCCAGTCGATCCAACACGCCGGGGCCGAAGTTTTCCATCAGTACATCGCAGGTTTCGATGAGCTTCGTGAAAATTTCTTTGCCCTTGTCGTTTTTTAAGTTCACTGTTATCGACCGCTTATTACAGTTGAGCATAGTGAAATAGAGGCTGTCCGCCTCCGGGATGTCTCTCAGCTGTCCTCGGGTTGCATCACCTACCGGTGACTCTAGTTTGATAACGTCTGCACCAAGAAAGCCCATGAGCTGGCTGGACGTGGGACCAGCCTGCACATGAGTCATGTCAAGGATGCGAATACCAGAAAGTGCTTTGTTAGAGGTCATGGTATGTAATTTCCTAACTCTTTAGTTGTTTGTACATGTGAACCACGGACGGTGTCATTTTTTGCGCAGTTTGCTTTGCGGGTTGAGGTTCCCGATTCTGCCGCTCTCGCTGCCGGCAGCTGGGTCAATTGCTGCGTTGATGAGAGTTGGCTTGCCAGAATCCATTGCTGTATCAACGGCGTTTTTTAGCTCGTCGGGGGTGGTTGCATGGACGCCGACGCCGCCGAATGCTTCCATCATCCTGTCGTAACGTGAATCCGAGACAAAGCGAGTCCATGCTGGGTCGGAACTCAACACATTGACATCTGTTCCACGATAAATGCCACCATTGTTGAAGATAACGACGCAGACTGGCAGGTTGTAACGGCAGATAGTCTCGATTTCCATGCCGGAAAAGCCGAAGGCGCTGTCGCCTTCGACGGCGAGTACGGGCTTACCGGTTTCTACAGCGGCGGCGATCGCGAAGCCCATGCCGATGCCCATGACACCCCAGGTTCCGACATCAAGCCGCTTGCGCGGGTTGTACATGTCGATAATACCGCGTGCAAGATCGAGCGTGTTAGCACCTTCATTGACGAGGATAGCATCGGGCCGTTCTTTTATAATGGTGCGCAAAGCACCGAGCGCGCCATGAAAGTCCATCGGGAAGTTATTGTTTGCTAGCCGCAGCGCCATTCTGGCGATGTTTGTTTCTCTTTTTGTTTTAACTGCGTCTATCCAAACGTCTTCCGCCGGTGCGGTCCATTTAGAATCCATGCCATCGAGGAGCGCCGACACGCAGGAACCGATATCGCCTACCAGCGGTGCTGCGATTCCTACATTCGAGTCCATTTCCTTGGGCTCAATATCGATCTGAATAAATTTCTTGCGTCCGCCCCAGGGTTTGCCCTTACCTTGCGACAGCAGCCAGTTGAGGCGTGCGCCGATCAGCATCACGACGTCGGATTCTTTCAATACCAAAGAGCGTGCTGCGCCCGCACATTGCGGATGAGTGTCGGGCAGAATGCCTTTGGCCATGCTCATCGGCAGAAAAGGAATTCCGGTCTTTTCAAGGAGAATGCGAATCGCATCATCTGCCTGTGCATAGGCCGCGCCTTTGCCGAGAATGATTAGTGGGCGCTTGGCACTTTTGAGTAATTCGAGGGCACGCTTGACAGGCGCGGGCGCAGGAATTTGCGCTGGCGCAGGGTCGAGGACCTTGATTAGAGATTTTTCTCCCGCCTCGGCATCCATCACTTGACCGAAAAGCTTGGCCGGAAGATCGAGATAGACACCACCTGGTCGCCCCGAAACTGCAGCGCGGATCGCGCGTGCCACGCCAATGCCGATGTCAGCGGCATGCAGTACGCGAAAGGCCGCCTTGCATAGGGGCTTGGCGATGGCAAGCTGGTCCATCTCTTCATAGTCGCCCTGCTGAAGATCAACGATCTCGCGCTCAGATGAGCCTGAGATCAGGATCATCGGGAAGCAATTGGTTGTGGCATTGGCCAGCGCGGTCAGTCCGTTGAGAAAGCCGGGAGCAGATACCGTAAGGCAGATGCCAGGTTTTTTCGTGAGGTAGCCGGCGATGGCCGCTGCGTTGCCTGCGTGCTGCTCATGGCGGAAGGCAATCACGCGTATGCCCTCTGCTTGTGCCATGCGGCCAAAATCGGTGATCGGGATGCCGGGTACGCCGTAGATCGTCTCTACACTATTGAGCTTGAGTGCATCAATTATGAGGTGAAACCCATCAATTTGTTCGCGCTCGTCTTCGGCCGCGGTCATAGATTTCACTTCTTCTTTAGGGACAGTGGCCATGAGAGGTCCTCATTTTTTCTTTTATTGCAGCAAAAATTGTGTTGCATTTGCAGCTATTATTTCGAATATTACTTCAAATAATAGACAGATTTGCAAACAAGATAGTTCTTTTTCTTAAAACGTCAGCACCAGCTTTCCAAAGTGGGCACTTGCCTCCATCACCCGGTGGGCTTCAGCAACTTCTTCAATTGGGTAGGTATCATAAATCAACGGCACAATCTGTCGCTTAGATAAATGTGGCAGCACGGTTTGATTGAATTTAGCAATTAGCTCACCTTTCTCTTCTACCGGCCGTGAACGCAAAACTGAACCCAATATCTGCTGTCTTTTCACCATGAGCAGCGCTAAATTTATTTCGGCCTTGGTACCCCCCATTACACCAATACTGAGTAGACGTCCCCCCACCGCAAGTGCTTTCATATTTTTGTTTAGATACGTGCCGCCAATGTGATCTAGGATAACATCGACACCTTGCTCATCAGTAAAGTCTCGGACTACTTTAGAAAAATCTTCCGCTAAGTAATTGATCACCAAATCCACACCCAGATTTTTTACTTGACCCATTTTTCCGGGTGATGCTGTGACTATCACAATAACCTCGGGGGCCAGGATTTTGCACAATTGCACCCCAGCGGTGTTTACTCCACCACCACCACCGTGCAATAGCACTTTCTCTGTTCCATTGAGTTTTCCTAGTAGAAACAAATTCAGATAGGCCGTGAGGTATGTTTCACATATACAGGCGGCTTCCTTAAAATCCATTGACTCTGGGATATGTATTAGGTGGCTTTCCTGGGCACACACGAATTCCCCATAACCTCCGCCACCTACTAAAGCCATGACTCGATCACCGACCGCGAAGCTTTGAACGGCTGTCCCAACCGCATCAATAATTCCGGCCGCCTCCAAGCCGAGAATTTCTGACTCCCCCTTTGGCGGCGGATAATTGCCCTGCCGTTGAATGATGTCGGGACGATTAACCGAGGTAGCTTTTGTCTTAATAAGGACTTGATCCTTACTAGGGCTTGGTCTTTCAGTTTCCCCGACTCGCAATACCTCAGCTCCGCCAAAGCCGTTCATAAGTACTGCTTTCATGGTTGTCTCCCAGCCTGGATCCTTATGGTTTTCAAAGAAATATTGTCGTCCTGTCTTAGGTAGTGTGAATCACGAACTTCGATAGCGTTACTATACTCGTTTGCTTGCATCACGCCTTGCGGCTATAAAGGGCAGGCTTTTGGAAAAAAATAAAAGAAACATATCATGATAGACACACCAACAGACAAGAGTTCCTTTAGCTCTCTTGAGTTGCCCTCCTTATCGCCTATTAATTTGCTGAGGCAGTTTGGTCCGGGCTTGATTCTAATGATGACAGGTATTGGAACCAGCCATCTGGTAACTGCTCCGGTGGCGGGCGGGCGTTTCGGATACGCGTTGCTTTGGTGTATCCCGGTCGCTTATATCTTTAAGTATTATGGCTTCGAAATGGCATTTCGCTTCACCCACGCCACGGGCCGCAGCATGTTGGATGCTTACTCAACGGCTTGGAAGAAACTCCCGGTGTGGTATGTGCTCATTACGACAATTATTCAGTCGGGATTAGGGCAGGCTGGGCGACTGGTCGCTGCAGCAGCCGTTTTACTCTATTTCTTCAATCAGTATCTTGGCATGGACATACCGGGGCTTGGCAACGATCAGGAGCTCGCATTTTATGCCCTGGTCCTAGGTGTGATATCCGTAGTAATTATCCTTTATGGAAAGTATGGGGCGCTGGAGCTAGTGACCAAGATAGCCGCGGGCTTGCTGATCGTCTGCACGATCGCGGTTTATGTTGTGGAGCCAGCACCGGTATCCGAGTTTGTTCATTTCTTTCAATTAGACACTCCGTCAGGCTCTTGGTTGATTATTGCGTCTTTTTTGGGTCTTCTTCCCACCGGGATAGATGTATCTCTTCAGGCGTCCGAGTGGGGTAAGGCCAAGAAAGTAGGCATGGGGCGTATCCGTGAGCAACTTGAAGAGCAAGGCGTAGTTTCTAGATTTGATGCATTTGATGAAAATAAACAGGACCTAAGTGTAGATACCTCTCGAATCCCACCGCATGCTCTGGAATACTGCCGGCGCTGGTTTAAGATCGGCTTGTGGGATTTTCGTGCGGGTCATGTAATTTCCTTTTTTCTCGTTTGTATATTTATGCTGCTTGCAGCTGTATGGCTGTACCCAAGTGAGGTCCAGGGTAACGCGGTAATGGGTGAAATTGCCCGGATTTTTACTGATAGCGTTGGGCCAGGCATGATGATTGTTTTTCTTATAGGGGCAATGGCAGCCACCTACTCAACTGCATTTAATTATTTTGATGGGTGGCCGCGCGTAGTAGGCGCTTGCTGCCGGAATCTTTTCAGATGCACGGCGGCACTTTCTGGGATAGCCCGAGAGGATGTAGGGGAGGAGCACCGTAGGCGCTGGTACTCAGAGTACAACCTGTACCGGCTAACGATGTTTTTCTCTTTGATCGTTTCGGTCGTCATCATTGCTGGGTTGCCCGCACCTGTCTATCTGGTTTTAATGGCTTCGGCGCTTGCTTTTTTCGTCGCACCGGTAATATTTTTCCTGAACATCTACTATTGCTTTAAGGTGATACCTAAGCGAGACAGGATCTTTTATCCTTCGGTTTTTGCTACCTGGTTTAGCTGGGTTAGCTTGGCCGTGTTTACGGGAATGTGTGTAATTCTAATTTTGCAAAGATTATTTGGTATTGAGCTGCTCGGTGCGTGAAGAAGAAGTGGCAGAAGAAATGCAAATCGAGGACTACAGTGTTTGAGGTTCTGAAGCCATTACCGCCTGACGCGATTCTTGGTATCAATGAGCTTTTCAGTCGGGACCGGGATTCCAACAAAGTAGATCTCAGCGTGGGTGTTTATCAGGATGAGGGTGGACTTACGCCTGTACCGAAGGCCGTGCGCCTAGCTGAGCAGCAGGTTATACAGGCGCAGACCACCAAAACCTATGTTGCTATTGCGGGTAATGCTGAATTTAATCACCAGATGGAGTTACAGCTGTTTGGCTCTAGCCACCGAGCTCTTTGTGACGGACGAATATCCACAGTTCAGACGCCAGGGGGTAGTGGTGGTTTGAGTGTGGCAGCAGAGATAATTTGTCGGGCACAGCCCGATACAAAAATTTGGCTGAGTGACCCTACGTGGCCCAATCACAAACCACTGCTAAGTCTGCCAGGATTAAAACTTCAGCAATATCCGTATTACGATTACGTTAATCACAAGATCAATTTTGAAAAAATGGTCAGCACGATGAAAACACTTGGTTCTGGTGATGTAGTCGTTTTGCATGGGTGCTGCCACAATCCTTGTGGTGCCGATTTGTCACCGGATCAATGGGGGATTCTCGCCGAATTGTTCGGGCAGCGCGGTATCACGCCTTTGATCGATTTAGCCTACCAGGGCTTAAGTGAAGGTTTGGAAGAGGATGTCTACGGTATCCGCCTGATGGCGGAGTCTCTGCCTGAAATGATTGTAGTAGCGTCATGTTCAAAAAATTTCGGACTGTACAGGGAGCGTGTAGGTGCCATTAGCATCGTTTTAAAGGATACGAAACAGGCAGCAGCGACGCTGAGTAATACCTCGAATATAGCCCGCGGGATCTATTCTATGCCACCCGACCATGGAGCTGCGATCGTCGCGTCCATTTTCTGTGAAGAGGAGTTAAGAAAGCTTTGGATTCAGGAGCTAGGGGAAATGCGCGAACGGATAAACGGGCTAAGGCGTTTATTGGTCGATAAGCTTTCCGAGCGTGAGCCGCCCCAGGACTTTTCCTTTATTGCGAACGAACGTGGCATGTTCTCTTTTTTAGGCATCAGCAGGTCGCAGGTCATTAGGCTGCGTGAGGAGTTCCATGTGTACCTAGTAGAGTCCAGCCGTATCAACGTGGCAGGCATCAACCGGTCTAATGTGGATTACGTTTCGGATGCCATCGTCGGCGTGCTGTAAGTTAACCTTATTGTGGCCATTTTTCGAGTGTTTCTACGAACAGGCTGAGGAAACGGTTAGCGTAGTGAGTGTCTATCGATTCTGAGTTGTAAGTTAGGTTGACATAGCACATTGGAAGAGTCTGAAGCACATCCTGTTCTTCCAGAGTTCCAACAACAGCTCGCTTGTGGAGCTTTCCTACACCAAGACTTGCGATCTGCCCTTCACTGAGTGTTGCGGGACCACCCATTAGGCTTCCCGAAGCACCGTGGTAGCAGAATGTGAAGGCTGGGGTTTTTTCCTCTAGCGTTTCTAGGTTCGAAAGTATCTTTCTGATTGCGGTCATGTCCAATTTATCTACACCGGAGATAATTGGGATTTGCGAATTGGGTTGGCGCTCCTCAAGTCTGACCCCAATGGAGATGGGCAGTTGATCGCATAGAATTTCTGGCATTGTACTTAGGGTTTTTGCGCAAGCATTTATGTAGTAAACAGGTAATTCGAAACCATCTCCCGTCGATTGCATCATTCGTTGTTCGGCGAGGACGGAGGCCATGACGCATTCAAAAATAGTGGTGGCATAAGGTATTTGTTGACTGACCGAGGTTTGTCTTGATGAGCTGCCCTTTTTCGGATCCAATATCCCCCCTTTTTTTTGGGGTGGCAAAACCCTGTCTCCAAGATGCTCCATAACATCACCTACCCCAATCCGACCGGAGGGACCGCTCCCCGTAATCTGGGTGACATCTAGGTCATATTCCTTAACAAGACGTCGGACTGAGGGACTTAAATTTTCCGTAGAGTCTTTAGCTTTTTGGTGCGCAACCCTTTTTTTAGGTTTTTTGTCTGACAAAACAGTACCTGTGTGCTTATGCCCAATAAATGAAACCGTTAGCAGTCCCGGTTCCTGCCTCAGAGCGGTAGCAGGGCACATAATCGACTACGTCACCGTTAAGGTCGGTTTCGAAAAGGGCGCCTGCAGCAGCCACCCAGTTTTTAAGCTCGGAGGTGCCAGATTGAAAATACTCTTCTGGAATGCTCGTGAGTTTTTCTGCGTCCCTGTTACGGAAAGCCTCGAAGAACATCTGATCAAACTCTTCATCGATAACGAAATGGCTCATGCCGCCCGAGCCAAACACTACCACCCGCTGATCCGATTCCCAGGAGTTAATAGCCTGACCCACTACGCGCCCCAGTTGGAACAGCCTTCTAGCTGTGGGCTGATTAGGCGGGAAAAAGGTGTTGCTGATCACGGGAACATTTGGAATGACCTTGTCCCGCATGATTTGCCGGTAGACAAAACCAAACGCGTGAGGTATGCCGATGGACCAGTGTTCTGGGTGTTTAGGTAGCTCGGTGGAATACGCTAGATCAAAGTTCTCCTGCATGGCTGATTTCAGAATATGATTCGCTAACTGTGGTAGCCCCGGGTACTCTCGGTACTCTGGTGGTGAGTGGCCTGCCTCTGCTTCATGAATCCCCGGCGGCATTCGTTTTGCAGACTCCTCTGATGCGGGTTGGTCCCATGTTTTTTCACCACCAAATATCGTCATGGCGGGTTGTATGTCTTCCAGGAACAGCTCCCTTTGATCATTACCGAATATAACTGCAACATCAGGTGAGATTTCCATGAATTTGTCCGCCATGGCTGTAATAGCGCTTTGACATGCTCCATGGCGTCGAGTGCGTTCCTCAAGCGTGATTTTATTCTTTAGGTTCTCTTCTTTTCTGAGTTCTATGAGCTCTTCGAAGCCGTATAGATTACAGCGAAAGGGGTGTTTTCTTTGTTTGTCCGCACGGATGCGGAGCAACCATTGATCAGGATCAGTTGAAAGCGTGGGACCATGGGATGTCCACATACCAAGAACGATTTGTGCCATTGCTTGCCCGCCACTCCCTAAAAGAACAGGCCCCGTCGCGCAGGCCCACCTTTCAGCTCATTAAGTTAAGGGGCCAATGATACAGTGGGATCTTCGATTGTGGAATCCAGCGCTTTAAACTGATTGGTTAGCGCAAATAGCGGGGACTGTTCAAGTAGTGTGATTGGTTTGCGGTGCTAGGGGGTTATCGGTTAGAGATCTGCGGATTCCGACCAATCGTGCCGGAAGAGACCCCCCCAACGTTTTCCAGCTTTCTCTGCTAACATGCTGCCCGTTATGAAATACGATCTACATACCCATTACTATCCAGAAGTATTTTTCGATACGATTCGAAAGCTTGCCACCGACTTTGCATTCGATACAGATTCTACGGGGCGCACGATTATTAAGTATCGTGGATCCCGTTTTTTTGGAATCACCCCCCCCATGACGGATCCGGTCAAACGGATCGAAGAAATGGACAGGGTAGGAATCGATGTGGAGGTCGTTTCTCTTTCCACACCAAATGTGTTTTTCACTGATGCAGAACATCAGCCTGAGGTGGCAAAGCTCATGAACGATGCGTACGCGGACCTCGTTTCCCGCTACCCTCAGCGCTTTAAGGCTTTTGCTTCAATTCCGATGGACAGCCCGGATGCCGCTTTAGAGGAGCTTGTGCGAGCTTTGGACGAACTTAAGCTCAACGGGGTAATCCTTCTCAGTAATATTATGGGCAAGCCGCTCACCGAACCGCAGTACCGTCCTTTTTTCGAAGAGGCTAATCGACGGGAGCTATGTATTTTTATTCATCCCATGCTTCCCGAGAATCCACAGCCGTTTTCTGAATACGTCCTTGGCCCGATCATTGGTTTTCCCTGTGATACGACGCTTTCGGTAGCCCGTCTTTGTTATTCGGGAATGTTGCGAGAGTTTCCCTCAATTCGCTGGATTATCGGGCATGCTGGAGGAACGATTCCTTGGCTCATGGAGCGCATGGATAATGGTTACCGGGATTTTGCTGAGTGCCGGGAGAACATTGACCGCCTGCCGAGCGTATATTTAAAGCAACTTTATTACGACACAGTGACCTTTAGTCCACACACGCTACGGATGTTACGCGATATCGTGGATGTTAATCACATGGTAATGGGTAGTGATTTCCCACATCTGCTGGGTTCTATTGATCGTGCTGTCAGTTCCATTGAAGAATTGCATATATCAGAATCAGAAAAGACTGCGATATTCTCTGGAACGGCGCTGTCGATCTTGAATAACATCTAAATGTTAGCGCGGGCATTTTAACCTTTACGGCGAAAGCCATGAGCTAAAGGCAATGTCTCTGAAATCTCCCTACGATCGGTTGTTAGCTCCGATTTATGTGCCATCTTTTCTGATGGCACTGAGTGCGCAGGCAATGCTGATCTTACTTCCGCTGTATGTATTGGAACTTGGTGGCACTCCTGCCTTTGCTGCGCTAATTATGGGTTTGCATGGTATTGGCATTCTTGTTTTCGATGTACCTGCTGGCATGCTGGCTGCACGTTTCGGGGATAAACCGCTAATGCTGGTTGGTCTTGTCTTCATTCTGGCTGGCACCGTAGCTCTCTCTATAGTGTCGGGTCTCTGGATGCTAGCAGTATTTGCAACACTCATTGGTGTCGGTTCCACTGCCTGGGTGTTGGGCCGGTTGTCGTTTATCACCGATTTTTGTCCACCTGCCGAGCGTGGCCGGGCCATTGCTGTCATGGCCGGCGTCAATCGGATGGGGGGATTCATTGGGCCTGTAGCTGGTGGTATCGTTGCAGAGTTTTTTGGATACTCTGCAGCTTTTTTTATTGCTGCTATTAGTGCCGCGGCAGCGTTGATTCTCGTATTCTTTTCTGCTCGCAATAGCGCTCCTTCCCATGGCGGCCACGGTGTTGGCTTGTCAACCACGGGCAGGATTATTCGAGACTATGCTGGGGTTTTTGCTACGGCCGGTTTTTCTTCTCTTACATTGCAGCTTATGCGGGCGACCCGCAATTTACTGGTTCCATTGTTCGGTGTTGCGGTTGGATTGGATGCCGTTGCTGTGGGCGCTATTTTTTCATTTGGTGCTGCGGTGGACATGTCGCTTTTCTACCCTGTAGGTGTTGTAGTTGATCGCTGGGGACGTAAATGGACAGGTGTGCCAAGCATGATTCTTTTTGCTATAGGACTTTCGGTCCTTCCCCTGGCCCAAGGTTTTTATTCGTTGCTTGGCGCGACTCTATTATTGGGTTTTGCCAATGGAGTGAGTACAGGGATCGTTATGATCATTGGCTCCGACCTTGCGCCTTCAGATCAGCGCGGGCAGTTTTTGGGGGTTTGGCGATTGGTCAGCGATGTGGGCTGGGCTGGTGGGCCTTTACTGGCTAGCGTACTAGCGGAAATCGCTAGCTTAGCGGCGGTTAGTTTTGTGGTTTCGGTTACGGGTATCGTTGGTGCTTTCGTATTACTTTTCTTGGTCCCAGAAACGCTGCGCTCTTCAATCCCCGATGAGTAGAGTTTTTTTATCTTTTGAAAAGCTTATTGCTTAGTGACAGGTTTTTTGCAAATAATAGCTTTGAAAGAAAAATATCACGCGATCCGGGTAATTACTTAACGACACTTAGTACTTCAGGTTCCATGTAGCCCTTGAGTCCTAAGATCGAATATTGTCGTCCAATGCCCGATTCCTTGGCACCTCCAAATGGAACATAAGCAGATGTAGCCCGGTGCTGGTTAACCCAAGCTGTACCGACCCGCAGCCGCTTCGCAATCTTGGTTGCTCGTTTCCGGTCACTTGACCATACCGATCCACTGAGCCCATAGAGCGTATTGTTAGCACGGCGAATGGCGTCCTCAACATCTTTATATTTGAGAATCGGGACAATAGGTCCGAACTGCTCCTCTTGAACTAAACGGCTATTTTCATCGATATCAGTCACAAGGGTGGGTGGAAAGAAGTAACCGGGTGTGTTCGGTACTGTGCCGCCAGATAGAAAATGTGCACCAATTTTTTTAGTATCTTCCAGTATCCCCACGACTTTGTTGAATTGCATTTTGTTCTGGATGGGACCAAGGTGGTTTTCTGGGTCAAGACCGTTGCCATATTTGGCATTTTTCGCTTCTTTGGCTAGTGCGCTGCAAAACTCCTCATAGATTTCCTCGTGGGCATAAATTCTCTTAACCGCCATACAGACCTGACCACTGTTCACGAAGGCAGCAAAGAAAATTTTCTTAGCAACTGCTTCTGGGTCGACGTCCTCTAGAATGATAGCGGGATCATTGCCTCCGAGCTCTAAGGTTACACGCTTAAGAGTACCTGCCGCGCTGGCCATCACTTTTTTTCCTGTCTCGACTGAGCCGGTGAAGGATATTTTGTTTATTTCTGGATGTTTAGTCATTTCATGGCCTAGTTCGTCCCCGCCTGCTAGAAAATTGATGACGCCTGCCGGGAAAATTTCTCGCATCAACTCCCCCATCTTGAGAGTAGTCAGTGGAGTGTAAGGTGACGGCTTCAAAATAACCGTGTTGCCAGTATAGAGAGCTGACACTAGGGGGCCTAGGGCAAGATTAACAGGGGCATTCCAGGGCGTGATAATACCCACTATGCCAAGGGGTCGATATTGCAGTTCAATATATCTTTCTTCATCATCTACTAGGGTCTCGATTGGAATCTCAATCCCTGCAATTCCTTCTGACTGGCTTGCGCCACGATCAATTTCAGCAACAGATTGGCTGAGTGGCTTGCCTTGCTCTTGTGTTAGTAGGGACGCCAAAAAATCCCTGTGCTCCCGGAGCAGCATGGCAAGCTGTTGGATATAGTTCGCACGTTCTTCGTAAGACTTTGAACTCCAGGCGTCTAATGCTTGGCGCGCAGCGGACACCGCGGCGTTCAGATGGGTTTGATCTGCCTCAGGACAATGAGCAAAAACTTGTTCGGTGGCTGGATTGATAACTCGAAGGAAATTTTTGGTCTCTACTAGCTTTCCGTCAATTAGCAGCGCGAAATTCTTTTGTAGTTCGATTACGTCGGTTTGTTTGGCCATAGGGGCTTTCTCCATGTTGATTCAATCTACTAGAGCGTCCCTGACCATAGCTCTGTCTATGTTACCCTCACTGTAATTATCAGCGAATGATACCACCCACTCCAATGAATAGTTCCTTGTGGGCTCTGATAGGTGGGGTTTGAGGAAAGGGTCGATGCAAGATGGGGAAAAATGAAAGAAATATCTGTGTGTAAGGCCTCGGATCCGAATACGCTCCGTCCTAATTACATTGCGCCAGCAAATGCTTGCGATTCCCATTGTCATATATTTGGGCCGGGAGATCAGTATCCTTACGCACCTAATCGTAGCTACACTCCGCCCGATGCACCGCTTGAACGTTTCAAGGAGTTACAGGTGATCTTGGGACTGGAGCGAGCTGTTTTGGTCAACGCGAGTTGTCATGGCAACGACAATACAGTCATTTTGGATGCTATCGCTCAGAGTGGGGGCAAATATCGGGGTGTTGCCAACGTCGACGCTAAATTTACGGACCATGATTTTGAAGCACTAAATGCTGCTGGAATTCGCGGTGTGCGCTTCAATTTCGTTAAACATTTGGGAGGTGTTCCCGACTTAGAAGTGTTTCACAATGTGATCCAGAGGATTAAGGTGTTCGATTGGCACGTTGTGCTGCATTTTGATGCGGCTGATCTTCTGGATTTTCATAATTTACTTAAGAAGCTGCCAGTACCGTTCATCATAGATCATATGGGTCGTATACCGACGGGGGATGGTTTGGCCCAAGAGCCATTTCGTCGCCTGCTTGAGGTCGCCCGGATGGATAACTGTTGGGTAAAAATCTGTGGTGCAGAACGCGTTTCTACCGGTGGGCCACCTTTCACCGATGCCGTACCGTTTGCTCGGGCGTTACTAGAGGTAGCGTTAGACCGAATATTATGGGGAACTGATTGGCCCCATCCAAACATCAAGCAGCACATGCCGAATGATGGGCATTTGGTTGATCTCATTCCATTGTTTATGCCTGAAGAAGCCACGCAGCAGGCGGTTTTAGTAGATAATCCTCATCGGCTATACAGTTTCGGTGCTTAGGAATTGTGGCTTTGAGTGTTTATCGACAGGATGTCTTTTGATACGGTCATGCAGTTTCGGATAGCAGCCATTTGTAATTATGGGCAAACATAACCAATGACAGACATAGAACTTCGTGACAGCTTTGGTCGATCGTTACATCGGTTTGCTGGATGGTTTGCAGATGTTGGCGGACTTCTGATGCTTTCAATGACCATATTGGTGGTAGTCAGTATTGTAGGTAGAGCGCTCTTTTCTAGGCCCGTGCCGGGTGATTTCGAAATTGTTGGCCTAGGTTCAGCAATTTCTATTTTTCTCTTCTTGCCGCACTGCTATTTGCAGCGCGGCAATGTGGCCGTAGATATTTTTATTGCCCGCACGCCTCGCTCAGTTCAGGTTGGCATGGACATGTTTGCAGCACTTCTTTTTGGCGCATTTTCAGCGCTCTTTGTCTGGCGAATGATTTTTGGTTTTATTGATACGGTACGATATTGGGATATCTCAATGATTCTAGGGGTACCTTTATGGTTAGCCTACCCATTCGCTATTTTGTCATTTGGCCTGCTTTCTTTGTGTTGCTTGTATAGAGCATCACGTATTCCTTGGGATCCCTCTTCATGACTGGCCTTGAAATAGCTGTCATCGGTTTGGCTGCACTAGTGATTTTGCTAGTCATCCGCATACCAGTCGGTATTGCGATGATGACGGTAGGAATCGTGGGTTATGCATCGTTGTCCGGCATTGATCCAGTGATTAATTATATGAAGACAGCTGCATTTTGGCGTTTCAATTCCTATGATTTTTCTGTGATCCCAATGTTTCTGCTCATGGGTGAATTTGCATCAAGGTCTGGTTTGAGCAAATCATTATTTGAGGCAGCAAATACATTTTTAGGCCACCGGCGTGGTGGAGTTGCTATGGCTGCTGTGGGGGGTTGCGGAGCTTTCGGCGCCATTTGTGGCTCATCCCTAGCGACGGCGGGGACCATGGCGAGGGTCGCATTACCTGAACTTGAGCGCTACCGCTACTCAGGTAGTTTAGCTACCGGAACTTTAGCAGCAGGCGGTACCCTTGGAATTCTTATTCCACCTTCAGTAGCACTCATCATTTACGCGATTTCTGTTCAGGCTAATATCGTTCAGGTATTTCAGGCCGCACTGATTCCTGGAATCATTGGTGCAGTTGGTTATCTAATTACAATCGCTGTTTGGGTACGATTTTCACCAGAATCGGGGCCTTTAGGTGCTCGCTCAGACGCTAGCCAGAGATGGAACGCAATTCTTGAGACTTGGCCTACTCTTTTATTATTTATAGTGGTTATTGGTGGAATTTATTTCGGCCTTTTTGATCCAACCGAAGGAGCAGCAGTGGGCGCTTTTGGTGCAGCATTGCTTGCCATATGGAAAGTAGGATTTGACGTAAAAATCTTGTTTGATTGCATTAGAAATACCGCAAAGATGACCGGGATGATTTTTCTAATCCTTCTCGGCGCCGATTTCCTAAACATTTTTATGGCGCTTACTGGTGTGGCAGATTTTCTTTCGGAGCTGGCCGTAGGAAGTGACTTAAGTCCCTACACAATTTTAGTTCTCTTTTTGTTAATTTACTTAGTACTAGGGTGTTTGATGGACAGCCTAGCAATGATATTCCTTACCATTCCAATTTTTTGGCCCATTATGGCTGGATTAGACTTTGGTATGCCTGAGAACGACCTTAAATTATGGTTTGGTATTCTTATGCTTATCGTAGTGGAAGCGGGCCTTATTACGCCACCGGTAGGAATCAATGTCTTAATTATCAATCACCACGCCCCAAATGTGCCTATGAGGGAGACTTTTAAGGGAGTGATGCCATTCCTAGCCTCCGGTATGGTGCGTGTGGCTTTATTGATCTTATTGCCTCCCATCACACTTTTTCTTCCACATTTTCTGATGTAGTTAATTCAGCTATCTGTGGTGCTGATGTTTTGAAAATTATTTTGTAAATAACTGTTCTTCAAGTGCGGCACTTTTAATAAGTGCATATATTTTTTGGCCAGTAGCTAATTTGAGGTCATCTACCGCTTCTCGGGTTACACGAGCCCTTAGATTGGCTCCCCCGATATTCAGTAATACCTCAGCAAAAATATCTTCCTCTATATCAATTGAGAGGATCTGAGCCGACAGGATATTTCGGATACTTAAGCCCACCGGTTTTTGTGTAGCCAAAGCTACATCTTTAGCTTGACCAGAAACGTCTTTGTGAATAGCAATTAAA
>CAJWKT010000028.1 GCA_913041665.1 uncultured Gammaproteobacteria bacterium | reverse complement strand
AATATAGGTGGCTCAAGTTGCTTGCGGGACAAACAGGTGTCCCCTTCGTAGTAGGTGACGATGACCAATCTATTTACCGTTGGCGGGGAGCAAGAGTTGAGAATCTACAAAAATTCCAGAAAGATTTTCCGCAGGCAGAAGTAGTTCGGCTAGAGCAGAATTATCGTTCCACCTCAACGATTTTAAGCGCAGCAAACGCGATTATTTCCCACAACAACTCCCGGTTAGGGAAAAATTTATGGACTGAAGGGGCGGAAGGGGAACCAATACGTCTTTATGCAGCTTTCAATGAGCGCGAGGAGGTTGAATTTGTCATAAATCGAATAGGGGATTATCTTAAGGAGGGTAACCGGCGGAATGACATAGCAATTCTGTACCGATCTAATGCACAATCCCGGGTTTTTGAAGAGGGGTTGCTTGCAGCTGGAATCCCGTATCGGGTTTATGGGGGGTTACGTTTTTTTGAGCGGGCGGAAATCAAAGACACGTTGGCTTATTTAAGATTAATTGCTAATCGGAATGACGACTCTTCCTTCGAAAGGGTGGTAAATACCCCACCGCGCGGTGTCGGCGCACGGACTTTGGATGCAGTTCGCAACCAAGCGCGACAAGCGGGCGCAAGTCTCTGGAGCAGCGCAACCAGCATTATTGCTGATGATCAACTGCCCAAACGGACTGGTAGCGCATTGCATAGTTTCCTACGTCAGGTGAATAAACTTGATAAAGACACACGTGATCTACCTCTCTATCAGCAAGTACAAAAGGTTATTGAAGTGAGTGGCTTAATGAATTACCACGGACGTGATGGAAAAATGAGTAGCGAGGCACGAGCAGAGAATCTGAATGAGCTAATTAGTGCAGCTCAGGGAGTACTCCAAGATGAGGATTCTGAATTTTCGCCTCTTGTGACGTTTCTTTCATATGCGGTTCTAGAGTCCGGAGAGACTCAGGCCGAGACCTATGAGGATTTCGTTCAACTAATGACACTGCATTCGGCAAAGGGATTAGAGTTTCCACTTGTATTTATGGCGGGTTTGGAAGACGGACTTTTTCCTCATCAGCGGTCAATAACAGATGTCGGTGGACTGGAAGAAGAACGACGCCTTTGTTATGTGGGAATAACCCGTGCCCAGCAGCACCTCGTTTTGAGTTATGCCGAGCAAAGACGCCTCTACGGAATGGACAGTTTTGGTACGCCATCACGCTTCCTTCGCGAGATTCCTCAGGAATTGTTAGAGGAGATCCGACCTAAATTCTCTCTTTCTGGCCCAAGACACAAGCCAACTTGGCTCGCCAATAATGATTCCGGCGGTGCGGGCTTGGGCCAAAGAGTGCGCCACGCTAAATTCGGGGAGGGGGTTGTAGTTAACCGAGAAGGCAGCGGCGATCATGCCCGGGTGCAGGTCAATTTTGAGCAGGAGGGTGCGAAGTGGCTAGTTGTTGCGTATGCCAAATTGGAAGTGATGTAAACTACCCACCTAAATCGCAATAGATACCATGAGAATTTTAATCGTAGGTGCAGGGCAGGTTGGTACCACGGCTGCCTACAGCTTGGCTCGCGAGGAGGCCAATGAGGTCACTATTGTTGACCATCGGGCCGACGTTCTTCGTGAGCTTCAAGATCGGCTGGATGTTCGGACTGTGGTAGGACATGCAGCGTTTCCGGATGTCCTGGAGAGGGCCGGCGCGAAAGAGGCCGATATGCTGATCGCTTTGACTAATAGCGATGAAATGAACATGTTGGCTTGCCAGGTTGCATCTACCTTATTTCAAACACCTACCAAAATCGCTCGAATTCGGGCCGCTGAGTACTTAGCCCAGCCAACTCTTTTTGGGGTCGATGCGATTCCAGTGGATGTCACCATCAGCCCCGAGGAATTGGTAACCGATCACATTTGCGAGCTAATTCGTTTCCCGGGAGCGTTGCAGGTGCTGGAATTTGCCGATGGTAGGGTTCGGCTAGTTGCTACCCAAGCCCACGAGGGGGGTGCCCTAGTTGGTCATCCATTGAGAGAACTTTCAGAGCATATTCCTAATGTAGAAAGTCGTGTTGTCGCAATCTACCGCGGAGGGCAAGGCATTATCCCTGATGGAGATACCGTAGTCGAAGAAGGTGACGAAGTCTTTTTCATTGCAGCGCGCAAAGATATTCGCACGGTGCTCAATGAGATGCGCAAGCAGGATGAGCCCGTGCGGACAATAGTAATAGCGGGTGGTGGCAACATTGGTGTACGACTTGCAAAAGCTCTCGAAGATACCAACCAGGTTAAAGTGATTGATCGGAACCGGGAGCGAGCCCGACAAATATCCGAGGTACTGAATAAGGCTATGGTGCTACATGGAGATGCTGCTGACGAAGAGCTTTTGCTAGAGGAAAATATTGATAGTGCGGATGTTTTTGTATCCGTGACAAATGCCGAAGAAGCCAACATCCTTTCTGCTATGCTCGCAAAAAGGCTCGGTGCACACAAGGTTATGGCTTTGATTAATAAACCAGTGTATGCAGAGCTTGTTCAAGCTGGCACCATCGATATTGCTATTTCACCTCAGCAGATTACTTTGGGGGTTCTGCTGGCCCACGTTCGGCTTGGAGATGTTGTGAAGGTTCATTCCTTAAGGCGGGGCGCTGCAGAAGCTATCGAGGCAGTGGCTCATGGTGATGCAGGAGATTCAAGGGTGGTTGGACGAGCTATAGATGAAATTGAGCTTCCCAGTGGGGCAACGATCAGCGCCATCGTGAGGGGGGATCAAGTGCTTATGGACCATCATGACACAGCTATCGAAGCAGATGATCATGTAATTATCTTTATAACGGATAGGCGTCAAATAGGTGAAGTGGAGCGCCTTTTTGAGATCGGTGCGAATACCACCTAACAGAGCGCTATCAATGGCCACCGTATGACGTTTTCTGCAATTCAACGGGTGTTGGGCATCCTGCTGACAATGTTCAGCGTGACCATGCTACCCCCACTTGCCGTGGCGGTGATGTTTTCAGATGGGAGCTGGCCGGCTTTTACGGCATCATTTTTTATTATCTTGGTATCCGGGTTGTTGATGTGGCTTCCGGTTCGCAAAGAAACCCGCGATTTACGGTTGCGAGATGGTTTTTTAGTTGTAGCATTATTTTGGTTTGTTCTGGGATTATTTGGCGCTGCGCCCCTGCTTATCAATAACAATCCCAGCATGAGTTTGACCGATGCCGTGTTCGAGTCTATGTCAGGCTTGACGACTACGGGCGCAACTGTTTTAAGCGGCCTAGATCAGCTCCCACCCGCAATTCTTTTTTATCGACAACAACTCCAATGGTTTGGTGGACTGGGGATTATCGTCTTGGCAATAGCGGTTCTGCCTATGCTAGGTGTGGGCGGCATGCAACTGTATCGCGCTGAAACGCCTATGCCTCTGAAAGAAAGTAAATTAACACCAAGAATTACTGAAACAGCAAAGGCTCTACTCCGTATTTATGTTGGGATTACTTTTCTTTGCGCTGCTTCCTACTGGGCTGCAGGAATGAGTATATTTGATGCTATTTGCCATGCGTTTTCGACGGTAGCTATAGGAGGATTCTCGACTCACGATCAAAGCATTGCGTATTTTAATAGTGACCTAATCGAGATGATCGCTGTGGTATTCATGTTTCTTGCCGGCATTAATTTTTCCTTACACTTTATTGCATGGCGTGAGAAAAAACTTGGAAGCTACTTTATTGATCCAGAATTCCGTGCTTATTTTAAATATTTGTGCGGACTAATAGTTGTTGCGCTGGCCTATCTAGCATGGAACGGAGAATACAGCACCTTTCGGGAAATATTCACAAAGGGGCTTTTTCAGGTTGTTTCTATTGCTACCACGACTGGTTTCACGACGGACAGCTTTTCATTATGGTCTGGTGGGCTGCCCGTACTATTAATTCTTGCCAGTTTCGTGGGGGGTTGTGCAGGGTCGACAGCCGGCGGAATTAAAGTTATTCGGTGGGCACTTATGTACAAACAAGGTGCGCGGGAGTTGCAGCGATTATTACATCCGAGCGCGGAATTGCCAGTGAAACTCGGGGAAAAGGCCGTCGATCAGCGAGTAGTCGATGCAGTATGGGGATTTTTTGCTGTTTATATCGTCGTTTTTGGACTTTTGTTAGTAGTTTTCTTGAGTAATGGCCTAGATCAGGAAAGTGCTTTCTCGGCAGTAGCTGCTACGCTGAATAATTTAGGCCCAGGTCTGGGTGAAGTGGCGTCCGGCTTTGCCAATACGAACGCAGTCGTTAAATGGTCCGCCGTATGCGCCATGCTCCTTGGACGTTTGGAGATTTTCACGGTGCTAGTGTTAGTAACGCCAAGTTTTTGGAGGCGATAGGATGTTTGTATGACTCCAGCAGAAAAGCTCGAGACTATGCTAGCGGCTGGAGTCGACACAGCGGTATTGCGTTTCACCCTTGGCTCAAAATACTTGGAAACAGGCGAGATTCAACGAGCCCTCGAGCACCTGCTTGTTGCTGTTAGTTTAGACCCGGATTATTCTGCAGCATGGAAGGTCTTAGGGAAGGCACAAGGAGAAGCGGGACTGGTTGATGAAGCGTTGGAAACTTATCAAAAGGGCATTGAAGTAGCTAATCGCCAAGGGGATTTGCAGGCCGCTAGAGAGATGGAAGTTTTCCGTAAACGCCTTTAATGTGAATCCCGCGAAAAAAAATCACTAGAAAGATTCAGAATAATCTATGTACAGATTGAAGCGCTGGCTAGATCAACTCAGCGAAACCGTTGGTACCATAATTGCGTGGTTCACGCTTTTTATGGTGCTTGGCACGCTCATCGTCGTTTTACTTCGTTACGGATTTGATGTTGGTTGGATATGGATGCAGGAATCTATCACTTGGATGCACGCAGCTGTTTTTATGCTGGGGGCCAGCTATACGCTTAAATGGGATGAGCATGTTCGAGTGGATATTTTTTATCGGCAAATGTCTGAGACTCAGGCAGCTTGGGTAAATTTATTGGGAACGATTTTTTTTCTGGTACCCCTATCGATATTCCTGATCCTATCAAGTTGGGGTTATGTTGTTGCCTCTTGGGAGATCCATGAAGCGTCACGTGAAGCAGGAGGGCTTACTTATCCGTTTGTATCGATTTTGAAGAGTTTTATCCCTATTACGGCTCTGTTAATACTACTTCAGGGGCTGGCGGGATTTATCGATAATGCTTTTAAAATAGCTGGGAAAACGGCTTCGCGCGTAAAATCCCGATTGCAATGAGATGAGGTGATCTGAGTATGGAATGGATCGCCATCATCATGTTTTTTTCCGTGGTTGTTGTGTTGTTGGGAGGATTCCCGGTTGCCTTCTCCCTGGGTGGCGTAGCCCTTATTTTCGCAACAGTTGGCGCAATGATGGGAATTTTCGATGCCACGTTTCTTGGAGCTATGCCGAATCGTCTGTTTGGCATCATGAGTAACGAGACGCTGATGGCAGTGCCATTATTTGTTTTTATGGGGGTGACACTCGAACGCGCCAAAATAGCAGAAAGTCTTTTAGAAAGTCTTAGTAGTCTGTTCGGTAAGTTGCGTGGTGGATTAGGGATTTCCGTCACGCTGGTAGGTATGTTGTTGGCGGCAAGTACGGGTATTGTGGGCGCAACAGTGGTAACCATGGGGCTTTTGTCGTTGCCGACAATGTTGCGACATGGGTATGACCAGGGCGTGGCCACTGGAATCATATGCGCTTCGGGTACGCTAGGGCAGATTATTCCACCTTCTATTGTTTTAGTTCTTTTGGGTGATGTCTTATCATCAGCCTACAGTCAGGCACAAATTGATCAAGGAATTTTCTCACCCGATACGGTTTCTGTGGGAGACCTTTTTGTGGGGGCACTCATTCCCGGTTTAATGCTGGTGGCGCTCTACGTGGCATATCTTGTAGTACTTGCGTTTCTGAGGCCAGACAGTATGCCTTCCTATGAGGCAACTGAAGCTGAAAAGCCAGGAGTGCTGGCTTTGGGCCTCGCTCTTTTTCCTCCTTTGTTCTTAATATTGGCTGTCTTAGGCTCGATTCTAGCAGGCCTCGCGACGCCTACCGAAGCAGCTGGTGTCGGCGCAATGGGCGCCTTGCTGTTAGCGGTTTTTAAGAGTCAGTTCTCGATCGCCAGATTGGTGGAGGTTATGCAGAGCACAGTGCGTGTGAGCAGCATGGTTTTTCTAATTCTAATCGGTGCATCTATCTTCTCGCTGGTATTCAGAGGTTATGGAGGCGACGAGCTGGTTCAGAATTTTTTGATGAACATGCCAGGCGGCACAGTAGGGGCCGTGGTCACAGTGATGGTTTTGATGTTCCTGTTAGGATTCGTTTTGGATTTTATTGAAATCACTTTTGTTGTCGTTCCGATCGTGGGGCCAATCCTTTTGGCTATGGGGATCGATCCCGTTTGGCTGGGTGTGATGATAGCTATTAATCTACAAACTTCGTTCCTCACGCCACCCTTCGGGTTTGCACTGTTTTATCTTCGTGGAGTTGCGCCGGAATCGGTAGAAACCAGCGCAATATACCGTGGCGTCATCCCTTTTGTGCTCATCCAACTGGTGGCGCTTGCAATTTTATCTATGTTTCCGGGCCTTGCGACTTGGTTGCCAAAAGTTGTGTATGGTGGCTAATCCGTCTGCACTGATACTCGCCGCGTTCGTTTTAGATAATGAAGGCTAAATATTTGGTCGATTGTATCGTTAGTTATTTATTGTGGATCCCTATAGCAGCTTTGTAGCTAGCATGGCTTGCTCGGAAATTGCCTGCCAGGGCTGAGAGCGCTGCATAAAGTCTTGGTATGATTTCCAGACGCGCGCAGCGACAGGATCTCTAGCAGCGAGCTCCTCAACTACTTCAAAAGTCAGTGCTTTTATACCCGCTAGAACATCTTCGGGAAAGGGACGAATTTCTACGGACTCATCGGCGGTTAATTGCTCTAGGGAACTAGCATTGCGTGCCATGAATTCTGAAATCATGTCCAGGTTGGTGGCCTGGCAGGCAATACGCACAATGGCTTGGAGATCCGGCGGCAGCGAATTCCAGGCGTCCATGTTAACAATGCACTCAAGCGTAGGACCTGGTTCCTGCCAACCGGGATAGTAGTAGTATCGTGCGGCTTGGTGCAGGCCCATGGCGACATCGTTGTAAGGACTGACCCACTCCGTCGCATCAATGCTGCCAGTCTGAAGCGCCGTGAAGATCTCCGAAGCAGGTAGATTCACCGGTATTCCGCCAGCCCTCTGAAGAACCTCCCCACCTATACCTGGAATGCGCATTTTTAAGCCTTTTAAATCGTCCATGGATTCGATGGGTCGGTTAAACCAGCCCCCCATTTGGCAGCCAGTGTTGCCGCAGGGGAAAGGCATTAAGTTAAATGGCTCATAGACTTCACGCCAAAGTGCAAGGCCTCCTCCATAGTAAAGCCAAGCATTCATCTCATGAGCATTTAAGCCAAATGGGATTGCGGCAAAAAATTGGGCCGCTTCTGTTTTTCCACGCCAGTAGTAAGCGGCCCCATGGCCCAGTTCTGATGTGCCCTGCTGGACTGCGTCAAAGACCTCAAAGGCAGGAACCAATTCGCCTCCAGCGTAGACACGAACTTCTATTCGTCCCGCACTGAGTTCCTCAATATAGCGTGCAAGGGTATTCACCCCCGTGCCAAGCCCCGGAAAATTGGGCGGCCAAGTAGTGACCAGCTTCCATTCAAAACGTTGGGTTGAATTCGAGCAGATTTGCTCCTGGGTTTCTGGCGCACAGGCGGCAAGGGCGGCTCCGCTGCCAAGCCCTGCTATGAAACGGCGACGCTTCATAATTAGTCTCCTTATTGATGACGTAGTAATAGCAGACTAGTAAGCTTAGGCCTAGTTATTTATTAAATCCCATAAATGAGTAAAAAACAGCAGAACATATCCTATATATCCCACTTTCATTAAATTATTGTAAAAGTGGGAAAAGATAATAATAAAATTGGGAAAATTGCATAATGAAGGGAAAAATAAAGCCAGAACTTCGTTCATTCCGAGCTTTTTTCATTTTTCTGGATTGGGCTATGGTGAGAAGCTATCCTTGTCACAGCAAAATTTGTAGCTAAATATACTCGGCTAAACTAGCCTTAAGTTGATATGGTCTACGCATGATTGGATTGCTCCAGAGAGTCAGTCAGGCGAGTGTGGTTGTGCAGAAGCGCGTCATAGCAGAGATTGCCAGGGGGCTCGTGGTATTTGTAGCAGTTGAGCGTGGGGATACCGAAGCGCATGCTACGCAACTATTGGGGCGCTTGACGGGGATCCGGGTTTTTCCTGATAGGGATGGACGAATGAACTTAAATATTTTAGAGGCTAAGGGGAGTATGCTGTTAGTGCCACAATTTACCTTGGCTGCGGATACTAGAAAAGGGAACCGGCCCGGTTTCTCGAGCGCTGCAGTTCGCGAAGAGGGAAGTCGGCTGTTTGAGTATTTAGTGGTTCAGGCCAAAAAATCAGAAACGCCGGTCTGCGCAGGTGAATTTGGCGCAGAAATGCAGGTAAATATCAGCAATGAAGGGCCAGTTACCCTATGGCTGCGGGCGGCAAGTTATCATTAGCGGTCAATAAGCCGCTTGGAGGATGGATATGGGATTCGGTGGGATTAGCATCTGGCAGTTGGTAATTGTGCTAGTCATCGTTGTACTGGTTTTTGGCACGAAACGTCTGGGTTCGCTTGGGGGTGACCTAGGCGGTGCCTTAAAAAGTTTCCGCAAGGCCATGGACAGTGAAGAAGATGAAAGCGCGAATAATCAAGAGCGTCTCGAGGAGGGAGCGGAAATAAAAGCCGACGCTGAGTTTGCGGAACAAAAGGAAGAGAGCCAAAAAAGCTAAGCTCAAATGTTTGACATCGGTTTCTGGGAGCTTGCCCTCGTTTTTGGAGTGGGCCTAATTATTTTGGGACCGGAGCGGCTTCCCCGTGTCGCGGCACAATTGGCGCGCTGGGTAAATAAAGCTCGGCGTACCGCGATGCATTTGCGTCGCCAACTTGAGCGCGAATTGGAGCTAGAGGAACTTATCAATCCCCAGTCGCATTCGCGACCCACGCCACCCGCAGGGCCTCAACGAGGGGCTGATGGCAAGTTTCCGGACGAGCAAACTAGCGAGGGTCAATCGTTTGCAGAAAAATCAAAAGACGAACAGCTTACCGATAGCGCTGGGGAAATCACAGAAAAAAACATGCACCAGGATGATTCAGAGGATGCATCTAGTTCATGAGTGAGCAAGAATCGGCAATTAAAGGGCAAGAAGAACTTTCAGAAGGGACGCTCATTTCCCATCTTGTGGAGCTTCGCGGACGTTTTATCAAGGCTGCGATCAGCATTTTGGCAATTTTTATATGTCTGGCACCTTTTTCAGAACGCGTATTCACTTTGGTAGCAACCCCGCTGATGGATCAGCTTCCGGAAGAGGCAACTATGATTGCCACCGAAGTTGCCTCGCCATTCCTGACACCATTCAAAATGACGCTTTTTGTTGCACTTTTTTTAGCAATGCCGGTAGTGTTGTATCAGGCATGGGGTTTTATTGCGCCCGGACTGTATCGGCAAGAAAAACGCTTTGCATTCCCGATGTTGGCCTCCAGCATATTGCTTTTTTATTTGGGCATTAGCTTTGCCTACTATGTTGTTTTTCCATTGATGTTTGGGTTTTTTTCCGCCGTGACACCCGAGGGTGTGACAATGATGACCGACATCAGTGCTTATCTAAATTTTATTCTTACTTTATTTTTAGCTTTTGGTATTGCCTTTGAGGTGCCTATTGCTACGGTTCTTTTGGTAGGAAGTGGCCTTGTTACACTAAAAACGCTGTCACGAGCTCGCCCTTATATATTCTTGGGAGCTTTCATTGGTGGCATGTTATTAACACCGCCGGATGCCATCTCACAAACATTGCTCGCGGTTCCAGTTTATCTGCTGTACGAAGTTGGCTTATTGCTGTGTCGCTTTATGCTAAGAAGCCGCGGTTCGGAAAAAGAAGAGAAATCCTAATAATTGCAGTAACGTATTATCGAATAGCGATTCGCTAAATATGGAAGCTTTCCAGAGCAAATTACCAAATGTTGGTACGACAATCTTTACCGTCATGTCTCGTCTCGCTGATGAGTGTGGAGCGATTAATCTTTCCCAAGGTTTTCCAGATTTTCATCCACCCAAAGATTTGTTAGAGCGGGTCAGTCACTACTTCCATTCGGGTCACAATCAGTATGCGCCCATGACGGGTGTTGCCAGCCTCCGAGAGGCAACGGCGCGCAAGATTGAGAGACTCTACGGAATCCAGCTGGACCCCGAGACGGAGATTACGGTCACCAGCGGTGCAACAGAGGCGTTGTTCTGCGCAATTCATGCAATAGTGAGACCGGGGGATGAGGTAATCGTTTTTGATCCGGCTTATGATTCTTATGAGCCGGCCATCACGTTGGCCGGCGCAACGACTGTTCATCTTCCTATGTCCCTATCGGATTTTTCAATAGACTGGGAGCGTTTGGCTGGATCCCTCTCGGATCGGACTCGGATGGTGATCATAAACACGCCACACAATCCTACGGGCGCAGTGCTCACCCACGAGGATTTGACGCGCTTGGCTGATCTCTTAAGGCCCTATCAATGCTATGTATTAAGCGATGAAGTTTACGAGCACATTATTTTTGATGGTCAGCGCCACTCAACTGTTCTGGCCCACGAGGAACTCTCAAAAAAATGCTTCGCAGTTTTCTCTTTTGGAAAAACTTATCATGCTACGGGCTGGAAGATCGGTTACTGCGTTGCTCCATCCAATCTATCCAGAGAATTTCGCCGGGTACACCAGTTCAACACTTTTACTACCATCACCCCTGTTCAGTACGCGTTAGCGGACTACCTGGATGAGCACCCCGAGCACTACCTAGGGTTGTCAGATTTTTATCAGGAGAAGTGCAATTTTTTTCAGGGCTTGATGAAGCAGTCTCCATTCAAGCTAAGGGCTTGTCGGGGGACCTATTTTCAGTTGGCTGACTACAGTGCTATAAGTGATGCACCAGATATAGAGTTTGCGCGTTGGTTAACTGTGGAGCACGGTGTTGCTGTAATTCCTGTGTCCGTGTTTTGTTCTGCTGCGTTGGACGCTCACTTAGTACGATTTTGTTTTGCAAAGGAAGTGGGTACGCTCGAGAGAGCGGCCAAAATATTGGGAAACATCTGATAATGCTATGACCGACAAAGCTAAAAATTCTCCTCTGAATTCAAAACAGATCAAGCTAATGCGGTCAGCGACGTACGCTTCCATGGCATTAGCGCTTACTCTGATCGGTTTGAAGATCTGGGCATGGTCAATGACAGACTCCGTAGCGATTCTGAGTTCGTTAGTTGATTCTTTGCTTGATTTAATTGCATCAATTATTACGTTCTATGCGGTCAGGGTCGCAGTATCTCCGGCCGATGCTGAGCATCGATTTGGTCATGGAAAGTCTGAGGGAGTTTCAGGGCTGTTGCAGGGTTTTATCATTACGATTTCTACCCTGTACGTAGCCAGCGAAGCGGTTATTCGCCTACTGGAACCTACGCCTATTAGCGAGCCAGAGGTTGGACTTGGTGTGATGTCAATATCTTTAGCATTGACAGTACTTCTGGTGGGCTTTCAGCGATTTGTTGTTGCACGCACGGGATCGTTAGCAATTTCTGCTGATGCCATGCACTACAAGGCGGACTTGCTTACCAATTTGGCAGTTTTGTGCGCAATTTTTTTCAGCTATCGCTTTGAATGGAATGTTTTGGATCCGCTTTTGGGATTGTTAATCGCCGGATTTATATTTCTGGGGGTCCGTAGGATAGTTCTGGACGCAATCGATGTGCTTCTTGACAGGGAATTACCGGAAAAGGATAGGCGGCGCATCGAGGCTATCGTACTAGGTAATCCTGAAGTCCTTGGTTTGCACGACATGCGCACTCGTTCATCTGGCCTAGCACAGTTCATTCAGTTTCATCTGGAGTTAGACCCGAATATCACGCTAACCGAGGCACATAGAATTTCTGATGAGGTGGAGCATGAAGTTCAAGAATCTTTTCCGAAAGCCGAGGTCATAATCCATTCCGATCCGCACGGTCTGGATGAGCTTAGAGATTCCTTTTAGGGAGCGCTGAAATTAATTATCATTAGCCTCCATGGCCACAAGCTCGTCAATGAGTTCGATCAATGTGGGGTAGCCACCAGCTTCACTGGCGCTAGTTGTATACTTCCCGTTTATGACCACCATCGGCACGCTCGCAACGCGATAGCGGCGTGAGAGTTCGTCAGCACGCTGAAGTTTTGCATGGACTGCGAAAGAATTATAGGCATTCTGGAATTCGTCCCGACTTACCCCGAACTGATCAAAAAAACTGGCTAATGATTCTTCAGAATCTAAGAAATTTCCATTAACATGGATTTCTCTAAAGAAAGAAATATGCATTTCTTCACTTTTCCCCAAGACCTCAGCTGCATAAAAGGCACGGGCATGCATCTGTAGTGATGGATTCCACACTGCTGGAACCCGAATAAAATTGACATAACGGGGTAGGTCTGTCTGCCAGCTTTCGAGAAACGGATCAAACGTGTAACAGTGTGGGCAGCCGTACCAAAAAATCTCCGCCACCTCGATCTGATCAGGACTTGAGCTCGTGGGCTGAGTCGGAGAGAGGCGTTGATAATGTTTCCCGAGCTCGAAACGCCCAGAAACGGGATTTGGTTTAGCTTGAGCCAGCATAAGATGACCGGTAGAGTTTTCTGACAGGGCTTCCACTATTGTAGTTCTGTCGACCGAGTCCAGCTGGTCACCATAAGCAAACGGTATCATAGCAATCAGAGCAAATAACGATGTTCGGTACATTGGATGTTTTCTCTAAAGAGTTACCATGAAAATTGTACACTAATCGGCTGTTTTCAGTGGCTATCGGAAAAAAAATGAATCCTGAGTTTATAGGCAGCGCTCACAATCCTAATCAATTTCCAACGGACCAAGGGCGGGAAGTAGCCTTTGCCGGGCGTTCAAATTCTGGCAAATCTAGTGCTATTAACATGATTCTTGCCCGAAAAAAATTGGCCAGAACAAGCAAGATACCAGGCCGGACGCAGTTGATTAACTTCTTCTCCGTAGGAGAGAGTCATCGCATAGTCGATCTACCAGGCTATGGATATGCTCGTGTATCTGCTTCCGTGCAGGAGCACTGGCGGGGCTTGCTTGAGGCATATTTTAAGAACAGAACTTCCTTAATTGGGCTCATAGTGACTGTTGATGCTCGTCGTGGGCCCAAAGAACTGGATCAGGTGATGCTGGACTGGGCTAAGGAAACTCACATCCCGGCAGTTGTATTATTGACTAAGGCAGACAAAATGAGTCGAGTAGGGGCAAGAGCTCTAGAAATTGAAGCAGTTCAGAACCTAGGCGTACCGGCTGTGCTGTTTTCAACGCGAAAGCATCAAGGGGTCGAGGAAGCTCGGGATTGGATTTGGAAATGGCTGGGCCTGGACTGAGTGAAAGAGCGCCGTCTTTTATATATGGGGGCGCTAATGTGCCTCATCCCAGTTGAACCCAATTCCAGCTTTTACCTTGAGGGGGACCGATAGCTCAGCTGCTGATTCCATGATCTGTGTTAATTCTGTACTGACCTCAAGGGCCTGGTCTTCTGGAACTTCCAGAACCAATTCGTCATGGACTTGCATGATTAACGCGGCATCACTCATATTTTCTTCAAGCCAATGCTTGACTCGGACCATCGCCCGCTTGATGATATCTGCCGCCGTGCCCTGCATAGGCGCATTGATAGCACTCCGTTCAGCGTACTGGCGCCGCTGATGGTTGCGTGACTCGATCTCGGGCAGATACAGTCGCCGACCAAAAACGGTTGAAACATATCCCTGCTCTCGAGCTTGGCGCCTCGTATCATCCATGTACTGTTTGACGCTGGGATATCGTTCAAAATAAAGATCCACGTAGGCCTGAGCATCTTTGCGTTTAATGTTCAGCTGCCGGGCAAGACCAAAGGCAGACATTCCATAAATTAGCCCGAAATTAATTGCTTTTGCGGAGCGGCGTTGCGTGTCCTGCACTTTCGCTTGTTTTATGCCGAAAATTTCTGCCGCGGTAGCTTTATGAATATCTTGGTCTTCGGCAAAGGCTCCTCTAAGTCCTTTGTCTCCCGATAGGTGGGCCATGATTCTGAGTTCGATTTGGGAGTAGTCTGCTGCTATTAGTTTTTTCCCCGGTGGTGCGATAAAGGCTTGGCGGATTCGTCGACCCTGAGGCGTTCGGATAGGGATATTTTGAAGATTCGGTTTCGAGGATGATAATCGTCCTGTAGCAGTGATTGCCTGATGGTACGAAGTATGTATTCGGCCTGTAGTTCGATTTATTTGAGCCGGCAACTTGTCCGTATAGGTAGACTTAAGTTTTGACAAGGTACGGTATTTAAGTACTAGGTTTGGTAACTCATAATCTTCAGCAAGAGCTTGTAATACTGCTTCTGCAGTAGAAGGCTGACCTTTGGGAGTTTTTCCTAATATTGGCAGCTTTAGGTTGTCGTAGAGTATTTCCTGTAACTGTTTCGGAGAATCAAGATTGAAGGCACCGCCAGCCTCACTATGAGCCTCCTTTTCTATTTGTTTTAATGAAAGGGCAATTTCTTGGCTCTGTTCATTTAATTTTTTCGCATCAACCATGACGCCGACGTACTCCATTTCTTGCAGGACTTCCACAAGGGGCTGTTCTATGTCCTGATATAACTCTGCCAATGCCGGAGTTGCTTCGAGCTTTGGCCACAGTGCGCGATGGAGTCTAAGGGTGACATCAGCGTCCTCAGCTGCGTACGGTGCCGCAATTTCAATAGCGATTTCATCAAATCTGAGCTGTTTTGCGCCACGCCCGGCAATTTCCTCATACTTAGTCGTTTCAGTATTCAGGTATTGTTTGGCAACTGAGTCCATGTCATGCCGGGTAGCTGTGGAATTCAGGATATAAGACTCAAGCATGGAGTCGTAAACGATGCCCTTCAGCTTGATTCCGTGGTTGCGCAAAATATGCGTATCATATTTAAGATGATGGCCTACCTTGGGCACATTGCTTTCTAGCCATGGCCTGAGTTTTTCGAGTACCAATTCTTGATCTAACTGTTCTGGGGCTCCAGCGTAGGTATGGTGTATGGGTATGTAGGCAGCCTCACCTGGCTCCACCGACAATGAAATACCAACCAGCTGGGCCTCCATGTAGTTGAGGCTGGTGGTTTCAGTATCAAGTGCAACAAGCTCCGCCGACTGTATGCGCTCAACCCACTTATCGAGTTGTTTTTCCGTGAGCACGGTCTCATAGTTGCTTTCAGTAGCAACATTCTCTTGTCTTGTGCTCTGAGGTTCGCCTTCTCCGTCATCGATTTTTCTGAGCAATATTTTCAGTTCCAGCCGCTCATATAGAGAGCGCAGTTTTAATTTGTTCGGCTCCCGAAACCTGAGCTCCGAAACAGTTGTAGACAAATCTACATCGCAGCGAATGGTTGTAAGTTCCCTGTAAAGGGGCAGGTGTTCTAGAGACGCCCTTAGTTTTTCTCCAACCTTTCCTTTGATTTCGGCTGCATGCGATTGTAGGTTTTCCAGCGCGGCATATTCGGTAAGCCACTTTGATGCAGTTTTTGGGCCGACCCCGGGGACTCCAGGTATATTGTCAGAGGCATCACCAACCAGCGCCAGATAGTCGACAATCTGATTTGGGAAGACGCCGAATTTCTGCTTCACACCATTTGGGTCCATTTTGACGCCACTCATGGTATTGATGAGGGTAACGTGATCGTTTACCAGCTGGGCCATGTCCTTATCAGAAGTCGAGATCAGGGTGGAAAAGCCGGATTGGGTAGCTTGTTTGGACAAGGTTCCAATTACGTCGTCCGCCTCTACACCTCGTACGCTGAGAACCGGGAAGCCGATGGCTTCAACAGCCTCTGTGAGCGGTTTAAACTGCGCCCTTAAATCATCTGGAACCGGGGGTCGGTTAGCTTTGTATTCTGCGTATAGGTCATTCCGGAAGGTTTTTCCTGGGGCATCAAAAACAACGGCAATATGATCTGGTTTAAATTCATCAACCAGCCTGTAGAGCATATTTAGAACCCCAAGCACAGCCCCGGTCGGTTCCCCTTTTCTGGAGACAAGCGGCGGTAGAGCGTGGAATGCACGAAAGAGATAAGAAGAGCCATCAACCAGTACCAGAAGCCTAGAGTTCATCGTTCTCCCTATCCCTTGGTTCATTCTCGTCAACGCTAGTCGGTGTGTTGGGTGAGGGTTCTGGGAGAAACAGAGCGGACTTTTGGCCGCACCCGGTTATCAGCAAACTGTTTTGAATAGTCAGCAGAATGAGCAAATGGCTCAGCTTGAATTTATGTTTCCAGTTTACCATTTAGCTCAGCTGCAATTGTCCGGTAAGCCTCTCGGAATGGAATGCCCTTCTTAAGGGCGAGCTGGCTGGCCCGCTCCGCAGCAAGGAGTTCCTCTCCGAGAACAATCCTATCGGCCTGAAACTGAACTCCCTCGAGTGCGTGTGACATTACTAAAGCCGTGTCCTCAGCCAGATCTATACTGCGGAACAGTGGGGCCTTCAGCCTCTGAAGATCCCTCTGGTAGCCCGAGCCCAGTGATTTTGTAATACTCAACACCTCCATGAGCGCGCCCATGCCCACGGCTGGGGCACTTCTAACAAGCTCGAAGACATCGGGATTTCTTTTTTGCGGCATAATGGAAGAGCCTGTGGTTATTTTTTCCGACAAGGAAACGAAGCCGAATTCCTTTGTATAGAACAAAAGTAGATCTGAGGCTAAACGGCCGAGATCGCCCAGCAGCAGACTGATCTCAAACACTACCGTAGCCTCAGCTTTCCCACGACTGATCTGTACCGCGGTCACGGGTTCGTGATTGCGGCTGAATCCGAGTTCGTCCCGAGTTACGTCCCGATCCAGCTCAAGCCCAGCTGGACCATAGCCTGCGGCTGACCCTAAAGGGTTGATATCAGCTCGGCGGACAGCGCTGGTGAGCCCTTCTTCATCGTCTCGGAATTCGGTTGCCCAGCCGCTCGCCCAGAGACCCACAGAACTCGGCATGGCAGGCTGCATATGCGAGTACCCAGGCAACTGAATTTCACCTTGGCGGCGGGCCAGCCTGTCAAGTGCATAGGCAACGTTTGCCGCACCCTCCGCAAGAAAACCAAGGGCATCCTTCAGATACAGCCTGATCGCAGTCAGTACCTGATCGTTACGAGACCGTCCTAGGTGTACACGTCCGCCCGCCGGACCGATGCGGTCAATGAGCCGCGACTCAAGCGCCGTGTGTACATCCTCGTCTTCTAGATCAATAGACCATTCACCCTGTTGATGTTCTAGTCCTAGAGCTTCCAGTCCAGTGCAGATCAACTTGCAATCTTCTTTCTTTACTAAACCTTGTTTTGTAAGCATCCTAACGTGCGCAACGGAGCCACGAATATCATAGGGCACCAAACGCTTATCCAGATGGTGATCTTCTCCAGCGGTAAATTTGAGAATGTGCTCATCGAGAGGGGTTCCTTTATCCCACAAACGTGTCATGGTGTTTCAACCTTTTTGTTCTTCTGAAGTAAGATTCTGGGTGTCATTTACGACTAGTGTCCCGGTACCTTCATTAGTAAATATTTCAAGCAGGACGCTGTCCGGTAGGGCATGTGAGATAACGTGTACTCGCGGCACCCCTCCAAGCAATGCTAGCTCTATTGCAGCTACTTTGGGTAGCATCCCGTCAGAAAGTCGATTGTCATTGCGTAGCTTTGAGAGTCCGGCTAGGTCGACATAGGATATTAAAGACGCTGGCTCGTTAGCTGACTCCAGAATGCCCGGTGCGCCTGTTGCTAAAATGAGTTTTTCGGCGCTGAGTGCTACCGCAACAGCAGATGCTACGCTATCGGCATTGATATTAAGAAGGGTACCGGATTCGTCCGCAGACAGTGGACTGATTATAGGTACTAGATCATTGTCTAGTTGTTTGATCAGCACACTCGCATCAACGCTTTCGATATCACCTACAAAGCCATAGTCTACGGTTTCTCCTGAGTTGCCTTGACGGGCCACAGGCGGCCTTTTGTGAGCTTTAATTAATCCTGCATCAACCCCGCTGATCCCTACCGCTGGAATATCTAGGTCCCGGCAGGATGCGAGAATACGCGTGTTTATCTGGCCGTTAAGTACCATGGCCGCTATTTCGAGAGAGCTTTGATCCGTTATCCTGCGTCCGTCCACAAACTCAGCGGCGATTCCAAGTTCCTCGGCCATCTGGGTGGATTGGGCTCCGCCACCGTGCACCAGTACGACACGAATACCCACCTGATGTAGCAGCCCAACCTGCTCCATAAGGTTTCGGGTTGTGTCAGTAGAGGAAAACGCTTCTCCCCCAGCTTTAAGCACGATGATCTTGCCTTTATACATACGCATATAGGGTGTCGCGTGTTTCAGTGCTGAAACTACGATGGCTCGTTCGTTGTGGCTCAGTCGTGACATGATCAGTTTTTATCCCTTCAGCATTTTATATAGTACGGCCATTTGGACCAGCATCCGGTTGTACGCTTCCTTTAAAACAACGCTCCGTTCTCCGTCTAGAATTTGGTCAGAAACTACGACACCGCGTCGAACAGGAAGACAATGCATAAATTTGCAGTCTGGTTGAGTATTCTCGAACCAAGGTTCATCCACGCACCAATGAACCAGCTCTTTTCTTAATTCTTGGTCGGCTGCCCGGTCACCGTAATGGCGTGTAGATGACCAGGATTTTGCGTAGATAACGTGGGCGCCATTCATTGCTTCTTTGCGATCGGTTGTTTCTGAGATACTGCCCCCACTTTTATTTGCTGCTTCGCGGGCTTTTTCCATTATTGGTTCGGGTAGCTCAAACCCTGATGGGCGCAACACAACAAGATCCATACCCCGCATACACGCCATCTGCGTTGTTGCTGCAGGTACCGCAAGCGGCAAGGCTTGAGGATGATAAGCCCAAGACAGCACGAATCGCCCACCATTGTCCGGCACCTCAAGATCGTCCATGGTCTTCCAGTCGGCAAGACTTTGGCACGGATGATTAATTGCAGATTCCATATTAATCAGCGGTACATCTGCTAATGATGCCAGCTGCTTAAATTCCTGATCAGCCAAATCATCTTTAAGGCTACGTCGCTCTGCAAAAGCACGGATGCCGAGCGCATCGCCGTAGGAAGCAATGACCGGGACAGCTTCCCTAATGTGCTCAGCTGCCGCTCCATCCATCACGATACCTGGACGAGATTCGAGTCCATGAATGGACATTTCCGGAGAAATCACAAAAGAGGCTCCTCCCAAACGCCCCATAGCGGCCTGAAAGGAGGCTAGGGTTCGAAGCGATGGACTCAAAAATAACAGAGATAGAATTTTCCCTTCGAGTGCACGGGGTTCGGGTTTTCGTTCCAGCCTTCGAGACAATTTAAGGAGTGCATTGATTTCTTCTGAGGAGAAATCAGCAAGATCATTAAAAATTTTCATTACTCATTTCCTCCAATGCTTCTGCTAGGCAGTCAACGTGCTTTTCCCCCATAGTGAGCGGGGGAAGAAGTCGCAGCACGTGCGGATCTGCACTCGTTCCGGCAAGAATATTGCGAGCCAGCAACGCATCCCTAACTAGGGCAGCTTTCGGCTTCGTCTTGAGACCTAAAAGCAGGCCGGCACCCTGAACAGCTATTACCGGTCCACGGATACAAATCTCACAGATACGCGTAGAGATTTTTTGCACGCTTTGCAGAAGATTATCGTTGAGAATAGTCTCTATGATGGTTTTGATAACTGCGCAGGCCAAGGGCCCGCCACCGAAAGTCGTGCCTAGATCACCCGGACCTAAGTCTTTGGCCAATTCGTGGCGCATCAAAACGGCGCCGCAGGGAAATCCGCCGCCCAGAGCTTTTGCGGTGGTCAGAATGTCTGCACTCAATCCATAAAGATCTGCACCAAACGGGGCTCCTAATCGGCCCACGCCAGTTTGCACCTCATCTAGAATCAACAGAGCCCCCGAATTGTCACAGGCAGTTCGCGCGGCATTGAGGAATTCGGGCTCAAAATTAAAGGCGCCTGCGACACCTTGAACCGGCTCTATAATGAGTGCTGCTGAGTCCCGATCTACCATTGTATTGAGCGCGTTGACGTCGTTACGCGGCACAAAGGCAACTTCGAATGGATCGTATGGGAAGCCGTACCAACTTTCTTTGGCGCCCCAAGTTACGGCCGCAGCGCCTGCCGTGCGGCCATGAAAGCTGTGCTCAACTGCAATGATTTTTTTTCGGCCGGTACTTTTCAGTGCTATGCGCAGCGCGTTCTCATTTGCTTCAGCGCCAGAGTTGACGAAAAAAACACGCGAAAGTGGTTCCGGTGCAAACGCAGCCAGAGAATTTGCCGCTTCATCTCGAATGTCTAGGCGGACCGCATTACTTTGAAAGAAAAGCCGTTCAGCCTGCTCAGCGATTGCACTGGAGAGCTTTGGGTGGCCATATCCCAACGTTGCTACTGCATGTCCCCCGTAGAGGTCCAGTATGTGGCGGCCCTCTGCGGTTTCAAGATAGAGGCCGCGGCCGGCGATCGGCTTAAAAGGCAAGGTCGGGTAAACCTCGTTGAGATGAGCTTCTTGCTGATTGTGATTAGAGATATTCACTCTTATATCCACCCTGGAGGTGCGTTTTTCAGGCCCTCATCGTCTGGTTTGCCCGAAAGACGGTTTGCCCACTGAATCGCTCCACTCGCGGCACCCTTCAGAAGATTATCCAAAACACAGCAGACTGCCACCGTGTTGTTTTCAACGTTTGCGCTTAAAAAGGCACAGTTGCTACCCACTACATCTTTCAAGTGCGGTGGATTTGGTCCTACCCAGACGAGCCCGCAATCAGCATAAAAATCGGAAAGCGCCTCCGTCAGTTGTTTCCCTGTAACTTTTTCTTTGCATTGCGCAAAAATTGTGGAATGGATACCACGAGCAAAGGGACCAGAATGGGGGACAAAATTAAGGTTGACTTCCCCCCCCGTTGCGGCCATGGCCAGCTCCTTCACTTCCGGACCATGCCGATGAACGAGCGGTTGATAGGCAAACAAGTTGCTATGACGAACGGGATGATGAGTAGTCTCCCGTAGCCCGCTCCCCGCTCCGGTACTTCCTGTAACTGCGCTAACGAAGAAATTGTTATCCGTCACCCCCATCGAGACCAGCGGGACTATTCCCAGCAGCATGGCGGTCGCAAAGCACCCGGGTTGGGCAGCGTGTGGGGTCTCAATATCCTTTAGGTGCTCCGGGACGGCGCAGCTGAACTGAGTCAGGTGCTGGGGTGCGGGATGGTCTTGCCCGTAGATTTGCTCAAATGTTTTTGGGTCGGCGAAGCGAAAGTCTGCAGATGCGTCCACCACGCTCACTTTTATACCAGACGACTCTGCTACGCCCAGGATTTCGTTTACAAGTGGAGCTGATGCCCCGTGAGGCGCTGCTGAGATGACTGTCCAGTTGGGTGCTTTACGAAGACCTTGAATGGCTTCCTCGGGGGAAGTAAAGCGTTGCTTTGGATAGGCTGGGCCCAGATGCCGAAAGGCTCCGCTAATGGCTTTCCCAGCGCGGCTGGTGGAAACTGCAGCAGCCAGTTTGAGGCTTGGGTGCTGTGATAGCAGGCGTAGCAGCTCACCCGCTACATAGCCGGTGCCGCCGAGTATGATTGTCGGTACCTTGCTCATTCAGGTTCCTCGGCATTGGATTTGCCCAGTTTAAGTTTGTGCTGAAGGAGGTCGCCCAGCTTGGCGCCATCACTAAGCGCATTGATTCCGGGGACACCACCCTGCTGCTCTATTATTGCTACACCCACCTCGTTATCTGTAGCGCGACCAGTGACTGCAATGGGATCTATCCCAAATTCGTCTCGTAAAAGCTTGATACCCCCCCAAGCGCCCACTGGATCGTTTGCGCAAAGAACCACCGCAGAAAGTGCGCCACGAATTTCCGGATCCTGAAGTATCGCTTCTACGCCATAGGCGCCTAGTAGACCATCTCCAAGTTCGAATACAATGACGTCAGGTTTCTGCAAAGCAAGGCCAGAAAGTAAGTTGCGCGTTAATGCGGGCGCATTGCTTGGTGATGTAGCGACGATACCGAAATCTGCAAAGATACTTGTATTACGCGCGCCCGAGTCTTCCATCGCCAAAATGTCCCGCCTCAGCGCAACACCGGTGGCTTTAAATGCGTCCACTGTCAGGCCCCTGTGCCGGAAGCGGCTTATCACGGCACAGGCAGCAACGGTTTTTCCGGAGTCCATACAGGTGCCTGCCATGGCTATGACTGGGGTTCCGTTAAGCTCTAAGGTGGCCTGATTTTCTAGAGTCTTGTCTCCGACGCGGGCCGGAACACCGATGCGTTCGCCTAGATAGGGGAAATCAAGCACGACACCGAGAACACTGCAGTCGAAAGGTTGTCCCTTGCTAGGATTGATTGAGTCGCAGATGCCTAGAACGCCACCAAGATTAAGAATTTGTATAGAATCGCCCGGGGCAAGTTTTTCAGGCAAATGACCCGAGTAACCAAAGAGCGCTTTTCTGTGGCCCAACGCTCCGACGATGATATCCCCGCGCTTTACTTGGGCCATCCGCCCGCTGTTGAGTTCCAGCGTGTTATAGCGCGATTTATTATTTAGTACCTCGGCCGCGATCAAAATGCCCTCCTCGCAAGGAATATCGTGGCTCAGCCGGACCTCTCGGCCTATTTCTTTGGCTTGCGCTACTGAAGCAATTTTGTCTATTATCACGGAGCGCATATCAGCCTTTCCCGGCACGCGTATGGAGTATTCCCGGCAGGGCCAGCACGCGAGAGAAACCCAAAGCATCTTCTGGCGACCACTCTCCTGCCGACTCCCCATATTTACCTTGACTGGCAGCCATAAGAGAGTATTTCGACTCTACGCCGACTATAAATAAACTACCTGGGCGAAGCTCACAGCGCACATTGCCAGTTACACGTGCTTGGGATGAAATGAGGAGCGCCTCTATATCGCGACAAGCGGGGTCTAACTGCTTACCCTCATGCACTAGTTCGCCATAAGCTTG
>CAJWKT010000027.1 GCA_913041665.1 uncultured Gammaproteobacteria bacterium | reverse complement strand
GCATAGCCAGCAGATTTACAGTCTGCCCCCGTTGACCGCTTGGGTACCCCTCCGCCGATCCAAGCCGCCTATTGTCTAATCTAGGTTTAGGGGTGTCAACAGAGGGGGCAAAAATGGGCACTAAAATGGTGCCTAGAGAAACCACGAACCTAAGTTACCAATCGCTCAGCCGATTTGTCTGGCTACCCGCCATTACAAGTATGCTGCCTACCCGACGTCTGAGCTAGATCCATGGTGCTCCGTGCACTCCATGAGCCAGTTACCTGCGCAAGGGAAGAGGTGCAAGCCTCACTTCCTGACGTACAATGCAATCGCGAAACGAGAAAACTATGCCAATAATCACATTGCCAGACAAATCCACTAGGGAATTTCCGGACTCTGTCAGCGGGCTGGAGGTGGCTAAATCTATAGGTCCCAAGCTAGCAAAGCATGCTGTTGCAGTTAGGATCGGGGGCTTGCTTAAAGATCTTGCGGCCGTGATAGATAGAGACGTCGATATTGAGATCGTTACAAGAGATTCTGAAGAGGGGCTGGAGATACTCAGGCACGATGCTGCCCATGTGATGGCTGAAGCCGTCAAGGAACTTCACCCTGAAATCCAGGTGACTATTGGGCCAGCCATCGAAAACGGCTTTTACTACGATTTTGCTCGGGCGGAACCCTTCACTCCTGATGATTTAGAGGAGATCGAGGCTAGGATGCGAGAAATTGTGGTGCGAGACGAAAAAATTACACGTGAATGCTGGCATCGGGACGATGCCGTACAATTTTTTCAGACTGAGGGCGAGCACTACAAAGCAGAAATTATCCAAGCAATACCGGACAAGGAAGAGATTACACTCTATAGGCAAGGGAATTTTATAGACCTTTGTAGAGGCCCACATTTGCCATCGACAGGACGCCTGGGCAATGCATTTAAACTCACTAAGCTGGCCGGGGCTTATTGGAGAGGGGACTCAAAAAGGGAAATGCTGCAAAGAATTTACGGCACGGCGTGGGCTAATCAGAAGCAACTTAAGGCTTATCTCCAAAAGCTAGAGGAGGCAGAGCGTCGAGATCACCGTCGAATTGGCCGACAAATGGACCTGTTTCACTTCCAAAGTGAAGCACTAGGTGCAACTTTTTGGCACCCGAATGGGTGGACTTTGTTTCAAACGCTAGTTGCCTACGTCCGTTCCCGTCAACAAGAACAGTACAACGAAGTCAGCACCCCAGAACTCATCGATAGGTCACTATGGGAAGCCTCAGGCCATTGGGACACGTTTGGGGAAAACATGTTTACCAGCCAAATAGAAAATGACCGCATACTGGCAATTAAGCCCATGAACTGCCCAGGACATATACAGATTTTCAAGAGTGCGCTTCGAAGCTATCGTGACCTACCGTTACGGTTATCGGAATTTGGAAAGCTGCACCGCAACGAACCATCAGGGTCTCTGCATGGCCTGTTGCGAGTTAGAGCTTTTACCCAAGACGATTCACATATTTTCTGCACGGAAGACCAAATCAAAGAAGAAACCGGAAAGGTCTGTCACTTATTGCTAGAAATTTACAGCGAGCTAGGCTTTGAAGACGTCATCATTAAATTCGCTGACCGCCCACAGCGAAGAGTGGGTGATGACGCGAGCTGGGATCGAGCAGAAAATGCACTGAAATCAGCTATGGAAGCGCTATCCCTTGAATACAGTTACAACCCGGGTGAAGGTGCCTTTTATGGGCCAAAAATTGAATTTGTTCTCCGAGATTCCATTGGCCGGGAGTGGCAGTGCGGCACTCTGCAGGTTGACCTAAATATGCCAACTAGACTTGGCGCAACTTACATCGGAGAGGATGGACATCGACATACCCCCGTTTTACTGCACCGAGCAATACTGGGTTCCCTAGAACGCTTTATTGGCATTCTATTGGAGCACTATGCAGGCAATTTGCCCTTATGGTTAGCTCCAGTGCAGATTGTCATTACAACCATTACCTCGGATGCGGATCAGTATGCATCGGAAATTCTTGATAGGATGCTAAACCTCGGACTTCGCGCAAAAGCTGATCTGAGAAATGAAAAGATCAACTACAAAGTCCGAGAACATAGTGTAGCCAAAGTACCGGTCATTATTGCAGTAGGAAAGCGTGAAATTAATGATCAAACGGTATCGGTTCGTCGCCTAGGCGAAGGCGGACAACAAATCATATCTCTTGATGAAGCTCTTGAGGCACTGGTCTCGGAATCGAAATCGAGACATTCAATAAAGAATTTGACCACGAATTAGTAGGTGATGGAGAAAAAGGTAGACGAGAATAACCGTGCACGTTTTCGGGTTTTATTTTATTTTTATTTTCATTGCAATTTGGGGCTTTTAGACACGACTTTTTAAATAAGAAGCCCAAATTCTTTTCAAGCTACAGAAAAAAATATGCGCTTAATTAGTTTTAAACGAGGAGATCGGGAAAGCTTCGGTATTATGTCGACTAGTGGAATAATAGATGCTGGGTTACGCCTCAAAGGCAAATTCACAAGCCTCCGCCATATTCTACTTGCGGGAAAGATGGATCTACTCAGGGATATGGGGGACCTAGAGCCTGACTGTTCAGAACTCGATGTACATTTCCTGCCCGTCATACCCGATGCTTCAAAAATAATCTGTGTGGGATCTAACTATATGGCGCACATTAAAGAAATGGGCAGGCACCCACCCGAGTACCCGGTTCTATTCACTCGTTTCGCTGATTCAGCAGTAGGCCATAAGGAGCCAATGATTCTGCCTAGAGAGTCTAGCCGTTTCGACTATGAGGGCGAACTCGCCGTAATCATTGGTAAGCGAGCCCGGCGAATAACAGCAAATGACGCACTAAATTATGTAGCCGGGTACAGTTGTTACAACGATGGCAGCGTACGGGACTTTCAGCGCCACACTCATCAATTCACACCTGGCAAGAATTTCTATCACAGCGGCGGGTTTGGACCATGGTTACTGACCAGCGATGAACAGTCCGACCCAAATTTGTTTCATTTGCAAACGCGATTGAATGGTCAAATCATGCAGGATGCCCCCGTCAATGACCTATGCTTCAGCGTACCTCAACTTATCGAATACTGCTCCCTATGGACGCCGCTCGAGCCTGGTGATGTCATTGTTAGTGGCACACCCGGTGGTGTCGGAGCAGCGCGCAAACCACCAGTCTGGATGAAAGCGGGCGACGTAATAGAGGTGGATATCGACGGTGTTGGCACACTAACCAATCCAATCATTTCAGATATATAAATGGATAATTTACTCTCAGCGATTGAATCGCTCCCCAGTTGGGTTGTAACCAGCCTAAGCTTGATGACTCTAGTCGTAATTGCGCTGCTTGCCGATACCTTAGCCAAACGCCAACTGGTCCGAATGATTCACCGGCTCAGCAGCCGAACAAATCAGATTTGGGATGATGCTCTGGCGGACCAGGGTGTATTCGCGCGCGTGGCTCAGGTAGTGCCTGCGCTCATCTTCTATTTTGGTCTGCCATTAATTCAAGGTCTCCCGGAAAAATTAGTCACATTGGGTCAGAACGTAGCGTCAGCCTATGCCATTTTGCTGATCACCCTTGCACTAAGTGCGCTTCTTTCTGCCGTAAATACAATCTACGAGCAATATCCCGTGTCAAGTGAGCGCCCCATCAAAGGGTATCTCCAGGTGGCAAAGATAGTTATTTTCATCTTGACAGCCGTCCTAGTTCTAGCGGTACTGATGGAGCGTAGCCCCGCCCTATTACTAAGCGGGATCGGGGCCATGACGGCTATCCTTTTGCTCATTTTCAAAGACACCATCCTTTCGCTGGTCGCTAGCGTGCAACTAACCAGTTTGGACATGGTTCGCGTGGGTGATTGGTTAGAAATACCTCAGTTCAACGCAGATGGTGATGTCATCGACATTGCCCTTCATACCGTAAAAGTTCAGAACTGGGACAAAACAATCTCGACGATCCCAACTCATAAATTGATCACCGAATCGTTCAAAAACTGGCGCGGCATGAATCAATCTGGTGGACGGAGAATCAAAAGATACCTAGCGATTGATGTTAGCTCGATACGCTTTCTCAGCGAAAAAGAAGCAGAAAAACTCAAGAGATTCACACTAATTAAGAACTACATAGTCAAAAAGCAGAAAGAGATAGCTAATTACAACACAACCCTCAACGACATATCAGAAGAAGTAAATTTTAGGCGGCTGACAAATATGGGAACTTTCAGAACCTATGTCTACGAATACCTGAGAAATCATCCTAGTATTCACCAGGACATGACACTCCTGGTGCGTCAATTACAACCCACCCCAGAGGGACTACCACTAGAGATCTATGCCTTCACAAACGTTACGGACTGGGTTGTTTATGAAGACATACAAGCAGATATATTCGACCATCTACTTGCGATCGCAGCTGAATTTGATCTCAATATGTATCAGAATCCGAGTGGAAGAGATCTAGACAAACTTCATAGCCCGTAGAGCGCTCAGCTGAGAAGCGCTGCCACTTCACAGTGTTCAGCCTGTTTGAGGCAGACTCCCTAGGCCCGTTAACTAAGAAACCTGCACATCTACATTAGTCGATTATTACGAGAACCTACTCTAAAACCATCAAGGTCTTCAAATCAGCAAGCACCTGCTTGGTATGGCTGGCTGGATCAACATCCTCGTAATGCTTTGCAACGTGACCATCTGGTCCAACCAAAAACGTTTGTCGGCTAGCCAAAGTGCGACCAAAAAAAGTTGTTAACACTCCATAGCTTTCCGCAACTTCCTGCTTCGCGTCTGACAATAACGGGAACGGTAGATGGTATTTATCAGAAAACTCCTTCTGCGAAGTCACATCATCAACGCTCACACCTATAATAGCGGCACCAATATCCTCAAAAGCAAAAATATTATCCCTGAACTCGCAAGCCTCCGTGGTACATCCAGGTGTATCTGCCTTCGGATAAAAATAAAGCACAAGCCACTTCCCTCGATAATCCTCAAGCTCATGCCATTGGTTGTTCTGATCTTGCAGATGAAAACCCGGTGCTATTTCACCCATTTCCGGGTTAGCAAGTCCAAGACTAATGTTGAGCGCAAGAACTAAAGCGAAAAAACTGGTTAGCATAATTTTCATAATTTGTAACCCACAGGCAATTGAAATCCTAAATTCTCGCTGATCTTAACTGATCTTAAGGTGAACTGCTGCACTCTTAAAGGTAAGCTGCGGCCAGTCAATACACTACAAAACTACACGCGCTATTTTCCTTGACAAAGTCACGAGACATAAGCCAAATTTGCTTCCAATGAGGCTTGGCAAAACTTTCAGCCATGGGTACCAAAATTAGAAATCCAGTAGCACGCTCACCATTATTGGGCAAAAGTGCGGTACACGAGAAGACGAAGTCAGCCAAACGCACAAAGGCTAAACAGAAACTGCGCGCTGCGCTAGCCGAGGCCAAAGCCGAGGCCGAGCGGTCCAAAGACCAGAATTAAAGGTGTCGAGCTTTCTACCGAGTTGGGACAGAAAAAACCCCACTGACTGAACCATCCAAGCCATCGCTGCGCAACCATTCCTGAGCCTCCTGTCTCTGACGACGCAGAGACGATCTCCTGTCGCAACGTTGCTTTGAAAGATGAGAACCGGTAGGGGTGACTCTTTGGCAAACCACATCTGAGTCCATTGGTGGACTCAAGGCCACGGTCTTTGCGGTCACTCGGATTTCACGCAAGAGTTGAGGGTCAAGTGGTTCGGCCAAATCCGCTGAATCCGACTCCACAAGCTGCGGTAACTGGGGTTGCGTAGTGCAGGCTAAAATCAAAACACTGCTCACAAACAACGCGCTCGTAAGACCAAACTTCATCATCGGCCCCCTGTGAATAGATCCACGCCAGCTGTAATATTAGCATAATTAACTGTCTCGAAATTCGAATCAATGTGTAGTTTTACTCAGACCTTGATCAACGAGATTAATACACATCCGGGCGGCGGAGAGAAGTTATACAATCCGAACCAAAGTACCCTTAACCGAATCTTCTAAAGCAAAAAATATTTCGAGAAATGAGGACTTTCAGCCACTATGAATAAAGAAATTAATTACGAAAATAAAACAGTTTTTGTCGCTGGCGGGACAAGTGGTATCAATTTAGGTATCGCTCGAGGGTTTGCTCAAGCTGGCGCTAAAGTTGCAGTAATGAGTCGTTCTGAAGAAAAGGTGGAGGCTGCTGTAGCATTACTGAAAAAAGATGGAAGCGATGCTTTCGGTTCTGCTGCGGACGTAAGAGATGTAGATGCGGTATCAAATGCACTCACAAAAACTCATGAACGCTGCGGAGAGATTGATGTATTAATCTCGGGCGCCGCCGGAAATTTTCCAGCGCTAGCGCACGACCTGTCGCCTAACGGCTTTAAAGCTGTAGTAGACATCGATTTACTTGGTTCCTTCAACGTTTTAAAAATTGGTTTTCAATTTCTTTCAAAATCCGGTGCCTCAGTCATAAATATTTCTGCGCCACAAGCCATCAATCCAATGCAAGGTCAGATTCACGTTTGCGCAGCAAAAGCCGGAGTTGACATGCTTACCAGAGTACTTGCGATGGAATGGGGGGAATTGGGCATTCGGGTGAACTCAATCATTCCCGGACCAATTGACAAAACGGAGGGAATGCGGCGCTTGGCCCCTACAGCCAGTGCACGACGGGCTGTAACAAGTAGTGTGCCACTTGGCAGGATGGGCACGGTAGAAGACATCGCACAGGCAGCATTATGGCTAGCGTCCCCCCTTGCTTCCTACATAAATGGCGCTGTGATTCCAGTAGACGGTGGCTGGTCGTTGGGCGGGGATAGTGCAATCATGGCTACTATGGCTGCCCAACTAAAAAAAAGGGGGCTGGCCAAAGCACTTAAAAAATTCTTTTAGGAAAAGCCAGCTGCATTTTCGTTTATCCCATAACTACTAATTACTGCCTATAATCAGGAAATAAATTCAGGGAGATAGATGTGGATGTCCGCCATGTGATCGACGAGTACCGATGGACCCCCCTTCAGTACCTTGTCATCTGTCTATGTTTTTTTCTCAACATGCTAGATGGCATGGACGTACTGGCAATCGCCCTGGCTGCGCCCGTACTTGCTAGGGAATGGCAAATCAATCCCGACACCTTGGGATTTGTATTCAGTGCGGCGCTGGTAGGCATGGCATTGGGCGCCATATTGATCGCGCCCAAGGCAGATGTTTGGGGTCGCCGCAGGCTGGTCATCATATGCATGACCGTAATTGCCGTCGGTATGCTGCTCACACCACTGGCTAAAATGGTCCCGCAGCTTGTTGTGCTTCGCTTCTTGACCGGGCTGGGCGTTGGGGGAATGGTGGCTAGTATGGCCACTATGTCGGCTGAGTTCTCACCGAAGCGAACGCGGAACCTGGCTGTGACTTTCGTGCAGGCAGGCTATCCGGTTGGAGCTGCGGTATTAGGCCTTATCGGGGCAAAATTGATTCCAGCGTTTGGCTGGAACTCAGTATTCATCCTCGCCGGCCTTCTGACTACCCTCAGCATTCCCATCGTTGCGATTTTACTGCCGGAGTCCCCTGAGTTTCTTCTCCAGAAACAACCGAAGGGGTCTCTGGAAAAGCTTAATAAGATTCTGAGAAAAATGGGGCACCCTCAAATGACTGAGCTGCCACCCATTGCCGGGTCGGCGCAGGCCAATCGCACTGGGGTTGCTGCCCTCTTCTCTAAGGAGTATCGCACCACCACGGTGCTACTCTGGGTCGGGTTCTTCATGGCCTTTGGTACGCTCTATTTCCTGCTGAGCTGGATCCCTGAGTTAGCTACTAATACAGGTCTGACTTTAGAGTTTGCAATCTACTCCGGCGCAGTACTCAATGTCGGTGCGTTTTTTGGAATGGTAACGCTGGGTTTTCTGGCGGATCGAATCGGATTGAAACGAGTCATCGTAGCCTGGCTTGTCCTGGCAGCCTTGGTCATGGTGCTGTTCGGCAACTTCCAGACCTCGGTAGCAATTTTGCTGGCTCTCTGTGTCATCGGCTTCTTCATGGAGGGGGGCTTCATCGGCATCTATGCAGCGGCGGCCCAAGTGTACCCCACGCTAATCCGGAATACCGGTGTCGGCTGGGCTATCGGTGCCGGAAGGACCGGGGCTATATTAAGTCCGTATATCGCCGGTGTGCTGGTGAGAGAGGGCATGTCAATGGTGAGCCTCTTTAAAATTTTTTCCGCGCCACTTCTCGTGGGCGCAGCAGCCATCGGCATGATGAAGGCGAAACAGATGATAATCAGCACAAATTCCACGCCCGCCTCCGGCCCTGCGGTGAAATCTTCGCGCGCAAAGGATTAACCTACTTCTTTGCGTAGGGACTTGCGACCCGCTCCTCTTCACTGATTTCAGCACCGATAACCGGTGTTGGAACATAGTGTGCTGGGGGGCCTTCGCCGCGGGCCACCCTTTGACGCGCTTCCTCTGGAGTCTCCAGAAGTTCCTTCGCTGCTAGCGCTGCCTTTCGGTCCACGACGACAGGTCCTGGTGCGTCGGGGGGTGGCATCATATTCGCGTGATAGTAAGCAATCTTCTGCTTTTTCGGGTCGGGCCGGTAGCTCGGGTCAATATCTCTCTGATTCGTAGCCTTGGGTATAGTAACCACCCCATCAATTATCTCATGGTCAAACCACCACTTCTTGGCAGGATTTCTCATCCCCATGCCGATCTTGTCATCAAACCACGCAGCAAAGGGCACCATAAGCGGCTTGAGCCACATAGCGTTCACACCGAGCCAGCTTCCTATCCTGGTTAGCAGGGGACCATCAAGATCCACCACTTTGTTGAGCGGACAGGTTTTCATACACCGGCCACAGGCAGCGCCCTTGGAATTGGTTAACCGATAGCGCGTGCAGCGCTCCGCATCAATCTTCCACATCTCGTAACCATTAAACATCACGGAGTCGCCCCGAGGGATCGCATCGCAAGGACACTCCCGTGCACACTTCAAGCATCCATTGCAGAAAGTCTGCAGACCGAAATCAATTGGCCTGTCCACTTCCAACGGCAAGTCTGTTGTCATCACTACGGACTTGAAGCGGGGACCCACAAAAGGATTCAACACGAGCTCCCCTATACGGCTCAACTCACCCAACCCAGCCCACAAAATCAAAGGAATATGGAGGACGTCACTATCCGCATTAGTTTGTGAACGCGACGAGAAGCCGAGCCCGCGTAGCATCTCTGCCATCACCCCCGCTATCTCCGCACCACGGAGATAGCCGCGCATGGACTGAGTGCCTGAGATCCAATCGTCACCGCTAGCCCCTTCCATGGTGTCAAAGCCCTGGTCGATCAGCATGACTACAGCGTATCGGTGATACATTTCGATCGGACGGCCATCTTCTTTGTGGGAATACCACGCATAACGCGGTACCTCACAGATCCCGGTAAGATCTGAGCCCAAAAAATATGACAACGATTTGATGGCACGTGCGTTGGCAGCCGGATCACTGTAGCGGGCCTGATCTGCCTTTTTGGCTACATCACCATCCTGGTAGGGAACCAGGGACCGAATCGCTTGCAGCAAACTCTGCGAAGTAGGATGCTTAAATGAAAAGCGCGTGCGCTCGACGGAAGCCTTCGCGCCCAGATCGCCCTGCAGGGCCCGCTCGAAGAAAGCAGCTCGCTTGGGTACTCTTGGTACTTCGTCATCAAGGATCAGCGTTGTTGGACGATCGACACGTTTTACTTGCTCCATCGGGTAGCTTGAATAGTCGGAAGGACGTTTAGCTTTACGGTTTCGCTCACGACCAGAGCGCGCGCCATTTTTCCCCCACCAGTACCGAAAACCTTTGGCCTTCAAGGCACTCTCCGCTAATGGCTGCTCCAATGCGAGTTCATAATCCGTGGCAATAACGCCAATTGAAAAATGCTCAATATATGGATTTACGATGGCTTCGCCTTCTCTGACCCCAAGTCCCGCTAAAACTGCCAAACGCTTGGCATCGAGATATTCCTGCCCTGAGATTTGCGGACGGGCCGACCAGCCCATTTGACGAATATGGCCAGCTGTAACAACAGCAATTTCTGCAACGCGCATGTCTGTTGTAGCCCGCACCGCGGATGCTGTCCACTCATGGGCTAGATTATCTTCCTCTGGAACCCTGCCATCTTCTACCAGAAAAACGATAGCGTAATCGTGGGTACTTTTTTCAGCGCCCTGTAACCAGGCATGAGCTGGAATTCGGCAGATTCCCACCTGGGCCGCATCCAGGAAATAGGCCAGGCCCTTGATATCAGCAGTTCTGCGTTGAAGATCATCAGGTACCGGGGCCCGGGCCCTTGCCGGCTCGCCTTCCGCAATCTGGCTAAAAATTCTTAAATAGCGATTGGCCGACTGTCCTAAAAGGCCCTCGACCGGCTTTTTAATAGGCCGGGAAAGCGGCGGTCTGGCAGCCTCTCTAGAAATGACGGTTTCATCACGGGGCAACGTCTCTAACGGAAACTGCCCATAGTGGAAGGGCCTGTTTTTGGAGTTAGCGTATATAAGCATAGTGTTAGTCCCTTCAAAATTACCAAGCCACAGCACCCAAAACGGCCAAGATAGGCTACCGCAAGCAATGCCGAAAATATCAATCCGGTTCATGCTACGGCCCTTGCTAGGGCCGAGGCAAGAATCCTGGTGGCCCTGCAAATTATGGTGCCGGCGCACGGATTCGAACCGCGGACCTGAGGTTTACAAAACCCCTGCTCTGCCAACTGAGCTACGCCGGCTCCTAGGGGGATTATAGCGGCTTGGCCAAGTTCTCAAACGATCACTCAAGATGACAAAAACTGCGTAACATGAGATAAGGCACAGTGCGCTTCCTTAAAAGCAATAAAAAGGGGAAAACTGCATGTACACACGTACTACCCAGAACATCAACATAGTAAGCAAATTATTGTCTATCGCCAGCTTACTGCTTGCACCTCTGTCGATACAGGCACAAAGCGACGGACAGGCTCTTCTGCCATACAAGAAAGACCACTACCCTAGTACCTACAAGGCGCTGGCCTCGGAGCCAGTAGCCATTACGAACGCTACGATATTAGACGGTACGGGCAGACGGATTAACAACGGGACACTGCTGATGGAAGGCGGAAAAATTACGGCGATAGGCACAAATATCCAGGTCCCTGAAGGAATGCGGATCTTCGACGGAACTGACAAGTGGGTAACTCCCGGCATAATCGATATTCATACCCATGTGGGCGTTTCCAGCCGCCAGCATCCATCTTTGTCCGATGGCAATGAGATGACAGGGCCCATACAGGCCCGTCTTTGGGTAGAACATTCCGTTTGGCCCCAACACCCGGGTTTCGCACGAGCGCTTGCAGGAGGTGTTACCACCATGCAGATTCTGCCTGGCTCCGGAAATTTGATCGGGGGTCGCAGCATCATTATTAAAAACGTACCGGCCAGAACCATGCAGGAGATGAAATTCCCAGGCGCACCATACGGACTGAAGATGGCGTGCGGCGAGAATCCAAAGCGTGCCTACGGTGGGATGGGCAGCGCCCCTGCCACCCGGATGGCAAACGTTGCGGGCTACCGCCAAGCTTTTATAGAGGCCGCTGAATATAAAAGGGGCTGGGAAAACTATCTGGTCAAAATAGAAGACGGAGAAGATGTACAGCCTCCAACCCGTGATCTGGGAATGGATACGCTCGCTGCCGTACTTGATGATGATATTTTCGTTAACAACCACTGCTACCGGGCCGATGAACTAGCCGTAATGATGGATTTGGCCAAAGAGATGGGCTTTAAAATCACAGCTTTTCATCACACCATCGAGGCGTACAAAGTAGCCGACCTGCTTGCTGAAAACGATGTCTGTGCAGTGATGTGGTCAGACTGGTGGGGCTACAAGCTTGAGGCACTGGATGGCGTGTTGGAAAACATCGCATTGGTCGAAAAGGCTGGCGCATGCGCAATTGCACACTCAGATTCAGAAGCGGTCATGCAACGCATGAACCAGGAAATTGCAAAGGCGATGGCGGCTGGCAACCGGATTGGTCTGAATATCAGCAGGGCCAATGCCATACGTTGGATTACCAGCAACCCCGCTAGGGCGATGCGGATTAATGACAAAGTGGGATCGCTGGAAGTCGACAAACAGGCCGATGTGGTTATTTGGACAACCGACCCTTTCAGCGTCTATGCGCTAGCCGAACATGTTTTCATTGATGGTGCCCATATCTATGACCGGAACGATCCTTCCAAGCAGCCCCAATCCGATTACGAGCTAGGCATCGTAAAGAGGGGGGACCACCAATGAGCGCCTTCAAGAAAAATCTACTTTCAGTCTTAATACCGGTTACCGCAACCACTCTACTAATAGAGGCCAACGCACAAAGCATTGCGATCACCAACGGCAGGATCCATACCATGGGTGCCGCTGGTACTTTGGAGAATGCCACGATTCTTATCGAAGGGGACACCATCACGGCGGTTGGCAGAAACCTTTTGGTACCTGAGGGTACGGAGATCATTGATGCGGATGGTCAACCTGTGACCCCAGGGCTGATGAATTCTTACACCCAGCTTGCCCTTGCAGACAGCTCGGCACCGGGAAACGGTATCGGCGATCAAGACTACAGGGCATCCAACTCACAGTACGGGGCAGCCTTCGATATCCGTTACGGACTTAATCCCAGGGCAATGATCATCCCAATAGTTCGTTTACACGGAATCACGCGTGCCATCTCGGCGCCCCTTGCAACACACGATCTTTTTGCTGGGTACGGGGCCATTATCCATTTGGGAGGAACACCCGACATGATCGTAACTTCCCGGGTAGCTCTATTTGCAGATTTCGGCGCGAGGGGTGCCCAAATTGCTGGCGGGGCCCGGGACGCTGCAGCGCTTAAGATTACTGAAGCAATCCAAGACGCGTTACATTTTGATCGCAATCGCTCAAGGTATGAACGCGGCCAGACCAGAGACTACAGTCTAAACCGCATGGATCTTGAGGCACTGGTACCTGCCGCCAAAGGTGATGCAATCATCAACATCGCTGCTAACCGGGCCTCAGACATGCGTTATCTGATTGAGCTGAAGGAACAACATGGTCTTAATATTGTAGTGCGCGACGGCCAGGAAGCCTGGCTTATGGCCGACGAACTTGCTGCTGCTCAAATACCGGTGGTGCTCAATCCAGGCATAAATGTTGGTATGGAATTCTCGGGGTTCAATGCAACATACAGCAATGCGGCCAGACTGCATGCTGCTGGAGTATTGATCGCGTTTTCCAACGTGAGCAACCCTCACCCGAGCAATCCGGAAATCGTGCGCCAACTTGCCGGGTTGGCTGTTGCTCATGGCCTACCTTGGGAAGAAGCACTTCGAGCGCTGACCATCAATCCCGCAAAAATTTGGGGTTTGGAGGAAAGCTATGGCTCGCTTGAGTCTGGCAAAGATGCCGACATAGTAGTCTGGGACGGGGATCCACTGGAGTTGATGTCTTATCCTCTTGCCGTCTTCATAAAAGGACAACGCATGCCTAATGACTCTCGCCAAATTAGGCTCAGAGACAGATATCAAACTTTACCGGACGCAGGCGGAGAACCGCCAGCGTTTCACTAGGAGGAAGGAATAAATGGTATCCAATAGAGGCATCATGAGATTCAGAGCTATCATATTTTCGCTCTTCCTTTTGTCTGTCGTCGCTGTCGCTCACCACGCACGTTTTACCTACGATGACAGCAAACTTGTAGAGGTGCGGGGTACCGTTAGGTCAGCACTTTGGCAAAATCCACATATTCGCTTCACAGTGAGTAGCGTCGAGGGTAGCCAGGAAGAACTCTGGGAAATGGAAGGTCTTTCGGTGAATGCGATGGAACGCACCGGTATTAATTCGGAGTCGTTCGGTGTTGGTGACAATGTTGCGGTTCTCGGTCTCCTCTCAGTGCGTGACAAAAACTCTCTATTACCTATCCTCATGACCACCGAAAGCGGCCAAAAACTGGTGCTATCACGTGATCGGGCAAGGGCATTTGGCTTGTTGCAGGAGAGCACTCAACCAGTCCACCCAGTCGCGAATGAGAAAGAGATTGAACTGGCGATTCGTGAGGCGAACGGTATTTATCGTGTCTGGACCAACACCGGTCGGACTGGGAGTGGGTTAAATTTGCCCTTGACGGACGCTGCCCGCGCAGCGAAAGAAAGCTGGAATCAACCAACGGACGATATTGCATTGCTGTGCGAACCAGCTGGCATGCCAGAGGCCATGCTCAGTCCTTTCCCGATAGAGCTTCTCGAACAAGACGATAAAATCATTGCTCGTCTTGAAGAATGGGATAACGTCCGAGTCATCCATATGGGAACCGATGGCAACGTAACAAATATGCGGGCAACCTCCCTGGGCTACTCAGTCGGCCGTTGGGAGAATGGTACATTGATCGTGAGAACCACAGATATCAACTATCCCTACCTCGATGACCGGGGTACGCCCCAGAGCGAGGCGGTAGAGATTATCGAGCGTTTTACCCTGAGCGAAGATGAGACCCGCTTGGACTGGGTAGCGACGGTAGTTGACCCAAATACATTTACCGAGCCCGTGACTCTCCCCATGATGCATTGGGAGTGGTTGCCGGGGGAGAAGATTAAGCCTTTTAACTGCACGCTGGATGATGATTAAGGCCGGCTTCAGAATTTTGAATTTAGTAAGGATCTCGTTTAAAACTTCCAAAAGCTCCAAGAATCTATCGGATAGAACAATCGGAGCATCCCGCACAAAAAAATTAGGTTTTCGAAATCATAAATGCTAATCCTTCAAGGATTAAGTTTTTCCGGTGATCCACATCTTTTTCTAGCAACGGTAAAAATAATTCCGCGTCGCCCCCCGTAAGAAACACCTTTAGGTCCGCTTTCAATTCTCCCTCTACCAACCGTATGGCACGGTTGAGGCCTGCAGCCAATGCCAGTATCACACCGTGGCCAACAGATTCGTCAGTGGTTTGCCCGAGTATACTGATGCCTTGCGGCAGCCTAGCCGGTACTTCAGTGACGCTGATGTCACTCGTTTTGGTATCCAACGCAGAAATCATCATTCGAGGTCCAGGAAAAATAAGTCCTCCAAGATGCTGCCCGCCTTCATCCACCGCATCGAAAGTTACCGAAGTACCGGCATCAATCACGCAGGCGGGGCCTGCAATCGCATTGTGGGTCGCAATGATAGTTACCCATCTATCTGATCCCATTTGATCTGGATGCTCATAGGCGGAGCGTACCCCACACTGCACCGCTACAGGCTCCACGAATTCAGGCTCACAAGACCAACAATCGGCAGAAAGCTTCACAAGCCGCCTAACAAATGCTTCCCCCGCCACATTACTGATCATGACCCGCTCCACATGCTTCGGTAGCTCATGAGCCAATGCTTCGAAAGCCCGGTCCAATGAATCGACATGCAGCGCGTTGCCCACACCTACCAACGCCCCCTGTTCAACGCTCGCCCAGTTGATGCGAGAATTGCCCACATCGATGACAACGTTCACAACGGGCTTTTTACACTGACATCGCCAGTGCTCACTCTGCACATACCGCGGGCCGTTTCCAGTAATAAAAAACCGTCTGACTCCACCCTGACAGCTTTCCCAAATACTGAACCCTTGGAATCCTCCAGTTCGATCATTCGGCCCTTAAGAAAATCTGCTTCCATAAACTCCCCATGGTAAGGCAAAAACCCGGTGTCCCCATAATTCTCCAAAAGTTTTAAAAGCGCCTCAATCAATGCGGACACCAACGCGACTCGTGAAGGCAAATTGCCTGCTACAGCTTCATAGAGATCCACTGCACCGGCTCGCCATTTCGGGGATTCCCCAGACCCTGGCTTGGGTAATGCAACGTTTAGGCCAATACCAACAACAACGTAACAAGGGCTGTCTTGAGTTTTCTTGACCTCAACGAGAACACCGCCAAGCTTCCTGCCCCCCCATATCAAGTCATTGGGCCACTTCAGCTTAACGTGAAGATCAGCCTCAGCCTGGATGACTCGTCGTGTGATCACGCCCACCGCGAGTGTTAATGCTGTCAAGTCCGGTGGAATCTGATGAAATTGCCACCCTGCAGACAAATAAAGGCCGGCGCATGGCGGTGAATACCAAACCTTACCCCTGCGTCCACGGCCAGCGCTCTGGGATTCTGCTAAACAGATGGAAAGATTACCTGGCCCTGAACCAGGCGCATCCAACAAATGTTGGTTTGTAGATGCCACCTCTTTATAGATCTCTAAGGAAACCTGAGGCCTGGTAGAAACCCCGAGTCCATCTAAAATCTCCTCCCGACTAAGGGGCCGCATAGAGACTATGCAGGTCACAAATTTTCTTCAGTACGTTTACCTGACCGGCGCCAGCTAAAACGGGGCTCGGTTCCATTCCATATTCGGCAAATATTGCCTCGATGGGCGAAGATAATTAGTGTGGCCAGAGATAAAACGAATATAAAAATTGGATAGTCTTCCGGGAGCCTGGTCATACCGAGGTAAACAGCGGCCGCTGCGACCCCACTGATTGTAGCGAGACCAACGTAACCAGTCAGCCCAATGATCCCAAGCCAGAGGATCATAATAGCTATTGCCAGCCAGGGAACGAGAATGCACACCACCCCAATTGCTGTAGCACCACCTTTTCCACCCCTAAAATCAAACCATATAGGGTAAACATGGCCTAACACGGCAGCAAAGCCCACTGCATAAATCAATAATTCTCGATTCACGCCCGGGTCCACTTCGATTCCGAACATCACCAGCGTTGGTAATAAAATGACTGAGACTATGCCCTTGCCCGCATCGATCACCATCACGCCCAAAGCAAACCACTTCCCTTGGGTTCGCAAAGCATTCGTGCCACCCGGATTGCCACTACCCATCTTCCGAATATCTACCCCACCTCGGAACCAACCCATAACTGAGCTACCCAACACAGAACCTATCAGGTAGGCAATGGTGAATTTGAGTCCTAACTCCAGCATGACAGACACGATTGTGGGAACAGACAAACGACTTTTAGCGTACCAAAACAAACAGGAAAAAAAGAAATATAATCTTCCATAGGGACTACCTAGGTCGCCTCGCCAACGCTTGGCCGGAGCGAGATTTGTTCGCTCCAGCGCGCTAGGGCACCACGTCCCTTAGTCGGATCAATGTCTATGCCTCTAGCTGCCCAATCAACATAAACATAAGCAGCAATATCAGCATAAGTGAATCTATTCCCAGCTACATAGGGACTTTTTGTTAATCGCCCTTCAAGATCACTAAAAAATACCTGAGAGCGACGAAGGCCCCTTTCCACAAGCTCAGGAATCTGCTCATAGCTTACTGGCCCAGGCAATCCCCGATGTTTGAAAAGCTCTGAAGAATTCCGAATCGCTTCAGCAATCCCTAGATAACCGTCCAGCGTAGCAATGTCGTGCCACATCAAAATCAAGGCCTGCTCTTTGGCGTCGGTACCCAAAAGATTCGGCTCCGGCTGAAATCGCTCCAAGTAATGACAAATTGCAAGGCTTTCTGTGAGACATGTACCATCATCGAGTTCCAGCGCCGGCACCGACCACGAGGATTCACAGCCCGAAACATTTTGCTGGACTGATCTCCCTCACGTAGGTTGATTAATGTCGTAGGGATATTTAAACCTTTCTCAGTAATAAAAATTACTACCTTTCTCGGGCTAGGCGCAACAGGAAAATCATAAAACTTCACAACTTATCCTCGCAATAAATTCACCACGAAGTGTACACTGCATTTAGCCTTATCCTAAGGTTTTCTTTTTAAAACAGTAAGATATGCACAACCATGGAGCATATAATGACCCCATGGCTAATCTCATTACCCTAACGAGACTCGCGATACTTCTAGTGGTTGTGTGGCTAGTTTATCAAGCACCTAGCATCTGGCAGCTCGGGAGCTTTTTTCTAGTGATCCTTATTTTCGTATGTGATGCGCTTGACGGCCACGTTGCCCGTGCACGGAATGAGGTTAGTCTTTTTGGAGCCCACTTTGACATCGCCAGCGATAGAATCGTAGAACTCACAATGTGGGTTGTAGTTGCAGATATCGAACTAGTGCCTATCTGGATACCACTTACGGTCATAATTCGTGCCGTGTTAGTTGATACCATTCGTGCGAATCTATCAGCCTCGAGAAATATTCCTCCCTTTGCGTTGATGCGATCATCGCTGGGCCAATTTCTGGTAGCAAGTCAATCAATGCGTATCCTTTATGCCACCGTAAAAGCCTGCGCTTTCTGCTGCCTTGTAACACTCCCATCGTTCCCAGTCATCCTACCTGAACTATGGAATTGCATCGGCTCACTCTGGACCAATCTCACCTATTTTTTCGTGTATTTATCAGTATTCTTATGCATTGTGAGAGCTGTGCCAGTAGTGGCAGAGTGCATTTGCAATAAGAAAAAAATATTTTAGAAACTTTCAAAAAAATGAGTCTTGCCATTTTTGATATAGACGGAACTCTGATTCAAGGCAGCTCTGAGAGAATGTTTTGGCATTACCTTATACGCTGCGGAAAACAGGGACCGAAACAAATCTTTTCCTATCTCATGTTTTTGTTTCGCTATCTGCCTACGGGAATTTATAGTATTAAGAAAAACAAGGCTTACTTGACCGGTTTGCACGTGAAACAGGTAGAAACGCTCGCTGATATTTTTGTCACTGAACGATTAATTTTTTGCTTGTACAAACCAGCTGTGCAGAGACTCAAGAGGCACCTTGAGCGAGGAGATACTGTCGTCTTGGTGTCAGGCACCCTTAATTTTCTTGCTCATGCCCTTGCCGATCATCTCGGCGTCAAACAAGTCTATGCTACAGTTTGTAGTCAGAAAAACGATTTTTTTTTAGCCCGTCCGGTCAAAATTCATCCCTTCAATCGCACAAAATTAGACTTAACGCTACAGCTCGCTCACAAACTCAAATTTAAAATGGCGGATACCCTTGCTTATGGAAATTCTAGTCACGATCTTCCTCTTCTTTCGGCGGTAGGAACGCCAGTGGTAGTTCGACCGGACGCTAACTTGCTCAAAGTGGCTCGGAAACTTAAATGGGAAATTGTGGGCGAAAGAAAATAGGAAGGCACTTTATAATCAATAAGAACATGTGATTAACGGAGACTATCCTTTTCATGGACATCGATACCCCCCCCATTCGCCTACTGCAAGTCTGTAAAGCGTACGGAAAAACCCCAGTAATAGAAGAAGCAAATTTCCATGCGAAGAGAGGAGAGTTTGTGGTAATTGTCGGCCGAAGTGGCTCCGGAAAATCAACACTGCTTAATCTTATCGGTGGGCTTGACCAGCCCGATTCCGGCGAAGTGCTGGTTTCAGGGCACTCTCTGGCTACCTTAGATGAGCGCAATCTCTCTCAGTTGCGACGGGTTCATCTAGGATTTGTTTTTCAGTTTTTCAACCTCATTCCGACCCTAACCGTAGCAGAAAATATCCGTCTCCCACTAGCATTAAACGGCCTCTCCAAGAAAGACTCCATATTGCGTACCAAAGCGTTACTCGAGGAACTTTTCCTCACCGATTTTGGAAAACGCTTTCCGGAGGAATTGTCGGGCGGTGAACAACAGAGGGTTGCCATAGCACGAGCACTGGTCCACGAGCCTGCAATTGTTCTTGCAGATGAACCCACCGGCAATTTGGATCTGGAGACAGCCACTAATGTATTAGGACTTTTAAACGACGCGTGTCGCCAACGCGGGGCTACACTGGTGATGGCTACCCACAGTCACGAAATGGTGGGACATGCTGATCGAGTTTTAACTATTCGTAATGGTTGTTTAAAGGAAATCGAAATTTGAATAACCTACTGTCAACAGCAGCGCAGCGCTTTTATTTCCGTCATCCCTGGCAACTTATTCTCGCCATTATGGGGATAGCCCTTGGTGTTGCAGTGTATGTGGGCGTTTCTCTTGCGAACGATAGTGCACGTCGAGCCTTTGAATGGTCTTCCCAATTAGTTCTTGGCCGAACAACACATCAACTTGTAAATGCGGGGGGCATGCTCCCTGAGTCTATCTACTATGATTTGCTCACTCGGGGAGTGATTCCAAATGCGGCCCCTATTATCGATGAGGAGTTACGACTCGCCTCCCAGCCTGGGCGTAGGTTCACGCTTCTGGGCGTTGATCCACTTAAGGAAACGCTTTTTCGCAGCACAATTAGGCCGATCCCCGGTGAAAGCGCTAGTCCTACTGCTTTAATGTTGAAACCGGCCAGCGTAATTGTTCCTGAAAGCTTGGCTAATGAATTGAAGTTGGAAAACGGCTCAGCACTCAACGTAATTGTAAAGGGCAGAACGGCTCGCGTAAGAGTGGTTGGAACACTTAAAGACATAGGCTTGGATCCAAACGGTAGTAGCGGACTAATCCTAGCAGACATCTCAACTAGCCAAGAGTTACTTAATTTGGAGGGGTTCATTAGTCGCATTGACCTAGTTCTCACGCCCACGGAAGTTGAAAATCTACAATTACTTAAACCAGCAGGCACCACTCTTCTGACTGCAACAAGTGGCAATGCGGCTTTTAATGAACTTAGTCGCGCGTTCAGGATCAACTTGACAGCACTTAGCTTGCTAGCACTAATGGTGGGAGTCTTTTTAATTTACGCCACGATGTCTTTTTCCATCGTGCAACGTCGTCCAACCATTGGTGTACTGAGAGCCTTGGGCGTGCAACGCCACGAATTGCTGTTGAATGTGTTACGAGAAGCGGCCGTACTTGGCTTGATTGCAACGTTGGCTGGATTAGCACTTGGCCATCAACTTGGCCAAGGACTTGTCGAACTTGTGTTGCGAACGCTTGGTGATCTTTATTTTGGTTCTTATGTAACAGCTATTTCCCCTGCTATAAGTATCTACTGGAAGGGAGCGTTGCTCGGTTTAGGAGCGACGCTACTGGCGGCTCTTGCGCCTGCCATGACAGCTGCAAATACAATCCCCGCAGTAGCCATGAGCAGAGCAGCGCTGGAACGAAGCGCAAAAGAAAAGAGCTTTTTTGCCGCACTATTAGCGCTTCCTACCATAACAATTGCTTCAATGATCCTCCTTCTGGGTCCAGAAAACTTGATTATAGCGTTCGTGGGACTTTTCTTCGTGCTGGTAACCGGCGCCCTATTAACCCCGCTAGCAACTGTGGGCTTGATGAAATTCGCCGAACCATTTGTGGAAAAGCTCTTCGGCATCAGTGGTTCCCTGGCGGTCCGAGGTGTTACGTCTTCGCTTAGTCGCACCGGCGTGGCTATGGCAGCGCTCACGGTTGCTATTGCCACAGTGATTGGCGTTGGCATAATGATTGCCAGCTTTCGCGTAAGTTTAGTAAATTGGCTGGATGACACGCTTATAGCAGATCTTTATTTGCAGTCCGATGTCCAGGTAGAAGAACGTGGACCGTTTACCGAAGCCCGATTGCTTGCCATACAGGATCTCCCCAGCGTTGAGGGATTGAGTTTGAGTCGCCTTAGGCGTTTGCAAACTCCAGATGGTGAACTCAATTTGAGGGCCATATCACCCGGACCGAATGGTTGGGGCTTAAGCTTTGTGACCGGTAACGCTGAAGAGGCTATTTCAATGCTGGAGTCACAACAAGGCGTGTTGGTGTCCGAACCTTTTGCTTTTCGACGAGCAGTTACCAAAGGTGACCTACTGAATCTTCCCACACCTAACGGCATACAAGCATTCTCGATTCTAGGCGTAATTCGTGATTACTACACTGACGGTGGTTCTGTGACAATTTCTTTAGACGCCTATCGGCACTACTGGGAAGACAATGGTCTCACCGGTGTTGGTATCTACTTTGCAACGCCAGCGCCGAATCGCAGCATACAGCCCGCAGTTCAGTCAATAATGGGTAGTGGAACAAGATTTAGGCTCCTTTCAAACGGGACAATAAAGACACGCTCCCTAATTATCTTCGATCGCACTTTTCAAATTACAGAGGTACTTAGAATTCTTGCTTCACTGGTCGCATTTCTCGGCATACTGAACGCACTTACATCACTGCAGCTAGAACGGGCTCGAGAGATAGCGACTCTTCGGGCACTGGGGGCTAGCCCACGCCAGGTAAGCGCGCTCGGGTTTGTACAAACGGGGCTACTTGGGCTCGCTGCAGGTTTGATTGCTATACCCTTAGGTATTGCGCTGGCAGCGCTACTTGTATTTGTAATCAATGAAAGGTCCTTCGGCTGGAGTATGGACTTTGTGATACAAGCGAAACCTATATTGCTGGGCGTGGCACTCGCAGTGACTGCCGCACTTTTAGCTGGCCTATATCCCGCGGCCCGTGCGGGACGTCTAAACATAATAGCCCACCTTCGGGAGGAATAGTCTGTTGGCCCGTGCGTGGATCACAATAGTACTGGTGGGCATATGCGCCTGTACGGAGCGAGCGGAGCTTACCCCGGACGATACTGCAAGGCTGCCCGCCACCCGCTTTCTGAGTGAAGTAACAGGCAATAATGGATATGCACGGGTTCTTTATCCTAAGAAATTTCAGTTTCCACAGGACCATGGCAGTCACCCTGAATATCGGACGGAGTGGTGGTACTTCACAGGAAATCTCGAGGGCGCCCGCGCGAGGCATTACGGATTTGAGCTCACTTTTTTCAGGTATGCACTTAAAGCAGACGAAGCTGAGGGAACATCAGCTTGGAGAACTAATCAAGCTTGGATGGCGCATTTTGCTCTGACTGATACGCAAGGAAATAAATTTTTTGCAGATGAGCGGCTTTCCCGAGAAGCAATCGGACTCGCTGGAAACCAGCGTGCGCCCTTTCGCGTGTGGGTAGAGGATTGGTCGGCAACATCAGAGGGCACTGAATTTTTACCCATTCACCTAAAAGCCGGCAACGAAAACGCAAAGTTAGATTTAACTTTAGTGAGCAGCAAACCCCCTATTGCCAATGGTGACAGGGGCATGGATCGAAAGGGGCCGGGTACTGGAAACGCTTCTTATTACTACTCTATGACTCGTCTGCAAACTGTTGGATTTATTCAAGTGGGCTCAAGTAAGGAGATGGTCAGTGGATTTACATGGATGGACCGAGAGTGGGGCACTAACACCCTAAGTGATGACCTTGAAGGTTGGGACTGGTTCTCCGTACAGCTTTCTGACAACACTGAGCTCATGTATTACAGATTACGCCATAGAGATGGCTCAACCAGTCCTTATAGTGGAGGCTCAATCGTTGATGCAACAGGAAGCTACCGCCCATTAAGCGCCGATGCCGTATTGCTCACCGCGCTAGATCACTGGAAAAGCCCGAATTCAGCGAGAACATACCCAGTAGCCTGGAAACTAGAAGTGCCTGATGAGGATCTTATCCTGGAAATTGAACCTTATCTCTTGCAACAAGAATTAAACTTAACAGTTCGCTATTGGGAAGGGGCTATTCGTGCAATTGGCACACGGCAACTTCAACCAGTAGATGGAAGCGGCTATTTAGAGCTCGCCGGCTATTAAGCACAATGCCCACAAAAAAATCCCCCGGCCCTAAGGGGCCGGGGGACTTAGTTAATAAAGCCTGGCGGTGACCTACTCTCACATGGGGAGACCCCACACTACCATTGGCGCTGGACGTTTTCACTTCCGAGTTCGGGATGGGATCGGGTGGTTCCCGTCCGCTATAGCCACCAGGCAAATCAGCGAGCATTCAACCAAATGAATGCCTAAATTTAAATGATCCGTTTGTCGCACAAACTTTTTGGGTGTTATATGGTCAAGCCTCACGGGCAATTAGTACTGGTTAGCTTCATTCATTACTGAACTTCCACACCCAGCCTATCAACCTCGTAGTCTTCGAGGGCACTTCAGGGAACTCAAGGTTCCAGGGAAATCTGATCTTGAAGGGGGCTTCCCGCTTAGATGCTTTCAGCGGTTATCCTGTCCGTATTTAGCTACCCGGCAATGCCACTGGCGTGACAACCGGAACACCAGAGATACGTCCACTCCGGTCCTCTCGTACTAGGAGCAGCTCTTCTCAAATTTCCAACGCCCACGGCAGATAGGGACCGAACTGTCTCACGACGTTCTAAACCCAGC
>CAJWKT010000026.1 GCA_913041665.1 uncultured Gammaproteobacteria bacterium | reverse complement strand
TTGAGGGGGGCTTACTGGAAATATCGTAAGTAACGCGTGAGATGCCGGAAATCTCATTAACGATCCGCCGCGATACTTTGTCCAGAAAATCATATGGCAGACGTGCCCAGCCTGCAGTCATGAAATCCACCGTCTCGACAGCCCGAAGGGACACTACATACTCATAATGCCGGCCATCACCCATGACACCCACCGATTTCACCGGCAAAAAGACGACAAAAGCCTGGCTGACCCGATCGTAAAGACCTTCTCCCCGCAATTCCTGAATAAAAATATCGTCGGCCTGTCTTAACAGATCCGCATACTCTTTTGTGACCGGACCCAGAATACGCACGCCCAGGCCAGGGCCCGGAAACGGGTGTCGCTGTACCAATTCACTTGGCAGACCTAATTCCGCTCCGATTTTTCGGACTTCATCTTTAAAAAGATCACGCAATGGCTCTATGAGCTTCAGATCCATGTGCTCCGGCAGGCCACCCACGTTGTGATGGGATTTGATGACATGTGCTTTGCCAGTAGCAGCCCCCGCAGACTCAATGACATCAGGATAAATCGTACCTTGGGCAAGCCAACGAACACCCTGCAGCTTCTGTGCCTCCGCTTCAAAGACCTCAATGAATTTCCGGCCGATAATCTTGCGTTTATCTTCCGGGTCCGCAACACCATCAAGGGCCTCAAGAAAGTCCTTCTCTGCGTTGACCCGGATCACATTGAGACCAAGATGCTTATTGAAAGTATCGATCACCTGGTCGCCTTCGTTGAGCCTCAGCAGCCCATTATCCACGAACACACAAATCAGCTGATCACCGATCGCAGCGTGCAGTAATGCAGCTACCACAGAAGAATCCACCCCACCAGAGAGCCCCAAAAGAACCCGCTCGGAACCCACTTTTTTTTTCACTTGCTCGACGTGTTCAGCAACGATACTTGCCGAAGTCCATGAAGGCGGGCAGCCACAAATATCCCTCACAAAACGCTCAACTATGAGCTGCCCATGCTGCGTATGAGTAACCTCCGGATGGAACTGTAGGCCGAAAATCTTGCGAGAAAAATCAGCCATAGCTGCAAAAGGAGAGTTGCCTGAAACCGCAATAGATTTAAAGCCGTTCGGAAGAGACTCTACCCGATCCCCGTGACTCATCCATACCTTGAGCGCCTCCCCGGGCCGCGCCAACCCACCGAGCAACTCATCGTCCTGGGATACTTCCACCTCTGCGTAGCCGAATTCCCTTTCGCTGGACGACTGAACCACACCTCCGAGCTTTTGAGCAAGGGCCTGCATACCGTAGCAGATGCCAAGCAAGGGCACCCGCAATTCCAATACGACATCTGGTACTCCCAGGGCAGTACCATCTTCTACCGAATCAGGACCCCCGGAGAGAATGATGCCTGATGGATGGAACGCCCGAAGAGCATCTATATCTAAATCACAAGGGTGAATTTCACTATAGACCCCTGCCTCACGAACACGTCGTGCTATCAGCTGTGTATATTGGCTTCCGTAATCAAGGATCAGAATCCGGCCCGAGTCCAGTGGCCGATTCTCCGGGACACGCATTCCTGTTTTCACCAAGATTTACTCCGTATGGTAGTTAGGCGGTTCCTTGGTAATGAGCACATCATGAACGTGACTTTCCTTACGTCCGGCTCCGGTAATCTTGACGAAAACGGGCTTCTTACGTAGCTCATCAATACTGCTGCTACCCGTATATCCCATAGCTGCCCGCACACCGCCTACCAGCTGATCGATAATCGCAACCAAACTACCTTTATATGGGACACGTCCTTCAATCCCCTCTGGCACCAACTTCTCCAATTCCTCAATCGCGTCTTGGGAATAACGGTCGGAAGACCCATAAGATTGTGCCATCGCCGCAAGCGAACCCATGCCGCGGTAGGATTTATAGGAACGTCCCTGATAAAGCTCAATCTCGCCCGGAGATTCTTCCGTGCCGGCGAACAGACTACCTATCATGGTACAGTGGGCGCCTGCCGCGATTGCTTTCGCAATGTCGCCTGAGTACCGTATCCCGCCATCCGAAATGATCGGCACGTCGCTTTTTGACAAAGATGCGGAGACCTCCGCTACTGCAGTGATTTGAGGTACCCCAACGCCCGCGACTATCCGTGTTGTGCAAACAGAACCGGGGCCTATGCCCACTTTCACCCCATCAGCTCCTGCTTTTACCAAGGCCTTGGCGGCCTCGCCAGTCACGATATTGCCCGCAACCAGCTGGAGATCCGGATATTCTTGCTTGATCTGGCTGACCCGTTCCAGGACGCCCCTTGAATGTCCATGCGCCGTATCTACTATAACCAAATCAGTACCTGCCCCCACAAGCCCGGCCACCCGTTCAAGGGTGCCGGCACCAGTACCAACTGCAGCGCCCACACATAAAGCACCCCGTTCATCCCTGCAAGCCAGGGGGAAATCAGTAGCCTTCTGAAAATCCTTGGCCGTTATCATGCCCCGAAGCTGGAAAGCATCATCTACTACCAAAACCTTCTCTATGCGGTGACGATGAAGCAATGTCATAACCTCATCCGGGGCTGCCCCTTCCTTTACAGTCACGAGCTTATTTTTTCCTGTCATGACCGATGAAACCGGTGCCTCCAGTTGCGTTTCAAACCGCAAATCCCGGTGCGTGACGATACCTACAAGCTCTTTGCCATGCACTACCGGGACGCCGGAGATATTCCTGGCCTGCGTCAAGCTCATTACTTCCCGTATGGTCGCCTCCGGACCTACCGTAATGGGGTCAACAATGACTCCGCTCTCGTACTTTTTTACCCTGCTCACTTCGCTTGCCTGCTCGGCAGGAGCCATATTCTTGTGAATGATACCGATGCCACCTTCCTGGGCCAGTGCGATTGCAAGACGCGCCTCGGTAACCGTATCCATGGCAGCGGACATGATGGGTAGATTGAGGCTTAGTGAACGAGTTACCCGAGTTTGGAGCGATACCTCTCGGGGTAGCACCTCGGAATAGGCAGGCTGCAGCATCACGTCATCGAAGGTAAGAGCTTCGTGGGTGATCCGCATGAGCAACTCCGTACCCTGCCTGAGGATAAACGGGCGATTCTACGCGCCTATTTGAACCGGGTAAATGGTCAGAGGCAAAACTATTAGGCTCACGTATACTTGTGATGTGGAGGTATCTACTGAAACTGTAGGCTTTTCATCAAGCAAAGACGGCAAAATTTTTTCCGTATCCGACTTAAACAGTAAAGCAAGAAAGTTCATTGAAAATAGCTTTGGTATGGTCTGGGTGGAAGGAGAAATATCAAATTTGGCGCGACCTTCCTCCGGGCATCTTTACTGGAGCTTAAAGGACGCCCAGTCTCAAGTCAGGTGCGCCATGTTTCGTCAATACAACCGTACGCTGACTTTCCAGCCCGACAACGGACAGCAGATCCTTGCGCGAGCTCGCGTCAGCCTTTATGAGGCCCGAGGTGAGTTCCAACTGATTGTAGATTACATCGAAGAAGCTGGAGAGGGATTACTTCGGCGTCGCTTTGAGCAATTGAAAAACAAACTCGCAAAGGAAGGATTATTTGATGAATCCCGTAAACAACCCTTACCTCGCTTGCCTAAAAGGATCGGAATTATAACTTCGCCCAGCGGGGCAGCGGTCCGAGACGTACTGACAATACTCAAAAGGCGATTTCCTGCGATCCCTGCACTGATCTATCCCACCCCAGTCCAAGGCTCAAACGCAGCTGCGGAAATAAGTGCAGCACTTGAGCTAGCTGAAAGCAGGGGTGACTGCGACCTTCTAATCCTGACTAGAGGCGGAGGATCACTCGAGGATCTATGGCCATTCAACGAAGAAATAGTTGCGCGGACGATAGGAGCCCTGGGTATACCGATAATTGTTGGTGTAGGTCACGAAGTGGATTTCACAATCGCAGACTTAGTTGCCGATGTACGTGCCCCAACACCATCAGGAGCAGCAGAGCTGGCTGTCCCTGATCAATTAGAGTGGGACGGGAAAGTAAAGATATTTGAGGGACGTCTGACAAAAACTATTTTTCGCACTATAGACGATAACAACCGGACCATAAAAACGCTCTCTCATCGCCTCCATCAAGCACATCCGGGTATTCGGCTGCGTCATTCAGCACAGCGGGTCGATGAATTGGAAGCACGATTACAACGCAGCTTAAAACAGGGACTGGAAAGGCATCGGGAAATTTTGGTCCGCCTCATGACAGCCGTCATCAATGCAAACCCGGAACATCGGCTCGCAAGCCTAGGAGAACGCTACCGCTGGAAAAAGACAGAACTGTCCAAGGCAATCCGTGAAATTCTTGCTCATCATGCAACCAGACTAACGGTTGCCAACAGGGCACTTAGCGCCGTGGGCCCCCTGAATACACTTGACCGAGGTTACGCCATTGTATCAAGGCAGGATACCGGCAATGTTATCAGAAGTGCAGTCTCAGCATCACCAGGAACTGGCATCTCCGTACGTCTAGCTCAGGGTGCCTTGGATGCGACCGTCGATACAATGCAGACGGACGAAACAACGTAAGATTTCAAAAAAATCACTCAAATCTACTTAAAGAAACCCTCAATAGGTGAGCTAAAACGGTCAACATCCAAAAGAAACGAATCGTGGCCCTGAATAGAAGGAAGCTCTAGAAACTCCAGTTCACGTCCCGACATTTTCAATTGATTGGCAAGTTCACGTTGCTGGTGCAAGGGAAATAACATGTCGGTTTCTACGCCGATTACCAAAACATGTTCAGCTTGAATCTTTGCAAGACCCGCTTCCACTGAACCGCCATGCTCAGCTACATCAAATAAGTCGCTAGCACGCGACAAATAGAGGTAGCAATTAGGATCAAATTGACCAGTAAATTTTTTTGCATGGTGCTCCAAGTAGGCCTCTATCTCAAAATCAGGCGAATTGGAATCCATGACCTCCTTCTCTGCCGAAACTTTCTCCCGCCCAAAACGCTTTTGCCATTCCTCAGCGGAACGATAAGTAATCATGCCAATCTTGCGCGCCAGGCGCATTCCCGTCAGCGGTAAGGAATCCATCTTGTAGTTACCCTCGAGCCAGTTCGGGTCCCGCCGAATCATCTCCCTTTGCAAGGACCGTAAAGCGATGGCAAATGGCAGCGCCCTGGAAGCCGAAGAAATAATAATTAACCCTTTTGAGATACCTGGAAAAAGAATCTCGAATGCTAACGCAGACATACCCCCCATAGAGGGGCCAACCGTGGTATGTAATTTCTCTATTTTTAGTGATCGAATGACCTCCCAAGCCCCGCGAGCCACGTCTTGCAGCATAAGAACCGGAAAACTGAGTCTATAGGACTCACCTGTAGCAGGATTTACTGAAGCGGGACCCGAAGAACCGAAGCAGCTACCAATCGAGTTCACGCAAATAACAAAATATCGCTGTGTATCAATTGGCCGGCCCACCCCAACTATCTGTTCCCACCAACCGGGTGATAGGTCTTTAGGCGAAGAGGCTGCATGGGCAGAGGGTGAGAGGCCGGTAAAAACCAAAACCGCATTGTCACGAGCCTCGTTCAATATTCCCCACGTCTCATAGGCAATCGTGGGGCCCTGAAGATGCCCACCCCTGTGCATGGGAAATGCCCCTTCCAGGGTGATGTGCTGACGTGCAGCGTTCAAAACATAAGCCTCATTAGTGAATCAAGGCCGATAGTGTAAGTCCCTCCAGCCGCTTAGTATGTAACTTCTTGTTATGAGAATGGGTGCGTAATTTCATTTAGCGGAATAGGGGTTCTGGCCACTTTTGAACTCAACCCTAAGCGCCGCACCCTCCAGCCCGAATTGTCGCCGGAAAGTGTTGGTCAGATAGCGGCGATAGTGGCCAGGTAGGCGCTCGGCTTGATTTCCGTGCACGACTATTACCGGAGGATGGCGCCCCCCTTGATGCGCATACCGCAACCGGACTCGCCTACCACGAACCACCGGGGGTGGATGTGCTATAAGAGCGTCGGCCAGTATTCGGTTCAAGCGTGGCGTGGAAAGGTCCTTTCCCGCGGCCTTGTGGGTACTTAGGGCGGTTTTTACAAGATCACTGATTCCGCTTCCATGCAGTGCAGAAATATAATGGACGGGTGCGAAAGAAGCGAACTCAAGCCTACGCTCCAATTGCGCCTCTACCTGACGACGCCATGTGGGGCTAAGACCATCCCACTTGTTCACCCCAATGGTGAGTGCGCGACCGCGCTGAATGACTAAACCGATTAGGTTAAGGTCCTGATCAGTGAGACCCTCCTGGGCATCCAGCAATAAAATTGCTACGCCTGCGTCTTCCACCGCCTTTAGACTTTGTACGACGCTATATCTCTCAACGGTTTCCTTGATCCGGGCTCGCCGACGAATTCCGGCGGTATCAACCAGTACAAAATCACAGCCGTCCCGCTGACAAGGCAAAAGAATACTGTCCCGCGTCGTCCCAGGCTCCGAAGAAGTAAGTACGCGATCTGACCCCAGCAGACGATTGATTAGGGTCGACTTGCCGACATTGGGTCGGCCCATAACTGCCAACCTTGGTCCTAAAAGCTCTAATTCAATCTCATTTTGTGCGTCTACCTCAAAAGTTTCAAGTACCCGCTCAATGAACGTACTAATGCGCTGTCCGTGGGTAGCGGAAATGGCGACCGGGTCCCCCAAGCCTAGACTATGAAATTCTGCCTCAGCGATCTCAGCCGAAACTCCCTCTGATTTATTGACGGCCAGTGTGACAGGTTTACTAGTTGACCGGAGTTTGGCGGCGAGACTCTCATCTGCAGGCATCAAGCCGTCTTTATAGTCCAACAAAAGAACAACGGCATCTGCTTCTTCAATCGCAACCTCCGCTTGCTCCATTGCCTGCGCGCTTATCTCGGACCCATCATGATCAAAACCACCGGTATCAATAACTACATAGGGACACTTTCCAAGTTTTCCAAAACCATAGCGACGATCGCGGGTAAGTCCTGGAACATCTGCCACCAAGGCATCCTTGGATCGAGTTAGCCGATTAAAAAGCGTCGACTTACCTACATTCGGTCGACCCACGAGAACAATTGCAGGAACCATGAGAATACCAAGAGAACCCGCAAGGGCTACTCATCAGCCACTACGGTAAAAGCGGCAATAGTACCGTCATCTGATTGAATAAACAGGTTATCCCCCACCACCAGTGGGGCAGCAGCAATTCTCTGAGAGGCAGCACGAACGCGGGCCAACAGATTTCCATCCGACGGATTTAACCAATGTAGATAGCCCTCCAAATCACCCACCACGATAGAATTTCCATAAGGAGTCGGTGCCGTAACATCCCTGAGTCTGAGAGCATCCTGACGCCATCTTGGGGTGCCCCGGTTTCTATCAAGAGCCACAACTTCACTAAACTCATCAGTCACATAAACGCTGTTCCAGTCGGCACCAAGACCAGAATGACTGGAAAGTTCCTGCTGCCAAAGCAGCAACCCCGTTTCTAGTGCCACCCCCACAGCTCTTCCGTGATAACTCACCGCGTATACATCGTTACCAACCACCTGCAACCCTGCACTGATATCTACCAGCCGCTCCAGTTCTGTTCTTCCGGTCGGTGTTGCCACCGCAACCTCCCAACGGGGATCACCTGAAGAGATTTCATAGGCACCAAGCCGACCATTATCGAAGCCAGTAACTACCACCGAACCCGTAACATGGGGGGCTGTATTACCCCGCATTGTAAGGCTAGGCACAGTCTGCTCCACCGACCACAACTCTCGGCCATCAATCACAGAGAAACCCTGCAGACGTCCGTCGACGGTACGCACAACGACCACGCCGCTACCGATGGAAGGAGGGGCTAGAATTTCACTCCCAATCTCTTGCACCCAACGCTCCTCACCGGTTTCCGCATTTAGTGCTAATAACTCCCCATCGCTGGTACCAAAAACCACAACACCATCGCCATAACTGGGTCCTGCGGCTAAGGCTAAATCCGTTCGAACATCCCAGTGACTCTGCCCGCTCCTAGAATCAAAAGCCGCCGCTTGGCCACTATGACCGCCAGCAAAAATACGGGCTCCATCCGTTGCAGGCGCAAGACCCAACCGCAAAGCTTCCGCCCCACCACCAACCTTTGCGCTCCAGAGTTCCCGGACCGTGAGCGTGGCATCAAACTCCGTCAGTTCTGCTGGTGACTCAATTGGATCATCGTCGCCGCCTCCGAATAGCCCACAACCACCCAGCAAAAAAACAACTATGAAGCTCAGCCACCTCATGGATTAATCTCTGGATCCGGTGAGATAACGGCGGGTAAATCATCGAGCTTCATTTGTACTAAGACACGGTCAATCATTTCGCTATCTCCGGCCGTAAGAGCTTGAGCATAGGCCAAGCGAGCGTTATCGGGATTTCCCAAAGCGACGTGTATGTCACCGCGAACTTCATTATAACGCCCTGAAAACATACCCGCGTCTATATCAAGGAGTGCTAGGGCTTCCTGGTAGGCCTCCTCATAAGTCAAAACACGGGCTAATCGCAGGCGTGCAACCAAGGCCAATTCAGCATCCGCAGATCTTTCCATAACGTAACGTAACTCATCGCTAGCTAGCTGAATGTTGTTATTCTCTAAATACACACGTGCCATAAGGAGCCCCCCCTGATCTGCATAGGGAGTAGAAGCATAATTAATGCGCAGCCGCTCTAAGTGATCTGCCACTTCATTATCAAAATCATCAATTGCTGCGGCCCGTAATTCTTGATACAGGGTTGCTGCCGACTCTGCTTGACGCTGCTCATAAGCCGTCCATTGATTCCAGCCCACTAACACCGCGGCACCCAGAGTGATACCGCCAACGAGATGCCAACCGTTATCACGCCACCATTGCCGAATGCCTTCTAATTGTTCTTTTTCAGATAGAAATTCGTCCATATGAAGGCTCCCAGCCCGTAAAAATTAATAATTCTCACTCTATCAATACACTAAAGACTGCGCTTTAGGATTTGTGTGGCTCTATTTTATGGTCAATCAACCCCGTTGCGCAGATGCTTTATCAACTCATCCAACGTTAGTACAAGTTGTGGCCTGTCATCCCGCAGGGGCTTGACACTGATATGATCACCCTTCTGCTCATCATTTCCCAAAATTAGGGCCAACTTGGCCCCACTACGATCAGCCCGGCGCAACTGAGACTTTAGGGTTCCGCCTATGGCATCTACCAGCAGATACAGGCCTGGTACTGAGTCTCTAAGGGACTCTCCTAACACAAAACTCTGTGTTCGCCCAATATCCCCAATTATTGCGAGGTAAGCATCTGGAGATCTTCTAGGAACATCACTCCCTTCAACGCGAAGCAATTCCACAACACGCTCTACCCCTAATGCCCACCCAACTGCGGGCGTATCTTTCCCCCCCAAATGAGAAATTAGGCCGTCATATCGACCACCAGAACAAACTGCGCTCTGAGCCCCCAGCTGATCGCTGACCCACTCAAACACTGTACGGTTATAGTAATCCAAGCCCCTGACTAATCTCGGGTTCTCGGTAAAATCTACGCCGACGCCCGAAAGAAGGGATTTCACTTCTTCAAAGTGGGTACAGGATTCTGCATCCAAATAATCGGTTAGCAACGGCGCTTCGCCTAAAAGTACTTGCATAGAGGGATTTTTGCTGTCCAAAATTCTTATGGGGTTCCGCTCAAGACGCCGCTGACTATCGTGATCTAATTGGTCCTGTCTAGCCCTAAAGTATTCAACCAGTGCTTTTCTATAATTTGCCCTAGCCGAGGGCGTGCCGATAGAGTTTATTTCTAATGTGGGGCTCTTGAGGCCCAAACAATTCCAAAGCCTTGCTGCCATTACGATAAGTTCGGCATCCAAGCTAGGCCCAGAATAACCCACGGCCTCTACATTCAGCTGGTGAAACTGACGATACCTTCCTTTTTGCGGCCTTTCATGCCGAAACATGGGGCCACTGCACCACAATTTTTGCTGCTGGTTATGAAATAAACCATTACTCAAACCAGCCCGCACGACACCAGCTGTCGCCTCCGGCCGAAGAGTGACGCTGTCACCGTTAAGGTCCTCGAATGTGTACATTTCCTTCTCTACAATATCGGTTACCTCGCCGATGGACCTTCGGAACAATTCTGTCCTCTCCAATACGGGTATTTGAATTCGCTTGTAACCATAGGCACTGAAAAGATTTATGGCATTGGATTCTAAAAAAGACCAAGCGGCCTCCTCTTCTGGAAGGATATCGTTCATCCCACGTACACGCTGAATCAGTTTTTCCATTTCAAGATGAAATCTGTCAATCAACCATCAAAAGATTTTGTTTCTAGTACCGATAGCAGCTCAAAGCTATCTACAGCAAATGTAGAACGACTGACTTCACCGGAGACAGACGAGATTACAACCTGATCAGATTTCTGTGACAAATAAAATGACCAAATGACAAATCCAATAATCACAAACAAAAATAGAACCCCAAGTGCTAATTTCCACCCCTCAATAGATCTCGCGTAACCGCCAACCCCGATCGATTGGCTGGCTAACGGCACCATTGAAAATTCGTTATCCTTCGCCTGTCGATAATATTGCACTAACAAATCTGACTCGCGAAGACCAAGGCGTTTACCATATTGGCGCAAATAACCTTTTGTGAAAACAGGAGCACTAAAAACCTCTAAATTGTCTTCCTCGAGTGCCTGCAGGAAGCGCGGCTCAATATGCAACTCTGCGGAAATTTCCTCCAGAGAAAGCTTCGAATCTTCCCGGGTGCCTTTAAGCATCTGACCTACGGTCAAGTCTTTAGATTCCGCAATCTCTTCGTCCAATTTTTTATGTTTTTTGCCTATTTTGTCTGGCATTCGCATTCCATTTTTTCGCTCTTTGCTAACTAAGCCTCTTAAGCACCTTATCGCGCAATCTAATGCGCATGCGATTTTCTACCTTCCCCGCAAGCTGACCGCAAGCCGCATCAATGTCATTTCCCCGTGTCTGTCGTATTGTGGTAACTACTCCCCGAGACCTTAGGTATTGGCAGAACTCGTCGATAACATGCTTGGACGAACACTGAAATTGTGCTCCAGGAAATGAATTAAAGGGTATCAGATTCACCTTAGCAGGCCGCCCCCGAACAAGGCTCGTCAACTGCCTCGCTTGCTCCAGAGAATCATTTATGTCTCGCAGCATAACGTATTCAAAGGTAATCTGACGACTAGCAATCCCCTCGGCATAGTACCAACAAGCCTTTAGAAGCTGCCTGATTGGGTGTCGTTTATTGATCGGCACAAGCTGATCACGCAAATCATCCGTTGGGGCATGCAACGAAACAGCTAGAGCTACATTACATTCCTTGGCTAGACGATAAATCATTGGTACTAGGCCTGCTGTGGAAATGGTAACCCTGCGACGTGAAAGGCCAAAACCATAGTCATCGACTAGTAGCTGGGCTACAGGCATCACGTTGCGGTAGTTGGCGAGTGGTTCACCCATACCCATAAATACAATGTTCGTGATTGCACCTTCAATCTTAAGTCCACGATTTGCCAAAAATACCTGGCCCAGAATCTCTGCCGCGGTCAGATTGCGATTAAACCCATGATGCCCCGTCGCACAGAATGCGCAATCGAGCGCACAACCAGCCTGAGACGATATACAAAGAGTTCCACGACTGAGTTCAGGAATAAAAACTGTCTCAACCGCCTGCCCAGAACCCACGTTTACCAGCCACTTCGTAGTACCGTCCTTAGACCGATCCGTATGTGCTATCTCGGGCAAATCCAGAGTTGCGACAAGATCAAGGCGTTTTCTAAACTGAACACTGAGATCAGTCATACCATGAAAATCCAACACACCACGCCGATACACCCAATGCATGACCTGGCGCGCACGATAGGGTTTTTCGCCCAAACCCTCAAAAAAATACTTAAGTTCTCCAGGTGCAAGCCCAAGGAGATTTAGCTTCTCCGCACCGTCATATCTAGAGTACTGGGGTAGCTCAGTATTCAGGGCCTTCGTAAGCAAATGTCCTCCTCAGAAAAAAAGAATCTTATTTCCTCGGCAGCTGTTAGCGGCCCATCTGAGCCGTGCACAATATTCCTTTCAATCGATTCTGCGAAATCGGATCGAATTGTTCCTGGATCTGCTTCTGCGGGATCTGTAGCGCCCATGATCAACCGATTCTTCTCGATGGCTCCTTCCCCTTCTAGTACCTGGACCATCACAGGACCAGAAGTCATGTAACTAACCAAGTCAGCGTAAAAAGATTTTTCCCTATGCACAAAATAGAACTGATTGGCTTGTTCTTGGCTAAGCTTAAGCATCTTTGCAGCCACGATCCGCAGCTTCGCTCCCTCAAAGCGTCGAAAAATCTCGCCGATTAAATCCTTCTCAATACCATCTGGTTTGATGATAGACAGGGTCCGCTCAACATTCACAATGCTATCCCTTGATAAAATAAGTACTTCAGTGCATCAGTCGATACTAAAACTCTCACCACAACCACACTCCCCTTTAACCTTCGGATTGCGGAATCTGAAAACTTCATTCATGCCTTCTTTGACAAAATCGACCTCGGTTCCATCTATGATCTCAAGACTCTTGGGGTCCACCACCACCTTGACGCCATGTTTCTCGAAAATCACATCATCAGCATTAATTAAATCAGCATAGTCGACTACATAGGCGTAGCCAGAACAACCGGTTTTTTTTACACTAATCCTCAAACCAACATCATTTTCACGCTCACTCATGAACAACTGAACTCGCTTTGCAGCACTTTTTGTGATTGAAATTGCCATATTAGTCTTCTATTTAAATTGTTCCCTCAAGTGCCTGAGCACACCCTAGCAAGGCATCCTCAATTAACAGCAGCTTACCAAATTTTTCAATCGGCACCTCCAACGTGTCGGCCAAGCTACGAACGTTAAGCTGCCTTAAAACAATTGCGGGTCGACCTTCTAGCCACTCAGACACCCAACTGGCAGCTGCCAAAGTGTGAGGACAACCAAAGACCTGAAACCGACTGGATGAAATAACACCATCCACCACCTGAACCTGGAAGCATGCCCATACGTTCAAGGTTCGATCACTAGCCTCACCAGAAACCACCCCCAAAGAACTACGGTCAAACACCCCAGCCCCATAGGGCGAAAGGAAGTGTTGCCGTACCTCAGAACTGTAATTCATTAATATTAAAGTTAAGATTTTAGCTCAAAACCCCGAGGGCAATCACCAATTAGGCATAAAAGATGCCAATACACGAAGGCGGGCTACTTCCTTTTTCATTAAGGCAATGGCCCTATCAATGTCATTGATGGTTGTAAAACGACCTACACTGAACCGCAATGAACCTTGCGCCAAGCTGTCACTGAGACCTAGTGCCTTTAGTACATAGGAGGCTTCTGGGCTATCTGTGTTACAGGCAGCACCAGAGGAAACTGCGATATCCTCAGTAGCTAACCGAAGACTTTCCCCTTCCACACCAGGGATCGCTACGTTCAGAATATTGGGTGAGCGCTGGTCTGGATGCCCATTAAGGCGAACACCATCAATACTCTTGAGTCCCTCCCAAAGGCGGGCACGCAAGGCCTCCAGTTTGGGTGCCTCATTCTTCGTGTCCGCGAGCTCAAATGCTTTTCCAAAACCAACGATTTGATGCGTAGAAAGTGTGCCTGCGCGTAAACCTCTCTCCTGTTCTCCACCGTGAATTAGTGGTGTAATTTGTACGCCCGGATGCAAATAAAGTGCGCCGATTCCCTTTGGCCCATAAACTTTGTGCGAGGTCAGTGAAACCAAATCGATACACCACTCATTGAGTGGCAGCGGTACTTTGCCAATGCTTTGGGCTGCATCAACGTGAAATAATACGCCCTTGGAGCGGCATAGCTGGCCTATTTCTGGTAAGGGCTGTATTACACCAATCTCATTGTTCACGTGCATAACAGACACCAAAATCGTATTTTCTTTGAGCGCATCAGCGACTTGACGGACTTCAATAAGGCCCGTCGAGTCACAGTCTAAGTAGGTAACTTCAAACCCAGCCCTATCGAGCACTTTGGCGGTGTCAAGTACCGCCTTGTGCTCAGTTTTCACCGTTATCAGATGTCCGTACCGGTCACCACGTCCCATCAATATCCCTTTTAATGCGAGGTTGTCAGACTCTGTAGCTCCAGAAGTAAAAACTATTTCCTGAGGCCTAACGTGAATCCTTGCGGCAATTGCTGCACGCGCTTCGCTGACCATCTGGGCTGCTCTTTGTCCCGGCAGATGAACTGAAGACGGGTTTGCAAATGCTCCATCCATTTCCAAGCATCCGTTCATAGATTTCACTACCCGCGAGTCTACTGGTGTTGTTGCGGCATAATCCAGATAAATGGGCTCTATTTTTTTCATTTTGATTTCTTTCTAGGGTCCAGCGCTGACAAAATTCCGCGCAAAATATTAATCTCATTTTCATCTGGCATTGCGCGATGAAAAATCTTTCTCAGGCGAAGTTTCAGTTGACGAGATTGTCCAGTCCTGAGAAATCCAACGTTATACAGCACATCTTCCAAATGCTTGTGAAAACTTTCCAATTCCTCAGCGCTGGCTAAACGTTCATCGTGTCGGCCTTCTAAAGGCTTATGCTGCGGATGCGCCAAGCGCAACTCGTAGCACAGGATCTGAACCGCCATGGCCAGATTTAGGGAACTATAAGCAGGGTTAGTCGGGATGTGAACCAGACGCTGGCAACGACCAAGGTATTCATTGGTAAGACCAGAATGCTCGGGCCCCATGACAATAGCCACTTGATTACTGTTTAGATGCTCCCATATGGAGCGCGCGCAAGTCCTAGGATCTATGGTGGGCCACGCTAAACCCCGAAGTCTCGCGCTGGAACCGATCACAAAACCACAATCACCAATCGCCTCAGTAAAAGAATCAACCACGCGGGTACTCCGAAGAACTTCATCTGCACCGGATGCCCGAGCAGTCGCATCTGCACTCGGAAACACCTTAGGCCGGACTAAAACCAAATCCTTCAACCCCATAGTCTCCATAGCCCTGGCGCTAGCGCCAATGTTGCCCGGATGACTCGTCTCCACAAGGACAATGCGTACTGGAATATGCATAAGAATTTGTCAGAACAAAAAGAGTATTCTACTCTTCTATTTCTGCCCACTCTCCGCGAGACTTAGTAAATGATGCATGGGATGGTTAATATCGCGGTGCGCGCCGCTCGACGCGCTGGTGAGATGATGGTTCAGCGCCTAGATCGGCTGGACTCTATAAAGGTGGCTAAAAAAGAAGCAAACGAATACGTAACAGAAATCGATCACCTCGCAGAGGAAATTATAGTCGAGGTCATACGCGATCATTACCCAGAACACGCGATTCTCGCGGAAGAAGGAGGACAAGAGGGAGAACACGATTTCCAGTGGATTATTGATCCTCTGGACGGCACAACAAACTACTTGCATGGATTTCCTGTGTTCTCTATCTCTATTGCCATAACCCGGAAGGGCCAGTTAGAGCATGGTGTAGTTTACGACCCAATTCGCCAAGAAATTTTTACCGCGAGCAGAGGTAGTGGCGCGCAACTCGAAGGTCGGAGAATTAGGGTCAGTCAGCGCAACAAGATAAATGAATGCCTTATCGCCACGGGTTTTCCCTACAGTAAAAATCAGCGATACATAAATGAATACATGGACATGCTCAAAGTCGTCATGAAGTCCAGTGCGGGTGTGCGCAGGACTGGCTCAGCAGCACTAGATTTGTGTTATGTCGCAGCAGGACGTGTGGACGGGTTTTGGGAGTTTGGCCTAAAGATATGGGACATTGCTGCAGGGTCACTGATTATTCGAGAGGCGGGAGGGCGAATTAGCGATTTTCAAGGAACAGACCACTATCTAAAAACTGGTAATGTCGTAGCTGGCAATCCAAAGGTATACGCCGGGCTATCGAAAATATTCGCCCCGTACGCGGGAAATTTAGAATAACCGAATACAGACGCGGCCTGAGGTTATTGCACTAGAGACGCTTCCATGCAGAAGGCAACCTGCTAATGAGTCACCCTAAGGCATATCGTCGATTTCTTGGCGCTTGGGTGGCAACAAATCAGCAGGAGAAACCTTTAGTGCTAAGGCTACAGTGCAAGCGACGTAAATCGATGAATATGTGCCCACTATAACCCCAACAATCAAAGCTTCGGCGAAACCATTCACTGCTTGACCACCCCATATGTAAAGGGCAGACAATACTAACAGGGTCGTGAAGCTAGTAATTAAGGTTCGCGCCAACATCTGGTTAATGGATGTGTTGACAATGCTCTCAGCAGTACCCCGACGAATAACACGAAAATTCTCCCGAATCCGGTCAAAAACCACGATCGTGTCGTTTAAAGAGTAACCAATGGTGGCGAGCAAAGCTGCCAAGACTGACAAATCAAAGTTCAGCCCAAAGAATGAGAAAACACCTATCACCACAATGACATCGTGCACCAAAGCTGTAATCGTGCCGGCTGCAAATTTCCTATTGAAGCGCAACATTACGTATGCAAATATCAAAATAAGCGCGAACAGCATGGCTAGCCCGCCTTGCTCTGTTAACTCCTCGCCTACCTGAGGTCCTACAAATTCGATACGCCTTAGCAGTACGGAGGAATCGTATTCACGCAAAGTATCTAACACGCGGTCCCGAACAACAGCCGCTTCTTCTTCGCCGCTTGGAGGCAAACGAATCAGTACGTCGTTTGCACTACCGAAATTTTGCACCAGCGCAATATCATATCCGGCATCAGCCAGTGCATTGCGCACGTCGGTCAAGTTAGCAGCGCCTGAATAGCCCACCTCAAGTAACATACCGCCAGTAAAATCTACCCCCAAGTTGAGCCCTCGGGTCCCAACTGATCCCAATGAAAAAAAGATAAGCACACACGAAAGGAACATCGCAATACGACGTCTACTCATAAAATCAATATCTGGAATTTTTGCAAATAATTGCATCAGGGCGTGCCTCCGCCAATGGCCAAACGCTCAACCTGTCGTGAGCCATAAATGAGATTTATAATCGCACGAGTACCAATGATGGCTGTAAACATAGAAGTTAAAATTCCCAAACTTAGCGTGATGGCAAATCCCTTGATAGGCCCTGTGCCGAACATAAACAGTACCAGCGCTGCAATGAAGGTAGTGACATTCGCGTCTGCGATGGTAGAAAACGCCTTTTCATAGCCTGCACGTATGCTTGCTTGGGGAGAATTTCCATTGGCGAGTTCTTCCCGAATACGTTCAAAAATCAGTACGTTGGCATCCACAGCCATACCAACCGTAAGTACTATGCCCGCAATACCTGGCAATGTAAGTGACGCTTGTAATAAAGATAGTAGCGCTACGATCAAAATCAGGTTTGCAAACAGCGCGAGGTTAGCTGCTAACCCGAATATTCGATAATAGACAAGCATGAATGCAACCACTAACAGGAAACCAATCATGACTGCGTTGCGGCCCATTTCGATATTATCCTGGCCAAGACTTGGACCAATCGTACGCTCCTCAACTTTCACAATGGGCGCTGCCAATGCACCGGCCCGCAAGAGGGGGGCCAAATCCTGAGCCTCAAACGGACTCAAGCCCGTTATCTGGAAATTACTAGAGAAAACGCCCTGAATTGTCGCAACATTAATTACGGTTTCTTCTCGGACAGTCCGAAGTATCTGCTCTCCTCCCCGTTCCACAAGTTCGGGTTTCTCCTCGATATAGACTACCGCCATAGGCCGTCTTAAATTAGCCTGAGTGGCCTCTAGCATGCGCTGCCCGCCCTGCGCGTCAAGCCGGATAGAAACCATCGGCTGGCCCTGGGAATAGCCGGAGGTAGCATCAACTAGTTGATCCCCGGAAACCACAATCTCCCGCCTTAATAGAACCGGAGTACCATCTCTCTGTTCGCGAAGAATAGAGTTCAAGGGGGGACGATTGCGCCGCTGAGCCTCAAAAGCATCATTTTCCCAGTCTACTAACCGAATCTCCAGCGTTGCTGTAGCGCCCAAAATACGCTCCGCCTGGGCAGGGTCCTGAACACCGGGTAATTGAACAACAATGCGATTAACACCTTGGCGCTGCACGATTGGTTCAGCAACGCCAAGTTCGTTCACGCGATTACGTAGAGTAGTCGTATTTTGCTGAATCGCAAAATCCTGTCGTGCGCGGATCTGACTTTCAGACAATCTAATCTCATAGCTAGGCTGTCCCTCTACTATCGTCTCATCAATGATTACCGAATCTGCCTGCCCCAACGGATTATTGATTCCAGTTGTGTTGTTAAGCGCACCAATAATTTCAGCGACTGCTTCCCGATCCTCTTCACGCTGAACTTGGACCGTGATAAATGTTTGCTCGGGGGTTGCTCTAGCGCGAAGGCGCTCTTCCCTAAATTGGGTATTTAGGTCTGCTACGTAGGTTCCAAGATACCGCTGGGTCGCTGTTTCGAGATCTACCTGATAAAGAAAATGTACCCCGCCCCTTAAATCCAATCCCAAACTCATTGGTTTAAGTCCCATAACTCTAAGCCAAGCAGGCGTACGTGGGGCTAGCGTCAAGGCCACTATATGAAAATCCAGCGCCTCACGAAGCACGCCACTTGCCTGTAGTTGCATAGGCACATTGTCAAAGCGCACCAATACAGCATTCTCTTCAAAATCAGCCGCTATGTAACCAATATTTTCTTCTTCAAGTACAGACCTGATGGCTGAAAGAGTGAACTCTGGCACAGCTTGTCCGTCCTCTCGACTGACCTGCAATGCGGGATCGTCACCAAAGATATTCGGTAAGGCAAGGATAGTGCCAAAAACCACCACGCCAAGAACCAATAAATTTTTCCATAGAGGGTAACGATTCATAGCTCAGACCCGATCAGGCATTTTTCACTGTACCCCTAGGAAGAACAGCTCCAATAGTATGCTTTTGAGCCTTCAGCAAAACGCCCTCGGCTACCTCTACTGTCACAAAATCTGGCCCTACATCGGTAACCTTACCCAGAAGACCTCCGCCAGTAACCACTTCCGCACCACTTTCTAGGGACTCAATCATTTGCTTATGCTCTTTCTGTTTTTTGCTCTGTGGCCGAATTAACAGGAAGTAGAAAAGTACAAAAATAATGATAAGTGGCAAAAAACTCATCAACGGGTTCCCTTGGGTACCCCCAGTTTGAGCCCAGGCTGAATTGACTAAGAATTCCATGTGCTACTCGGTTGGCTTTGAACCCGCATGAAACGGGGTAGCTATTATGGCATAGCTCGGGCTAAACGGTCCTCTACAAAAAACTCAAAACGTTTTTCTTCAATAGCCTGCCGCATCTCAGCCATTAATGTCTGATAATAGTGGAGATTATGCAGGGTCGCGAGCCTTACCCCCAAAATCTCATTGCAAAGATTAAGATGGCGCAAATAGGCGCGACTATACTGCTGGCAGGTACGGCAAACACATGATGGATCCGGTGGTTCGGTATCGTTCTTGAAGCGGGCATTGCGGATGTTGAGCGTACCCTCAGATGTAAAGAGTTGACCGTTGCGGGCGTGGCGGGTTGGAATAACACAATCAAAAATATCAACCCCGCGAGCGACCGCCTTAATGAGATCACTTGGCAAACCTACTCCCATCAAATAGCGCGGTCTCGTGCTGGGCAAAAAGGGTTCTAATTCCTCTAGTACCGTCAAGCGCTCATGCTCCGTTTCTCCCACGGCTAGCCCACCCACGGCATAGCCATCAAAATCGAGCTCCATGAGCCCACTTAAGGACTCCTGACGAAGTTGGGCGAAGGTGCTTCCCTGCACAATACCGAACAAAGCAGCATCGTTTACAGGGTTGTCTTTAAATGCATCGAAGGCAAGGCGGCAACGTGCAGCCCAGCGCAAAGAAAGCTCCATAGATTTTCGTGCCACGACTTCATCAACTGGATAAACTGTGCACTCATCAAAAACCATTACGATATCGCTATCGAAATAATGCTGCAGCTCAATTGCATGCTCCGGTGTCAGCATGACGGTCTGTCCATCTACGGGCGAACGAAACTCAACGCCCTCTTCCGTCACGGACCGCAAACTATCTAAGCTCCAGACCTGAAAACCCCCAGAATCAGTAATGATGGGACCGGCCCAATTCATAAATTTATGCAAACCCCCGTGAGCCTTAATGACCTCAATGCCGGGACGTAACATGAGATGAAAAGTGTTGCTGAGGACAATCTCGCTTCCTACAATGCGAAGCTCTTCGGGCGTCATGGCTTTAACACTCCCGTACGTACCCACCGGCATGAAGGCAGGTGTTTCCACACAACCACGCCGAAAAATCATTCTCCCGCGCCGAGCTCTCGCCTCAGTTTTAAGTACCTCAAACTTCATGGTTGCACCAACATAGCATCACCATAGCTAAAGAATCGATAGCGATGTGCTACCGCATGACGATAAGCACCAAGCACTGTCCGACGCCCAGCGAATGCTGCTACGAGCATCAAGAGCGACGACTCAGGGAGATGAAAGTTCGTAACCATTGCGTCAATAACACGAAACTGAAAGCCAGGATATATGAAAAGAGTTGTTTCCCCTTCGCAGGGATGTAACAGACCATTGAGAGCGGCACTTTCTAAAGCCCGAACGGTCGTGGTGCCAACGGCGATGATACGTCCGCCACTCACTTTTGTTTTCTTGATGCGATCACAAAGATCCTCCGAAACCTTAAACCACTCGCTATGTAGTCGATGATCTTCGACTTTCTCAGTGCGCACAGGAGCAAATGTACCCGCTCCAATATGCAAAGTAATGAACGCTTGTTTAATAGACCGCTTATCCAGCGCATCCAGAAGAATTGGATCTAAATGCAATCCGGCAGTGGGAGCAGCGACGGCCCCGGATGTTCGAGCATAGATAGTCTGATAGCGTGCCTTATCCTGGGTCCCCGCAACCCGCTTAATGTACGGTGGGAGAGGTACCTCACCATGAGTCATTAGAAATGGCTCAAGATCAGTATCGAAAACGAGCTCGAAGAATATGCTTTTTTTTTCTAGGATATGGGCACTCACCCCACCCGCTAGCCCCAGAGCCGTTCCCGCTGATAGGTTCTTACTGGCTCCAAGCTGAACAATTGCCGTACGAGTCCCGGTAACTCGTTCCAGCAAAATTTCCACCTTTCCGCCCGCTGGTTTTTGACCGTAGAGGCGAGCAGGAATAACGCGGGTGTCGTTCAATATTAATAAATCCCCGGGTCGCAGCAGTTGGGCTAGATCAGAAAATTGATAGCCCTCTAGGCTACTCCCCTTTAGAGCCAATAACCGACTTGCCGAACGCTCATCCAGCGGCGTTTGAGCGATTAGTTCCCTTGGCAAATGATAATGGAAGGCCTTTCGATCCATAGCGATCGATTCTAACCCGCACAGCCAATCAAGGCGCTTAGGTTGCTACTAGTAACAAAATTAGGGTGGTCCCTCAGCTGCAAATACACCTCTTAGGCAGCGTGAGGCATAGGGAAATGAATCGGTAACCACATAGTAATAAATACCTCTTGGGAACTCAGGAGTTACACCACTACGCCCATTGCATCGATCCAAGTCACCTAAACCCTCTACATATTCGTAGTCTTGTGTGAATGCGCCTAAAGGGATGGGGCTTCCGTCGGTGTTCTTGGTTGAAGGTCGGCCGGCATCAGCGGATGATTTGAGTCGCCAGGTCGGTTCCATAATTTTAATGGGACTACCAGAATCATCTGCAACACTGTACCCGTAGCGGGCGTAGACCGGAAAACCGTCAACTGCCCAACCCACTAGAGTCATGGCTTCACCTTTTGCCAGTTTGGTGAGGTAACGTTCCGGTATACCATGATAATGATAGGCACCGGTGGGCTGAACATGCGCGTGGTTCATGTCATCACCGAAATCAAAAGTATCATGCCCTAACGCTTCAATGCTCCAAGATCCGGAGGAACCACCAGCTAAGCTGCAGGATCCTGCGTCATTGCAACGCCCAGCCGTGCCCGGATCAAATTTAATACCGTTCAGTGCGTAGGCAACTATCCGGGCAAATGTTCCACTGTTGGAAATGACTGATGGGCTGATGGTGAATGTTTCGCTGATATTTTGTACGCTGATGGTATTGGGGTTATTAGCATTAGGGAATGTACCGACTTCATGATTGGGAATACCGTTTGCAGACAATAGTCTGTTTTGTGTGTTGCACACCCAACTATAATCACTGTTTGTATTGACTGATTCATCACTGTTGTATATCAATTCGCTCAGGTCACAATAAACATTGGCTGTCGAGTAGGTGACCCCGGCCGTCGTACTACTGAAGGTAGCACTGACTCCGCCAATGGTCAGTACGGTGTTGGTGGTTGTCGATGCACTGGCAGAACTGGTATGTCGAACAACTACACTTTGGCCATTGGTGACCGTCCCTGTAGAGGAGGTATAAGCAGCCCCTGCAACTGAATAAGTTCCTCCCGTGATACTAATCGCGGCAGAGGAATTAATCCCCATAACGGTAATTGCGGCGGAAGTGATGACCGTACTTTCAACAACTCCTGTTTGGTCTGTGAAGGTAAAGGCGGTTGGCGTGATGTCGGTGGTACTTGCACCGCCCCCTAAAGAAGCATTTCCCCCTCCACCGCCGCAGGCATTCAAAACAAAAATAATTAAGCCCACCAATACGACTTTAGATAGAAAAAAACATCTTTTGCCCCTCTGGCTTCCCATGATCATATCTTCATAGATACTCTCAAAATTAAAAAGGTTGTATACCTTTCAGGTATGGAAACAATTTCTTGCCTTATACCAACGCATCCCTAACTGCCGGGATGGCGGAATTGGTAGACACGCCGGACTCAAAATCCGGCTCTGGCAACAGAGTGAGAGCTTAGGTCTCTCTCAAGGGCATCATTAACGACGACGCAGAGGTGCCTGAAACTCTATTTCCAAGGTTTCTTGCCGGCCGTCGCGCATGATACGCAATGCCAGACTCTCTCCTGCATCAAAGCTGCCGAAAATGCGCATGGCATGCTCGGTACTCGTAGGTACGCGGCCATTGATCTCCAAAATGACGTCGCCATCGATCAACTCAAACGTGTCATTACGTGGGGCCCTCACTACGAGGATCCCTTGCTCGGTGTCAAAGTAGGTACTCAGCGCGGGTGTTAGCTCCACCAATTCCATGCCCCGCCAGCGCCCCCCTGAAGGCGGAGGTCCTGACCGACGCCATTCCCTGTCTCGGTCTGCCCCCCCAAAACTAAGTCCTCTGGAAGGAGGGCCCTGCCGAGTCGGCGCCGCACGGCCTCCATTTCTCGGCGGCCGATTCTCACTGAAGAACGCGCTAGGTGCGGCTACTAATTCCATTTCAAGCTCGCTCCCGTCCCGTTGAAGGGTTAACTGCACAGTATCTCCAGGCTGCACTGCCCCCATCCGCTCCATCAAAGCCCGGGAAGGGGATCCAGTACCATTGCCGACCAAAGATATGCCATCCAAAGAGAAGATCACATCGCCAACGCTCACGCCGCTCTCGTCTGCCGGACCCCCGGGACTCACACCCAACACCCGTGCGCCATCCTCCGCATCTTCGATGCCGACACCGATCATGGCGTCTCTAGCCCGGCTGATTCCTGCGGCATACACCAGACGACGAAACTCTTCGGCAGCCTCACCCATTCGTTCCCTAGCCCTAATCAACTGCACCTGAATGGACTCGCCCTCGGTGTTTGGCCCTGACGACTGTTGGCTCGAAGCGATACTCGTTACGAGCAATGCTCCCACCATTGCCGATGCTGAAAGGATAAAAGAAAAACTTTTCATATTCTCGCCCTCAATTTAAAACCCAACCTGCTGGAACTGCGCATAACGCACATCGACCAACGTGTTCATGAGATCAACCCGCTCCCTCCATAATGTTTCCGTTTGCCGCGAATCTATGCCATTTGCCGCTGCATAGGTCAGCTGTGCATCAACGTAACCGATCCGATCCTCTAGAACCGCAGCGGTAGTAGCTGTATCTGCACTTGTGAGACTCGGCTGATATTCAATGCTATTCAGCTCCCGCTCCAATTGCGCCGACTCAATAGCTAGCAAAACGTAACCAAACTCTTCTGCTGGAACTGCATCCAGCCCACCGC
>CAJWKT010000025.1 GCA_913041665.1 uncultured Gammaproteobacteria bacterium | reverse complement strand
GTAAAAAACTCAAGCCACAACAGGGGCTGGACCCTGGACCGCTTCCTTGATGCCGGTTACGCGGTAGTTTGGATGCGCTACCGCGCGGAGGTTGAACTCGGATTCAATAAAAATGAGCAGCTGATCAAGGGTGGCCGGCAGGGCATGCAAATGTTCAACCGTGGACCCCTTGAGATCGATGATGAAATTTCAATTATCGAATTCGTGAAAACCCTGCCTTTTGTAAATCCGGACCAGGTTGTCCATGTAGGCATGAGTCACGGCGGTGAGATGGCCATGAAGATTACCTCCCAGTACCACGGACTGGCAGCTGCTGTCGCCAATGAGCCCGCGTCTCATGAATTTCTCGGCCTCACTCCGGACGAAACAGCGTTCATTGCCGAAGAAACTGGGATGTGGAACATTGAAGAAATGCAGATGCGCGATGCTGAAGCAACCCGTAACCGGATTAATCTAGATCTTGCACTAGAACGTGTAAATGCAATTACCACACCAATCCTCGTGCATGGTCGCCATGATGACCACCTGCAGGGTATCTTCCGACTCACTTACGAAGTGCTGACCGAGGCGGGTAAAGAAACCGCCTGGAAATCCTATGACCATGATGTGCACGGGTTCATATATGTAAGGCGAAGCGAGGATGGTCAATACCACCCGGATCCAATTCAAATTGAAGTGGTGGAAGACACCATCGCGTGGCTTGATAATCAACTAAAAACTAAATAAATGAAAAAATAACCGGAGGGATATTCCCTGGCGCTCTAGCTGAAACAGAAAAATTACTTTCGGCTGGTTTCCAGGGAAAAATCAGATGTAGCTTTTTGTTTTGCATGTTGCGCCCGTAGCTCAGTTGGATAGAGTGTGCGGCTACGAACCGCAAGGTCGGGAGTTCGAATCTCTCCGGGCGCGCCAACTGAAGCAGGATGTCTCTGCATATATTGCACTGCGCATTTCCTATTTAGACGCAGACGTAAGGTATAGGAGGTTACCCATGACCAAGGTTCAATACGCATTCATCGCCCTGGCGCTGGCTGCAGCGGCTTGCTCACCGCCTGTCCCCGAAACAACACAGCCAGAAGCCGAGGTATCCTCCGTCCTCGGAGATGCCTCGGTGGTAGCTTCGGCCGCTGCGCCCGGCGTCACCATCACGAGTGGGGAGCTCAATGCCCGCGGTGACCAATACGAGGTCACCGGTACGTTGCCGAACGGCGATGAGATCGAGGTCGATATGGTGCAGTCGAACGGAGCGTGGACGGTAATTGAGATCCAGCGCGATGTTGCGTGGTCATCCGTGCCGGAGTTGGTCCGCGCCACGGCTGCCGCTGCGCCGGATCTGTTCGAGCCGGTCCGCGTCATCGAAAGCACACAGGCCGCGGACGGCTCGGTTGTCTATGAATTGTTCCGGGCAGCTGAGGACAGAATCCGCTCCAGGGGACCGGACATGGAAGTGCGCTGGCATGAAGGGAGCGCGGAAGTCATTCCTTGAAGATCAACGCACACATCGCTCGGGTAGACCTAAAAAAGAGATTGAGCCAATCAAGCCAGTGATAGCAGGCTTGGGGGGGTGAAGTTCGGCAGGGAAAGTCCTAAATTGGCTCGGCCGACTGATTGATGAAGCATCTTTCCAGGCCATCCACTAAAGGACCATTAGCACCTGGCCAAGAGTAAAAAATAGGGAATTCGTAACCAACACCGGATGAAACACCTGATCGGCCGTATGGAGCCGGCAGCTTTTGGTTGGAAGCGGCATTCAGCGTGCTTCGAACCAGGTGGCCGGGAGTTCGAATCTCTCCGGGCGTGCCAATATCAGGAAGGCACTTGAATATCCCCCCAAAATAAGAAGTTGTTAATGCAACTATTGACCGTCTGTGACAAGAAAATCCCAGTGACGGCCTGCGTTTTCCAGGATCAAAGACAAATCCCCCCCAAGAAGATAGCCTTGTTTGATCAGAGCTAGTGCCGCTTCAGTGACTAGTCCTAAATAGTGCTGGCGGTTCTCGTACCGGGAGTCGATCGGGAGCCGCACATCCCCGCCTTTCTCACGTTCAGACTGCGTCCGCGGGAAGGGTATATAAGAACCCTGGCTCGCGATAGGACTGTAGGGATTCCATCCCGTGTAGGTGGCCAGGGGTACTGCAAGATCCGGGCTTCGTAAACCAGCCAGCTCGTTCCCGGAATCATCCACCTGCGGCACTAGAAACGGAAAAACCGACAGGATACCCGGTGGCTCTCTGCTAATGATCCCATCCGCCTCAAATTGGCTCCCATAATCGAGCCGGTAGGCCCTGCTGACATCTCTTGGCAGCACAATTCCTCTGATGTTTGGGAACTGCACTTGCTCAAGGGGAACTAAAGTGCCGTCGGCAATTCTCGGATAACGGCTTGGTGGCGGCAAAATGCCAGGATCAATAATCCAGCCATTCATCGAAACCAGCAGCGATCGAAGGAACCACCTGTAATCGTTCGGATTCCCTATGTGTAAGCTTTGCGGGCGCACTCTTGGTAGCTGTGCCGGCACATGCTGCGTCCCGGCGAAAAGATAGATACGGGATGTTTCCGCATGCTGGATATCCCGTGCACCGTCCACGCTGGTATGAATCAAAGCCGTCGGCAATCGCCAATATTCGGTCGAGGAGTTCGTGTAGAACACTTTTGGTATGGTCTCCGGGTTCAATCCCTCCAGCAAACCGTCTTTCAGGCCGGTGACCGGATCAATCTGTGACACATCGGAAAAAGGAAACTGGTCCCCGGGATAAAAATAGCTCCTGTCGACAGCACGGGATGGCTGGGCGAAACGATGGTTAAAGCTTCCGCGGGCATTCGACCCTGTGTGTGCGATCAGGCCGTCAAAGACCTTTCTGTGTCGCTCGTCCTCATTGAAACCGTCCCGCAGAAAAGTGCGCAGGTAACGGCCACTTTGCGAATCCCCGAATGCTATGGCCCGGTTGATGCCACCCGCAGGAACCGAAAGCGGATCAGCTGACCCATATTTGAGCCGGGAAACAAAATCACGCATAGCGGCCAGCCCAAGCCCGGCAATTGGTGGGTCCTCGGAGACAAAAACCACCTCGTAGATTTTCTGAGGTTCAAAGCCGCCCGAAAGATAAACGCTTGTGGGATCCGCGACCATCCGGCCATCCTCCAGCCGTCCAAATTGCCATTGGTCCCTGCCTACTACCATCCGGTTGCCCGACGCTGTATCCCGGACCGTGAGCACGTTACGAGGATCATTGGGATCCGCCGCCTGGTAGGGCGCATGGCCCCGATCACCTAGGGAGTGATCATGTACCAACTCCTGTACCACGAAATCACTTCTGACGAGCCCGCGAATTGTGGAGCCGCTCTCGGTTGCTACCGGGGTATAAGCCCGCATCAGGCCTTTTTGTCGGGGCACATCAAATTGCCAGCCCACATACAACAGGGAAAATCCCCGATCCAGTAAAAACCCGTCACCCATATCCATCTCGGATTCAGGCTCCAGTTGGGCCAATGCAAAATTGTAATAGTGGAGCACTCGTTTTCTGCCCCGGTTCATGACGTCGACCAATACTGTTCCATTGCCAACCTCGACATCCTTCGGCTTGATGAGGTAGAAATCAGAGGAAAACTCCACCCTGCCGAACCCATTTAAGGGAGCGTATTGAATGTCGATGATGGATTCGTTGATGGTATTTCGGGGATCCACCTCAAAGTAAACCCTACCCAACAAACGTTCATACGGTCCTGCAAGACCGTAGGTCCGACCCCCAGCTATATCACTCTTTGAGTGCACATCGATTCGAACAACCTCAGCCTCCGCTGCAGAGAGCAGCAGAAAGACCGAGACAACAAACCAACCCTTAAAATATTGGGCGGACCAATGACTGGCACCAGAGCAAAGCCTACGCATAACCCGATGATCCCATGACTAGATTGCGGCTGGTGATTCTAGCAGGGTCTGCTGGGGTCAATGGCGAAAACTAGCTACCGTCGACCATCCTAGACGCACACTGGCTAGGGTGTTAAAAGGTAGTAAGGGGCAGCAAAACTAAACAAAATGCTGCCATGGAAAAAGCTGCGGGAGCGTAGATATGGGAATCGAAAAAAAGGTGGGTCACAGTATCATCACCGTCATAATCACCTTGTCATTCAGCCTGAGTCTCACTGGAATTTCTGGACAGGAAGCAACCATTCAGATCGACAACGATGACATCGGCGGTGTCGTTGCTAGCTCAGAAGGACCGGAGGCCGGTGTCTGGGTGATTGCGGAAACCGATCAATTTCAGACCCGATTCTCTAAAATTGTAGTGACCGACGAAGATGGCCGATATGTAATTCCAGATCTCCCGGACGCGGACTACGAGGTATGGGTCCGCGGCTACGGACTCGCGGACTCTTCAAAAATAACTGCAGCACCCGGAGAAATTGCGAATCTGGCCGCGGTGATTGCGCCCAGCGAAGCGGTGGCGGCCGAAGTCTATCCAGCAGCCTATTGGTACTCCATGATGAATCTGCCCGACCAAGCCGAGGTAGCTGACATTCCCGGTGGATTGAACAGGTATCTTGCGATCATGAAAAACCAATCCTGTGTGGGCTGCCACCAGCTCGGTCAGTTGGCGACCCGGACCATCCCAGAGAATCTGGGTAAATTTGAATCATCTGAGACTGCCTGGGTTCGGCGCGTACAGTCAGGGCAAGCGGGGCCTCAAATGATTCGGCCACTGGCCTCCGTACTGCGTGGCATCCCTTTCAAATACCTCGCCAATTGGACCGATCGCATCGCGGCAGGAGAACTGCCGCATTCCAAGCCCGAACGTCCTATCGGGCTTGAACGCAACGTGGTCGTCACAGTCCGGGACTGGTCGGACCCAAAAGCCTATTTACACGATCTCTCAGGCACCGACCGACGAGACCCTACAGTCAATGGATATGGGCCCCTTTACGGATCACCAGAGTTAAGCACGGATCTCTTTCCAATGCTTGATCCCGTAAAAAACGTATCGACGACCTTCGTTGCACCAGTACGTGACGCAGATACCCCAACTACAAACAGTGACCCGGTCCTCCAAGCCTCACCCTACTGGGGAAATGAAGCGATCTGGGACAGTAAAGCTAACTCACATAACCCCATGCTCGATCACAGGGGGCTTGTGTGGTACACCGCACGAATCCGCGACTCGGATAACCCAAGCTTCTGCAAAGAAGGCTCCGAGCATCCCTCTGCCCAGTTGACCCCGACAGAAAGCGCCGGGCGTCATCTTGCAGTACTTAACCCCACAACTGGCGAATACACCTTTGTCGATACATGTTATTCGACCCATCATCTGCAGTTTGCGGAGGATGACGACAATACACTCTGGACCAGCGGCGGGAGGGGTGTAGTTGGGTGGTTAAATACCGACATGTTCCTCGAGACGGGAGACGAAAAAAAATCCCAGGGGTGGACGGCATTAATCCTTGACACAAATGGCAACGGTAAGCGAGATGATTACGCGGAAGCCGATGAACCCATAGATCTGGATCTGGACAAGCGTATCACTGCCGGCTATTACGCAATCATGCCCAACCCTGCGGACGGCTCAGTATGGGGTTCCACAAGCTTTGGCCACCCGGGCTCAGTCGTCCGTCTAGATCCGGGGTCAAACCCACCGGAAACCGCACTCGCAGAGCTATACAACATTCCGCTCCCAGGATTTGCTTCGCGGGGCGCTGATATCGACCGTAATGGCGTTGTTTGGGTCTCACTCGGAAGTGGTCATCTCGGCCAATTCGACCGGAAAAAATGCGAAGGGCCATTAAACGGTCCTGCAGCCACAGGTGACCATTGCCCAGAGGGTTGGACCTTCCACCGATTCCCGGGCCCAGGCTTTCCCGGCCTACCCGAATACAGCGTGGAGTCCAGCTACTACACCTGGGTCGATCAGAGAAATACACTGGGACTTGGTGCCAATACCCCAATAGCGACCGGCAACCTGTTTGATGGCGTGCATGCTCTCGTGAATGATGAATTCGTCACTTTACGCGTACCCTACCCCCTCGGGTTTTACAGCAAGGGTTTCGAAGGCCGTATCGATGACCCTTCAATTGGGTGGAAAGGGCGCGGACTGTGGGTCCCGAGCGGCGACCGGACGCCATGGCTCAAAGAAGACGGTGTAGGAAGTAAGCCCCTGGTCGTGCATTTCCAAATGAGACCAAGCCCGCTCGCAAAGTAACAGGCATCGAAACGCTCAACCAGTCACAATTTCTACCTACTGCGGAAATTACGATTGCCCGCCGTCAGAACAGTGAAAAATGCGCGTGCTCTTGGAGATACTTGTCCACGTGCACCTTGTAGTAGGAACGCACTTGACGCGTCACCTCGCCTCCTCCCTCGGGAAACTCCACCATATACCCATCGGCTACCCTAATGCTCAATACCGGCATAACCTCCCGAGTCGCACTTGTAACGAAACACTCGGTCGCACTCGCCAATTCACTGGCCGCAATTTCGCGTTCCCCTGTCTGAAGGCCATTCTCAAGACAGGCCTTATGCACGGCGGCTTTAGTAATTCCCATGAGATTCCCGGTGTTCTGGGAGGGCGTGACCAATCTCCCATCGATAACAAAAAAGATGTTGCTGTTGGATGTCTCTGTAACAAATTCCGATGCGTTTAGCATCAGGCAATCATCAGCCCCGAATGCCCGTGCCTCTATCACACCCAGTACATTGTTCAGATAATTTCCTCCCTTGATGTTGGGGTCAAGGGCATCAATGGAATTTCGACGGGTTTCCGAAATTGCTATTGATAGGCCCCGACTGTAAAAATCTGAGCTCCAGGGAAGTAGCTCCCTGACAAGGATCACATAGCGAGTGGATAACGCCGGGCTCGGAAAAAGGTCAATCGGGCCTTCGCCGCGGGTCACTACATAGCGCACATATACGTCTTGACCAAGATCAGGTGCGTATGTCATTTCAACGGTTTCTTTAATTTTCTGAGTTAACTGCTCTTTAGAAAACCCAAGCTTCATGTGGACCCGTTTTGCAGATCGCCGAAGACGATCCCAGTGCTCATCAAAGAACAGCGGTATGCCATGATAGGTTCTAAAAACCTCGTATATTGAATCTCCGTAAAGGAAACCCCGGTCCATAACAGGCACCCGCGCATCGGCAGCGGATGTGATTAAACCATCCACATTGATCTTACTTTCAAATTTCTTCACTTTACGGTTCTTACTCCTTGAGTACCTACATTCGCTTGATGAAAAAACCGCTGAAAATTCTAAGGATGCCGATCGAACTCGTGTCTGCTACCTCGACGGGCTCATCCAAGCAGCACCAGGTATTTACCCATTCGTGCAATAAACACAAAGCTTACATTAATGAAGTTTACGAACTAAGTGCGATCTCAAGGACGGCTCAAGATCCTGCCTCACCTGAGCCAAATCATTTATAGCGCCCAGCGCACTCAACTGTGTGATTTCTAAGTCATCAAACCCACAGGGATTGATTCGCTTGAACGGCTCTAGCTCCATATCTACATTGATTGCGAAACCGTGGTACGAACAGTGGCGACGTATCCTCAAACCAACTGCGGCAAGCTTACGGCCCTGTACATATACCCCCGGCGCATCACGACGTCCGTAGGCCTTAACCCCATAACCGGATACGGTTTCTATTACAGCTCCCTCTAGAGCCTCGACTAAGGACCGAGCACCCATATTGAGTCGTCTAAGGTCAAGCATTACATAGACCACCAGTTGTCCTGGTCCGTGATAGGTAACCTGCCCCCCCCGATCAATCTTGACAACGGGAATATCTCCGGGCGAAAGAAGGTGAGATGGATCTGCACTTAAACCAAGAGTAAAAACTTTGGGATGCTGTACAAACCAAACTTCGTCTGCGGACTCGGGTAAGCGTTCATCGGTAAAGCGCTGCATCTTGGCCCAAACGTCTGGCAACGGACGCAAACCCAAATCTCTACCCACAAAAGGTTTCACAGCGACACCGTTAGACATTGATACGAGAAGGGTCTTCGGAGAAATTCCTTATTCACCGAAGCCAAAGGGTCAGCTCATCCTTCAGTCGGGTCCAGAAACTTCCTTGTTCAACTGGATGCAGGGTGATCAGAGGCACATCAAGTAATGTATCCCCACTCAGAGAAACCCGAACCTGGCCGACCGCTGCCCCCCCGGCAAGGGGTGCAATGAGATCAGCCTCCACCTCTAGATCTGTTGATAAGGTGTCATAGCTTCCTCGAGGAATTGTGACGAAAAGATCTTTTGCAATGCCCAAAGCAGCTGTTTCCTGGTTCCCGCCCCATACCCGGGTATTGGTAATTTGCTCACCTGATGTATAAAGCCTATGGGTCTCATAAAATCGGAATCCGTAATTAAGCAAGGATTGACTACCGCTGGCCCTCGCTTCCGCAGTTGGCATCCCCATGACGACTGAAATGAGCCGCATTCCAGAACGCTCGGCAGAGGTGACCAAACAGTAACCCGCATTGTCCGTGTATCCCGTTTTCATACCGTCTACGGATGTATCCCGCCAGAGTAAAGAATTGCGGTTATGCTGTGTGATTTCGTTATAGGTAAATTCACGCTCTGAATACCAAGAATAGTAATCAGGAAACTCTGCGACAATGGCTCGTGCAAGAATAGCCACGTCCCGAGCCGAAGTGTAATGGTCCAAAGAAGGGAGACCAGTGGAGTTTCGGTAAGAGGTCCCCGTCATACCCAGTATCTGTGCATACTCATTCATTAACGCTGAAAAAGTATCCTCATCTCCCGCAATATGCTCTGCCAAAGCGACACTCGCATCATTGCCGGATTGAATGATCATGCCTCTTATTAAATCCTCCACCCGAACGCGGGTATTCACCTCAATAAACATGCGCGAACCTTCCGTTCTCCAGGCCTTTTCGCTCACGGTAACCTGGTCGTCCAAACCGATCTGCCCTTGATCAAGGGCATGAAAAACCACATAAGCCGTCATCAATTTTGTCAAGCTCGCTGGATCTAGCCTGAGATCTGGAGTGCGTTCTGCCAGCACTTTGCCGCTGGCAAAATCCAACAAAACAAAACTCTCTGCTCTTAGCTGAGGCGGCTCTGGTATAGGAATCTGAGCGACACTACCCGAACATACAAACAAAGATAAAATAAAAAGCCGGAATTGAGCCGCGAACCAAAATTTATGAGGGGAACTTGTCATCTACAATCGACTCTCCGTCGCCATCCGTATGGCCTGTCCCAGCTGATGGATTGCTAGGGCATATTTGACACTTCGATTGTAGCGGGTGATGACCCGAAAATTATGGTACCCCACCCAGTACTCAAGTCCATCCTGACCATCCAGAGCAAGCATAGTCACAGGCGAGGACTCGGGCAGCGTAGTCGAAAAAACATAGCCCATTTCAGCTAGCGATCCAACCGTATCATTGAGATTCATGCTGTTGCTCGGCTCCGAGCCTGACCAAGACGATGGGCGTGTAGCCCGATCGACCACCGGAGCCCCCTCGACCCAGCCATGCACCTTGAAATAGTTAGCAATGCTCCCGAGAATATCCTGCCAACTACCCCATAAATCACGCTGCCCGTCGCCATCTCCATCCACCGCATAAGCGCGATAACTCGAAGAAATAAATTGCCCTGCACCCATTGCGCCGGCATATGAACCAAGCAACTCATGTGGCTCGACTCCTTCTTCCCGAATCAGCAAAAAGAATGCTTCAAGCTCAGAGGTAAAAAAAGACGAACGGGGCGGATAGGCAAAGGCCAGAGTGGCAAGAGAATCCAGCACGCGATAGCTTCCGGTACGTTGCCCGAAAAAACTCTCAATGCCAAGGATTGCGAGTAATAGTTCCGGCTCGACACCATAGTTTGCGCTAGCTTCTTGAATCTCTTCATTGTGAGCGGACCAAAATTCAACTGCCGCGCTAATCCGTGCTTCGCTCAAGAACAGTTGCCGGTATTCATGCCAGGTGAGCACTCGTTCCGCAGGCCTTGAGATTGCCTCCAATACCCCTTGGTTGATGCTTGCACTATCAAGAACTTCCGCTAAATCCTCACGATTAAAATTATGATCGGACACCATACGGTCGATGAACGCCCCGCGGGCAAGGCGAATAACCTCATCGTCTACTTCAACGGTTCTTCCAGTTGTAATCAAACTCAAAAAAACCGTAACCCCAACAACAATCTTCCGAATCTTCCTGTTCATGGTGCCAATAACTTTCTGTGTCCATTAATCGCAGCCAGCATACCGAATCCTACCATCAGGGTCACCATGGAGGTGCCCCCCGCGCTCACGAGTGGCAGCGGAACACCAACCACCGGAAGTAAACCGCACACCATACCGGCATTAACAAAAACATAGAAAAAAAACGTCAAACTCAACCCGCCGGCTAGCAATCGTGTGAACGTATCCTGAGCCTGGTAAGAAATATAGAGCCCTCGCGCAACCAAGGCTAAATACAGAATGAGCAAGAGCAATAACCCCAGTAAGCCAAATTCCTCTCCCATAACAGCAAAAATGAAATCGGTGGAACGCTCTGGTAGAAATTCTAGATGTGCCTGAGTTCCGTTCAACCAACCTTTTCCAAAAAGCCCACCCGAACCTAGAGCAATTTTAGATTGAATAATGTTATAGCCTGCCCCCAAAGGATCAGATTCAGGATTAAAAAAAGTAAATACTCGGGAACGTTGGTAAGGAAGCATGTAATTCCACAACAAAGGCACCGACACAGCAGCAGCAAAAACTATGCCCAACAGCACCCGGAGACCGATCCCTGCCAACATAATAGTCAAAGCCCCTGCGGCTAACACCAGCACAGCGGTTCCAAGGTCCGGTTGGTCTGCAATTATCAGCGTGGGTACTAACACTATTGAAAGTAAAACAAGAAGCTGACCAAGAGTAGGCGGCAAACGCCTTTCGCTCATAAACCATGCTACTGCCATGGGTACCGCTAATTTCATAAGCTCTGAGGGCTGAAACTGGAAGACACCGAAGTCCAACCAACGATTAGCACCCTGGCTAGCAGAGCCCATGGCCATCAACAACAAAAGTAACCCCAATGCCAAGCAGAAAATCCAAGGTGTCCAAAGTCTGAGAGCGTCGGGAGGAACTTGAGAGGCCACAAGAAAAGCAGCAAACGCAACTGCAAAACGCACGGATTGTCGAACCAGAAGTGTATTACTTTCGTTGGTTGCGCTGTAAAGGACGACCAAACCAATACAACAAATTACCACCGTCAACAGTAGCAGCGATGGGTCGATGACTAGCCTGCTTGAGCCCAAAGGCTTCAGCGAGATACCCGAACTTGACTCAATATCACGGCTGCCTGGGAACACGATCCACCCCAAGCAGAAAGGCGTCCAGTATTTTCCGGACAACTGTTGCAGCGGCCCCGCTACCACCACCATTTTCTACCACCACAGCCACTGCAATTTCGGGGTCCTCAGCAGGCGCAAACGCAATAAACAAAGCATGGTCGCGTAACCGTTCATCAATGCTTTCCTCATCATATTCCTCTCCCGGTGCCAAGGAAAAGACCTGCGCAGTCCCCGTCTTCCCAGCAACGCGGTAGGGCGTCCCCAGCATCGCGTTGCGTCCAGTACCAGCAGTCTCTTCCGTTACTCCAAGCATCGCCTGGTGAATTTTCTGATAATGCTCAGACTCAACATTTGTTGGACCCGCAAGCTCCTCTGGCTCAAGCCAAATGCTCTGTCCGCCGACGCCCTTCTGGCTTCCGATCACAAGCCGCGGCTTGAATCTCTTTCCACGCGTGCCCAAAACTGCGCTCGCATGGGCAAGTTGTAGAGGGGTCACAAGTGCAAAACCCTGGCCAATGCCGGTAATCAATGTTTCTCCGGGGAACCAAACTTGATCCTCTCTCCGTGAAAAATTTTTTTTCTTCCATTCTCTAGAAGGCACAATGCCGTGCCCCTCACCCACGACATCAAGACCGGTGGTGGAACCGAAACCGAAATTTTCTAAAGACTCACCCAGGCGGTCAATTCCCAGGCTTAAGGCCACCTGGTAGAAAAAAACATCACAAGATTGAACAAGGGCATCATGCAAATCCATAGGTCCATGGCCCCCGGCTTTCCAGTCACGATACCGGTGTGTGTCCCCCGGCAAGCTGAAAAACCCTGGGCACATCTCGCGATGTGCCGGGTCAATTGCCTTCTCTTTAAGGGCTGCAATACCAAAAAACGGTTTTACCGTGGAGCCGGGCGGGTAAGTACCAGCGATGGCTCGATTGAATAAAGGATCATCGGGATCGCTACCTAGTATCGTGAAATCAGCGCGGCTCAGGCCTGCAGTGAATCGATTCGGATCAAAGGAAGGCACGCTCACCAGTGTCAACACATCACCAGTTTTTGGCTCTATGGCAATCGCAGCACCCCGAAACCCAGCCATTGCCTCTTGCGCGACTAACTGCAGCTTGACATCCAAACCCAATATCAAATTATCTCCAGGAACTGGCCATTTTGTTTCCAGGTTATTTTGGCTGAGTTCCGTAGTTGACTCCGGCCTGTTAGCTGCTGGATCCAGCAGTATACGACCTTGGGCGTTCACTACTTGCTGACGATAGCCAACTTCGCCATGAAGAGATTGCTCATAACTGCGCTCAATGCCACTCCTACCAATTTGAGATGTCCCTGCATAATTACTGCGATCAATCCTTTGTAAATCTTCCGGACTGATGCTCCCCACATACCCAATGGTATGGGCGCCAATTGCGCCAAATGGATAGTGCCTAATCAGGCCCTCTTGAATATCAACCCCGGGAAACTGATGCCTACGAACTGCAAACCGTGAGGCATCCGCTTCGCTCAAATTGCGAAGTTGAACTCGCTCAAAATCCCTTCGTGACCGCACAAGGTCAACTATTTCCTGATGCTCAGCAGCATTCGTGAGGCCCAAAGCCTCTAACCTAACGAGGGTATTTTCGAGGTCTTCTACCTCCTCTGGGATCATTACCAACTGCCAAGTCGGAAGATTTTCTGCTAGCAGTACTCCATTGCGATCAAATACTAAACCCCGAGTAGGAGGTAAAGGCTCAATACGCAGCCGGTTTCCCTGAGACAGTTCACTGAAGCGCTGATAATCTATGACCTGTAACTGAATCAAACGCCCGACCAACAAGACCATTAACACTAAGACGAAAAAAGCGGCAATAATTAGGCGCGACAGAAACAGCCGTGTCTCACTTTGATGGTCCTTGAGTAGGATATTAGAGTCCATTCCTAAATTTCCCTCTCCTTGGTACCCAACAATCTGCTCATAGAAGCAAAAATTAACGGCCATAACAATGCGCCGATTGCAACAGGCGCCCAACGATCTATGGCTGGAACAGTGCGGGCTGCTACTCCATCAACCCAGAACAAAAGAAATTCGTAAAGTACTAGCAGTGCTAACACGGTTACACTCATTTGCCAGATCGGAAATACTCGAATCCGAAGATGAAAATGGCGAGTAATGTAGGTTACGGTTAAAAGAGCTAGCGCATGTTGTCCAAGCAAAGAACCGTATAGAGTATCCAAGACTAGTCCCAGCCAGAAAGCGGTTAAAAATCCAAAGCGGCCTGGCTTAAACAATGACCAATAGATCAGCACTATGGCCACCCAATCGGGACGAAAAGACACAATAACCTCGGGCAGCGGTAGGATGGAGAGTAAAAGCGCAATAATTAGGGTGCCCAGAGGCAAAAAAGCTTCTGACCAAGAGCTTTCCATTATTGGACTTCCGCCGCAAGGTTAGTAGCTTCCTGAGAATCCTCAGTAGTCCAGACCAACATAACTTCACGATCATGATCCAGCTCTGACACGGGCTCTGCAAACACTTCAGCAAAAAACTGTCCGGGCTGGAGTACTACCTGAAGCACGCGGGCCACTGGATAACCAGAGGGAAATACGCCGCCAAGCCCCGAAGAAACTAACAAATCGTCCACCTGAATATCAGCGCTATTTGTAAGGTAAGGCAATCGTAATCTCTTAGAATCGCCTGTGCCTACAGCAAATGTACGCAAACCGTTACGAATCACGCTCACTGGCACAGAATGGTCTGCATCACTAATAAGTACAACCTCCGCTGAAAAAGGATCTGCTCGCACAATTTGACCGACGACGCCATCAGCATCCAGAAGTGCCTGACCCACATAAACGCCGCTATTAGTGCCGCGATTTATAATGAAACGCTGGCGGTAGGGATTCAGATCTACAGAAAGTATCTCAGCGATTAATACCCGCTCCCTGACTCGGGCACTTGAATCAAGTATGGCGCGCAGCCGAATATTCTCAGCCTCAAGAGTAGCAAGTTGCTGAAGACGAACACTAGCATTGAGTAGCGCTGAGTTGAGACGTTGATTTTCTGCCAGCATTGCCGAGCGAGTTTCGAGATTGCTGCTGGCCCAATTCCAAGTTTTAAATGGCAAATCAACCAGAGCTCGCACTGGATATATCACCACACCAAGCGCCTGCCGAACTAGAGATAGATGATCCTTCTGGTGATCAGCAAACATGAGGGTAAGGCAAACTATTACCAGTCCCAGAAAGCGCAGTCCTAGGTAAACCTTCCCATGCTCAAGGCTGCCGCTAGATTCTCCCGGGGAACTCACCGCGTATGCCTACTCCCTTGAATCTAAGTGCCTCTCTATTGATCACTCTACGTCAAAAGCGCCCGGACCATACTGATCCAAAAGCTCTAGCACGCGACCGCCGCCCCTAGCCACACAAGTGAGGGGTTCATCGGCCACTACTACAGGTAAACCGGTTTCTTCAGTTAACAGCTTGTCTATATCTGTCAGCAATGCGCTGCCTCCGGTCAATACGATTCCGCGTTCCGCCACATCTGCACCAAGCTCCGGAGGGGTCTGCTCCAGTGCAGTCTTCACAGCTCCAACGATACCCTGCAGAGGCTCTGAAAGTGCCTCCAAAATTTCATTGCTGTTTAGAGTAAAGCTCCGCGGGATGCCCTCAGCAAGGTTTCTGCCTTTTACGGAAATCTCCCTAACATCTCGCCCGGGATAAGCAGATCCCACCTCGTGCTTAATGCGTTCAGCCGTAGCTTCACCGATTAGAATACCGTAGTTACGTCTAACATAAGCGATAATCGATTCATCAAAGCGATCCCCTCCAATGCGGACCGAAGCCGCATAAACAATGCCGTTCAAAGAAATCACTGCGACCTCCGACGTGCCACCGCCGATATCCAATACCATTGAACCGCGGGCTTCATGCACGGGCATACCCGCACCTATCGCTGCCGCCATAGGCTCCTCTATCAAATAGACCCTGCGAGCCCCTGCGCCAGCCGCAGATTCACGAATGGCGCGCCTCTCAACCTGAGTAGAGCCGTAAGGCACACACACTAGTACTCGGGGACTGGGCCTGAAATAACGTCCACCGTGGGCCTTCTTCATGAAGTACTGCAACATTTTCTCGGTAATCGTGAAATCTGCTATGACACCGTCTTTCAGGGGCCGGATAGCTGTAATATTGCCAGGTGTACGCCCTAGCATACTTTTCGCACTTACCCCCACAGCCTCTAAAACCTTACCCCCTCGAGCAGAACTATTCTCACGAACAGCCACCACAGATGGCTCCGCCAGAACAATACCTCTACCCCGAACGTATATCAGTGTATTGGCGGTGCCCAAGTCGATGGACATGTCATTCGAAAAATAGCCGAGAAAACTCTTGAACATTGGAGCGCAAGGCCGCTAATAGAAAAAAGTTAGTCACTTTAGCAATGGGTAGGACAATGGGCAAGACGAGGTGTATAGTTATCGTGCATTGACCTACGGCAGACATTGTGTCACTCACCCGAGAAGACGTTCAAAAACTCTGTGTACTTGCTCGACTGGAGATCACGCCTGACGAGATGGCGGATGTCTTGGCGAAACTTTCAGACATAGTAGGTCTGGTGAGTCAACTGGAAGCTGAAGACACCACTGATGTAGTCCCGATGGCGCACCCGCTGGATCAGACACAGAAATTACGTTCCGATCAAATAACCGAGACGGACGAACATCAGCTCTACCAGAAAAATGCGCCGTTAGTTGAGAAAGACCTCTACCTTGTGCCCAAGGTCATCGAATAATCCAGAGATGGAAAAAGAAATTAATAAAAAAACCCTCACCCAACTAGCTGAAGGCCTAAGGCAGGGCCAGTTTTCCTCTGAGGAACTGACCCAATACTACCTAGAACGCATCGATCTCTTTAATGGAAAGATAAATGCCTTTATCACTGTCACTCGTGAGGAGGCAATTCAACAGGCTCGTGCTGCGGACAAAGCACTTGCTGCCGGAAAATCAGGGCCACTCACAGGCGTACCCATCGCCCACAAGGATATATTTTGTACCCGTGGCATTAAAACTTCCTGTGGGTCTAAGATGCTTGATAACTTCATATCACCTTACGACGCTACAGTGGTTAAGCGACTTAAAGATGCTGGCGCTATCATGGTTGGCAAGACCAATATGGACGAATTTGCTATGGGCTCGTCTAATGAGACGAGCTTTTATGGCCCGGTACACAATCCATGGGACCATGACCGGGTACCTGGAGGCTCTTCCGGTGGCTCTGCGGCCGCAGTAGCAAGTAAATTAGTAAGCGCAGCTACTGGCACAGATACAGGGGGCTCAATTCGTCAGCCCGCGGCATTTTCTGGCGTCACTGGAGTAAAACCCACTTATGGGCGGGTCTCTCGCTACGGCATGGTAGCTTTCGCTTCAAGTCTGGATCAGGCTGGCACACTTACCCAAACAGCAGAGGATGCTGCGTTACTCCTAGAATCCATGGCCGGTTTTGATAGACGAGATTCCACTTCACTAAATGAGCCGGTGCCTGCCTACTATGATGCGATACATGAACCTTGGCAAAATCTTACTATCGGCGTGCCTGACAATTTTTTTGATGAAGGACTAGATCCTGATAATGCCCAAGCAGTAAAGGATGCGCTCAAAATCTTTGAGAAACTTGGCGCTAAAATTAAAGATGTACACTTGGATCACCTAGATCTCTCGGTCCCAGTTTACTATGTGGTAGCACCTGCAGAAGCATCATCAAACCTGTCTCGATTTGATGGGGTCCGCTTCGGTCACCGATCCAAAAATGTTAAAAATCTTAATGAATTCTATATGCAAACACGCGGTGAAGGTTTTGGCGCAGAGGTCAAACGGCGGATTCTCACCGGCACCTACGTGCTGTCCGCCGGTTATTATGACGCCTACTATCTGCAAGCCCAAAAGGTTCGCAAGCTCATAAGCAACGAATTCATGCGTATTTTTTCCGAAGTTGATTTGCTTGCGGGTCCAACCACTCCGACACCAGCATTCAAGATCGGCCAAAAAACAGATAACCCAGTCGAGATGTATTTGAATGACATCTATACCATAGGCGCGCCTCTTGCGGGGCTACCCGCGCTGTCTGTGCCCTGCGGATTAGTGCAAGGACTACCTGTTGGTCTGCAATTAATTGCTACTCACCTTGATGAGGCACGACTTCTAAAAGCGGCTCACTACTTTCAAAAGGAAACAGACTGGCACCTGCATATACCGCCCGGGTACGACGAACGGGAGCGTTAATATGGAATGGGAAGTGGTTGTTGGACTGGAAATTCATGTGCAGCTTTCCACCGAGAGCAAAATTTTCTCAGGCTCATCAGTCCGTTACGGCGCACCAGCTAACACACAGGCTAATTTAGTGGACCTAGGCTACCCGGGGGTACTTCCGGTACTTAATCAACAGGCGGTGCATATGGCAATAAAATTCGGCCTCGCCACTCAAAGTGAAATATCAGCTCGCTCAGTATTTGCTCGCAAGAATTATTTTTATCCGGACCTACCGAAGGGATATCAAATTAGCCAATACGAGTTACCTATCGTGAGAGGCGGACATATTAATATTTCACTAGACGACGGTGGCAATAAAACTATAAGAATTACACGGGCTCATCTTGAAGAAGATGCGGGGAAAAGTTTGCATGACGACTTCCATGGACTCTCGGGTATTGACTTGAATCGGGCCGGGATACCGTTACTAGAAATCGTGTCAGAACCAGATATGCGCTCGGCATTGGAAGCTGGTCGTTATATGCGAAAAATACACACATTGGTTCGATATCTTGGGATTTCTGACGGCAACATGCAGGAAGGTTCCTTCAGGTGTGATGCAAACGCATCGGTTCGGCCTAAGAACGAAGACAAACTCGGCGTACGAACAGAATTGAAAAATTTAAACTCGTTTCGTTTTGTCGAAAAAGCTATTGATTTTGAAGTGGAGCGACAAATATCGGTACTCGAAGACAATGGACAAGTTGTACAGGAGACACGCTTGTACGATTCCGAGAAAAACGAAACGCGGCCTATGCGCGGGAAAGAAGAAGCCAACGACTACCGATATTTTCCTGACCCAGACCTTCTTCCGGTTGTTATCGATAAAAATCTTATTGATCAACTACGACGGGAACTACCCGAATTACCCGATGACAAATGGGAACGCTTTGTAGCAGAGTATAAACTTTCGCCCTCTGAAGCCAGCGTGCTCATATCGAACCAAGCCTCAGCGGACTATTTTGAAGTAGTGGCCGAAGCATCATCTGGAAGTGCCAAGACCGCATTGAATTGGATGACGGGTAGTCTGGCAGCGGCGCTAAATCGGGAAGATTTGGCTATTGAAAAATCTAAGGTAGATCCAATCGACCTAGCAACATTAATTAACCGTGCTGAAGACGGTACTTTATCAAGTAAGTTAGCAAAAACTGTCTTTGAAGCCCTTTGGGAGGGGGAAGGTACGACAGATGAGATTATCCAAACAAGGCAACTCCAACAAATAACTGATTCGAATGCTATTGAGAACCTAGTTGAAAAGGTGATAGGAGCCCACCCTGAGCAGGCAGAACAGTTCCGCAGTGGGAAGAACAAGGTATTGGGATTTTTTGTAGGACAAGTGATGAAAGCATGCGAAGGTAAAGCCAATCCAGAGCAAGTTAATAGCATTGTACGTAGCATGCTGAAAGCGCAATGAATAAGTGACCCCAGGGTATTTTTAGACCATTCCCATCTTGAAAGAATGACCAGAGCATCAAAAATCTTTTGACTTTAGGTGCTTATAAAGCTATATAAGTTAATCCTTATATTGTTATATTGTTATGAAAGACACAAACAAAATTGTCGAGCTGTTGCGGGTACTTGGCGATATAACACGCCTGCGCTTGCTGTCTGCGCTCAATAGTGGAGAACTGACGGTCAGCGAACTTACGCAGGTAACTGGCCTAAGCCAACCCCGGGTTTCCCGTCACCTAAAATTGCTCTGTGAGGCCCAGGTGTTGGGTCGCACTCGGGACCAAAACGAAGTCTACTATCGCGCCAAGGTTAACGAAGAGCGGCGAACGCTTGTACAGACTGTACTCCGTACCCTACCTCAGCATGACTACCAGCTGAACCAGGATGGTGAAAGGCTCTATGCCATTCTGGACCAGCGGCAGAGGCGGGTAACTGAGCTTTTGGAAAATATGGGGATTCGTCCGTTAAGTCCCGAGGCTCAAACCCAAGTTGACGCAACGATCAATCAAATGCTGGACCGATATTTACCACATAACTCAATAGAAAAACTGCTAGACATAGGCACCGGAACGGGAACTATGCTTCGTCTCCTAGCAGGGCGTGCACGCCGAATCGTGGCGGTGGAAATTTCGCGAGATATGCGTTTGGTTGCCCGAACCGCCGTATTAGGAGAAGGGCTCGCTAATTGCACAGTCCAAGAAGGAAATATGTACGCCCTTAACTTCCCCAAAGACGCGTTTGACATGGTAACCATGGACCGAGTGCTGGGGACAGCAAAAGAAGCTTCTCGGGCTCTTAGAGAGGGATCACGTGTGCTTAAGCCCGGAGGTCATTTGCTAGTAGTCGAAACAGCCGGGTCTATTGTCAAAGAAGCTGAGCTAAAAACTTGGGTAAAACAGGCGGGGCTTCGTCCTATTGAGTTCTGCGAAGCCGGAAAGAACATTGCCCTGGTTGCACTCTCTGGGCACCCTACTACCCATCTTACAGAGGCTACGATTTCAGATGAGTAAAATAGCCCAACCGGAACAAATACAAGTTTCCTTCGAATTCTTCCCGCCAAAAACTGAAAAAATGGAGGAAACGCTATGGAATTCAGTTCAGCGACTGGCGCCGCTGCAACCTCGTTTCGTGTCAGTAACCTATGGTGCAGATGGTTCCACCAGAGACCGCACTCATCGGATCGTGCAACGGATTCACAATGAGACTGAGCTTATCTGCGCCCCTCACCTTACTTGCATTGGAGCGACACGGAATGATGTTATGGATGTTGCATCCAGTTACTGGGAAGAAGGTATAAGACACATAGTCGCTCTGCGCGGAGATCCGCCGAAAGATATATCCCACTATAAGCCGCACCCTGACGGGTTCCCGTATGCATCAGATTTGGTGTCAGGATTACTAAAGGTAGGTACATATGATATTTCGGTCGCTGCTTACCCTGAAACCCACCCCGAAGCCCCTAGCGCCCGGTTCGATCTTGAGAGTCTAAAACGCAAAATCGATGCAGGCGCTAGCCGTGCTATTACTCAGTTTTTTTTCGACACTGATCTTTACTTTCGGTTCAGGGACCGCTGTGTCGATCATGGAATTGGAGCTCCCATTGTTCCGGGGATTCTGCCAATTACGAATTTTAAACGGATGGTGGGTTTTGCTGACGCGTGTGGAGCATCGGTACCCACCTGGTTACATGAGCGCTTTGCCGGGCTCGAAGATGATCCCGAAACCCGCCAGTTCATGGCAGCCAGCATCGCCATTGAACAAGTGGAAACACTAAAACGAGATGGCGTTCAGGAATTTCATTTTTACACTCTAAATAGAGCTGCTCTCACTTACGCGATTTGTCATGCATTAGGCCTACGCCCAAAAAAACCAACTCAGAAAGACCTACAACATGAATTCCGCTGATCAAATCAAAAAGCTACTTTCGGAGCGAATTGTAATTCTTGACGGCGCATCAGGTACCAATATCCAATTACTTGGACTTGAAGAGTCCGATTTCAGGGGAAAACGCTTTGCGGACTGGCCCACAGACCTAAAAGGCAATAATGATCTGCTTTGCATCACTCAACCAGAGCGTGTTATTCAAATGCATCAAAAATTCCTAGAAGCTGGTGCAGACATAATAAGCACCAATACGTTCAACTCGAACGCACCCTCCCAATCAGACTACGGCACGGAATCTTTGGTAGCGGAACTAAATTTGACTGCCGCAAACCTAGCGCGTCAGGTGGCTGATGAATACTCCAAGGCAACAGGGTCGCCACGATTTGTAGCCGGCATTTTGGGCCCAACAAACCGAACATGTTCAATCTCACCAGACATCAACAGCCCAAGTACACGAAACACAAGCTTCGATAATCTTGCTGAAACCTATAGTGAAGCAGCGCAAGCGCTGATCACAGGGGGAGTTGACCTGCTCCTTGTGGAAACAATTTTTGACACACTAAATGCGAAGGCAGCGCTATACGCCATTGGACCATTAGCTAAGGCTGCAGGCGTGCCCCTGATGATCTCCGGCACGATAACCGACGCTTCTGGTCGTACACTTTCTGGACAAACCTTAGAAGCATTTTATAACTCCATTCGTCACGTAGAGCCGCTTACGGTAGGGCTAAACTGTGCCCTGGGTGCTTCTGAACTCCGGCCATACGTGGAAGAACTCGCCCGACTTTCTGAAACCTACACCAGCGTGCACCCGAATGCAGGGCTACCCAATGAGCTTGGTGAGTATGATGACACTCCAGAAAACATGGCAAAGATAATAGGGGATTTTACAAAAGAGGGCTGGGTAAACCTTGTGGGTGGATGCTGTGGTACCACCCCAGAACACATACAAAGCATAGTTAAAACAGTATCTCAATTTCAGCCGAGAACATTCTCCAAAAACAAGAAATTCTGTCGGCTAAGCGGACTTGAGGTACTTAATATCAGCCCGGACAGTCTATTCGTAAATGTTGGAGAACGAACCAACGTAACGGGTTCTGCAAAATTCAGAAAACTCATTGAGGGCGATGACTACGAGGCTGCCATTAACATCGCACTGGATCAGGTAAACAATGGTGCACAAATCATCGACGTAAACATGGATGAGGGCATGTTGGATTCGGAGGCGGCTATGGATCAATTTCTGAAGTTGGTCGCTTCTGAGCCCAATATCGCGCGTGTTCCGATCATGATTGACTCTTCTAGGTGGAGCGTCATCGAAGCAGGCCTGAAATGCGTGCAAGGCAAGGGTATTGTCAATTCGATCAGCCTGAAGGAGGGAGAAGAAATCTTTCTACAGCAGGCTAATGAAATTCGTCGTCATGGAGCTGCTGTCGTAGTCATGGCCTTCGATGAAGAAGGACAGGCTGATACGGTAGAACGTAAGGTTGCAATCTGCGCTCGCTGCTATGAACTTCTGGTGCAAAAAGTGCAATTTCCACCGGAGGACATCATATTTGATCCCAATATCTTTGCTGTAGCAACGGGAATTGCCGAACATGATGATTACGGCGTCATGTTTATTGAGGCGATCCGCCAAATTAAAGACACCCTACCCCACGTAAAAATTAGCGGTGGTGTCAGTAATATTTCTTTCTCCTTTAGAGGAAACAATCCCATACGTGAAGCCATGCATTCGGTATTTCTGTATCACGCTGTGACTGCCGGTATGGATTTGGGAATCGTCAACGCAGGACAACTCGCGGTGTACGAAGAGATTCCCAAAATACTGAGAAATGCAGCTGAAGATGTAATCCTCAACAGAACTTCTGACGCAACAGAAAAACTCGTGGTACTTGCAGATGAGTTCAGGGATGACAAACCGAGAAACAACCCGAAAAAAAACGAGAAGTGGCGAAGCTGGCCGGTAAAAAAAAGATTAGAACATGCTTTAGTGCATGGCAATGACAGCTACATCGTAGAGGACACTGAAGAAGCTCGCTGCAAAACGGATCGCCCTTTGAGTGTCATCGAAGGTCCGCTCATGGATGGCATGAATGTAGTGGGCGACCTCTTCGGCTCAGGAAAAATGTTTCTGCCTCAAGTTGTTAAATCTGCGCGTGTCATGAAGAAAGCAGTAGCCCATCTGATGCCTTTTATCGAGCAGGGTGAAAATGGGGTCCCAACAAAGGCGAAAATTGTCATCGCTACCGTTAAAGGTGACGTGCATGATATTGGGAAAAGCATTGTTGCAGTAGTACTTCAGTGCAATAATTTCGAGGTTACGGATCTAGGTGTCATGGTGCCGTCGGAAAAAATCTTAGCCACGGCAAATGAGATTAATGCTGATCTGGTTGGTCTTTCTGGATTGATCACGCCCTCCCTGGATGAGATGACGCATGTTGCTGGCGAGATGGAAAGGAAGGGGTTCTCTATCCCTCTTCTGATTGGTGGAGCAACTACCTCCCCTGCTCATACTAGTGTAAAAATTGATCCTGCCTACTCGGGACCCGTTGTTTATGTTAAAGACGCTTCCCGCTCAGTAGGAGTGGTCCAGTCTTTGGTTGGATCTAGGAAAAAGACTTTTATAGAGCAAACAAAGAAAGAACATGTGACACGACGACGGCGACACGAAGACAAACGTAGCCGGAAAACTAATCTTGCACTTACACAAGCAAGAAAAAATAAGCTTACCTTAGACTGGGAGGAATACATTCCACCCAAACCAAAATCAATAGATATACAAACATTCTCGGACTATTCATTACAAGAACTGAGCGCCTTTATTGATTGGATGCCGTTTTTTAATGCCTGGGAATTCCGCGGTCGATTTCCCCAGATTCTCGATGACCCGCAGGCTGGCGAAGCTGCGAGAGACCTCTACGATGATGCGACCCAGCTACTTGAAAAGGTAATAGCCGAAAAATGGCTATCGGCATCTGGTGTACTAGGCTTCTTTCCAGCAACCAGTATAGGGGACGATATTGAGATATACACTCATATCGTTTCATGGGGAATTACTAGCTGGATGATAAACCCAGAATTCACAACAGCACTGTACGCCCCGCATACATGGCTGATCGTCCCAGTTGTTCCTCGATTCGAATCAACCGGTTGTACTTGGCAACCCGATCCGACCTGGACAACGATCCGGTTTTGATCTGACCGCAGTTCGTTGCCACCGCCAAATCCGCGATGGTTGTGTCTTCAGTCTCGCCCGATCGATGCGACATAACGGCCCGGTAACCTGACCGGTGAGCTGCTTCCACGGTTTGAAGCGTCTCGGTCAATGTCCCAATTTGATTTACTTTAACCAGAACCGCATTGGCTACGCCACGCTCAATACCTTGCTCCAACCGGTCTCTGTTGGTAACAAAAAGATC
>CAJWKT010000024.1 GCA_913041665.1 uncultured Gammaproteobacteria bacterium | reverse complement strand
AGGAATTTACGATAGATTACCTGGGTTTAGATCAGGGTCTATATATGTTGTTCATCCAGTTGCAGAAGTTGGTGCAGGCCTTCTTAGTTCTATAGGTATCACTTCCGCATTGTTTAAAAGAGAGCAAACGAAACATGGTTGTAGAGTCCATACTTCTTTGTATGCAGCTGCTTTATTTTATACTCCTGCTGTATTGAGTGAAAGAGTAAAAAACTATCCAAATAATTCTCCTGTAGGGGGAGCTCCTTTTTACAGTGTGTTTGAATGTTCTGATAATAACTGGATCCAATTGGCATGCATACATGAAGGATTTATCGACATCGCTGCAGCTGTTATGGAAATTGCTCACATTTTCAAAAATATTCTCGAAAATTTTGATCTGGGCAAATACAAACCGAACTCATCCGCAACCTATCATCTTTTGGCAGAAGCACTGAGAAGAGGGCATATGGATCGCTCGAGATATATCGGTGATCCCAGTTTCTATGATGTTCCTGTCGGAAGCATCATTTCCAAAGAAAGAGCCAGGGAATTAGCAAAAACCATCAGCTTTAGATCAGCCTCTTCAAGTCAATCAATGTCTCCAGACTCTTTTTTAGAGGAGAGTAACGACACTACGCACTTTTCAATTATTGATGAAGATGGGAACGCAGTATCCAATACGTATACCCTGGGGTACTCCTTTGGGTCAGGTGTGTCGATTCCGGGCACGGGCATATTGATGAATAATCATATGAACAACTTCGCTTATCGGTACGGAGATGAGTCTGTACGGGGAAGGGCCGCCAGTCCGGCGAACAAGTTTGACTCCGGCAAAAGACCGATGTCCACCATGAGTCCTGTCATGATTTTTAATCAGGAGGGAGGACTGCAGTTGCTCACAGGGTCTCCCGGGGGTGCCAGAATTCCTGCGGCTGTACTTAGGGTGATTACTGGGATCATTGATTTTGACCTGAATATAGGGGAAGCCACAATGCTTCCAAGAATCAATAAGGATTGGCCATTCGAGGGTTTAGATTACGAATCTACAGCGAGCTCAGATGTAATATCTATTTTGCAGAAACTTGGTCACAAAACACAGGTATCCAGAACCATGGGCAGCACTCAAAGCATTCATATTGAAAGGGGTCTCAATCATGGATACTCAGATCTAAGAAGGCCGAATGCAGGGGTTGCCATTCAGGTCTTGAACTCACTTGAAAGTAGTGTGGTGAATTAGGGTCCCGCCGCGCATAGTGAATTAAAAAATCGGTTTAGGCGTTGAGCAGAGTGTAGGAATTTCCTGATGCAGAAAATCATGGTAGCGCTAAAGAGAGTGCTGGACTACAACGTCCGTGTCCGAATCAAATCTGACGGTACGGGCGTTACCACGGACGGGGCTAAAATGAGCATCAACCCTTTTGATGAAATCGCTTTGGAGGAAGCGTTACGCATCAAGGAACGCGAAAAGGGAGTTGAGGTACTGGTCATCTCAATTGGAGATCTTGTTTGCCAGCAACAGTTGCGCACCGGCTTGGCAATGGGCGCGGATCGCGCTGTCCTAGTGCAGACTGATCAAATCCTTGAGCCGCTCACGGTGGCTAAAGTTCTTAAGGTTCTTGTCGATCAGGAATCACCAGAACTGGTCATGTTGGGTAAGCAGGCCATTGACGGTGATAACAACCAAACCGGCCAAATGCTCGCGGCACTTTGGGGCCGCCCCCAGGCAACTTTTGCATCGGAGCTTTTAATAAAGGGAGAGCAAGCCCTCGTGACCCGGGAAGTGGATGCCGGTCTGGAGACGATCGAGGTGGATTTACCAGCCGTGGTTACCACTGATCTGCGCCTAAATGAGCCACGCTACGTAAGGTTACCCGAGATTATGAAAGCAAAAAAGAAACCCCTGGATATAATTTCACTGGATGAGTTGGGCGTAGAGGCGATTTCCCAGTTTCAGGTGGTATTGACCGAATCCCCTCCCGAGCGCCAGAAAGGCGTGATTGTGAAGGATATTGGGGAGCTTTTGGGCTTGCTTAGAAAAAAAGGGTTGGTCTGATGGCGCGAGTGTTAATAGTTGCCGAACATGATGGCGTGACCTTGAATGCAGGCACCGCTAAGTGTGTGAGCTGCGCCGCGAGCTTTAAAAATGATGGAATAGATGTAGTTGTTTTCGCAGAATCTGATGAGATGGTAGTTCAGCAGGCAGCCCGACTAGTTGGTGTTTCTAGGGTTTTGTGGGTCGAGAGTCCGTCCAGAGAAATAGGGCTTGCTTCCATGTTGGCACCGCAGATCGCGGTACTTGCGGAGGGTTACACCCATTTGCTCAGTGGGTCCACAACCTTTGGTAAGGACGTTATGCCACGGGTCGCAGCATTGCTGGGAGTGGGGCAGTTGAGCGACATCATGGAGGCTGAATCAGCCCACCGATTCAAGCGGCCCATCTACGCAGGTAATGCAATTGTCACGGTTGAGGCTTCTGAGGAATATACGCTGGTTGCCACTGTGCGAACGGCTTCCTACTCATCCGCTGAATCTTCTAAAGAAGCAAGTGCCGTTATTGAACGTTGTAAATCCGGGGTTTCGTTACCCCATCACACCCGGTTTGTAGCACTGAAGAGTGAGAGGAGTGATCGTCCTGACCTTCAAGCCGCTCAACGAGTGGTTTCCGGGGGGCGTGGCTTGGGTAGCGCTGAGAATTTTCAAATTATCTATGAATTGGCTGATAGCTTGGGTGCCGCCGTCGGCGCATCGAGAGCCGCAGTGGATTCAGGCTATGTCACGAATGATCTCCAGGTCGGCCAGACAGGGAAAATTATCGCACCGGATTTATATATAGCAGTAGGTATTTCGGGAGCTATACAGCACCTTACGGGCATCAAAGACGCAGGTACTGTTGTTGCGATCAATAAAGATGCAGACGCACCGATTTTTGAAGCTGCGGATATTGGTTATGTGGCGGATCTTTTTGAGGCGGTTCCCCAGCTGAGTGCTGCATTAAAATCCTAGAAAGGCGGTACCATTTTATTCAGATAGATCTTAGATACCGAATATTTTCACTAAGAGGTAAGCAAAATTATGGCTAACGACGAACACCACGTTGACCGACGCGAGTTTATTCATATCGGTGCTGCAGCTAGCCTGGCTGCTATCGGCGGCGCATTGGGTAACTCCGTCCGCGCCCAGGAAGCCAATACGACCCTACAAGTCAGGCGGATTGTCACCGGTCACGATGAAAACGGGCGTTCCCGGGTCGATATTGATGAAGCGTTGGATGTGAGTTCCGGGCGAGAGGGTCTGGAAAGGGGCCCAGTTTGGTCGACAGGGTCATTTCCGGTGAACAATTCCGGCTCCGGTCAAGGAGCAGGGGATGACCGAGCGGCAGCTGCTCCAGATGCAAACAGTACAGTTTTCAGGGTGGTGCAGTATGCTCCTGGTGTTGCGCCACGTGTGCACCGGACCCAAACCATTGATTACGCGGTTGTCATTTCCGGGGAAATCGATATGGAACTGGACCACGGTGAGGTTCGTCTGCGTCAGGGAGATGTGCTGGTACAGAGGGGAACGATCCATAACTGGATCAATCGGGGCACAGAGCCGTGTGTCATTGTATTTATTCTGATTGCGGCTGAGCCTGTGGAGGCTGGTGGTATGACATTGCGGGCAACAGGTTAAGAGGCACACAAGGTAGTCAAAAATTAGTATTTTTTTAAAAAAAAGAGGGGGGTGGGTATGAGGCCGAAGAAAACAGGAACGTATCAGGCAGCAGCTCTTTTGGTTGTATCAGGTCTTGTTGCAGCTCACCAGTCAGCGGTTGCACAAAACGAGTCGATTTCAATGCACGAGGAGCCACGACACCGGCTCGTTTTTGAACACGACCAGTTTAATCTAGTGGATTTGAGTATCCCTGTCGGTGATACCTCTCTCTATCATCTACATGACTTCCCCACGTTCTGGGTTGTGCTAAACGATGCGCGTATTGAATCGCAAACACTGGGCGGGGAATGGGTGCGGCAGCCCGAAGAACGCCCGCTTCGACCGGTCGGGACACTGGTTAGTATCGATAATGTCACCAGGCCGCCGCACCGGGTCAGGAATGTTGATAAAGATACATTGCACCTGTTTGCCGTTGTGCACAAAGGCTTTGGAGCAGACGTTTCTGAAGACGTTCCGGAGGAGGGTATTGAGTTCGATGATCGGTGGGTTCGGGCACGCCGTTTCAAGCTTGCGGGCACTTCAAGTTCACCGATGTTACACAGTGACTGGCCTTCCGTTGTTATTCAGGCGACATCCGGCCAGACCGATGTGCCTGTTGGTGAATATTCCACAGGTATAAAAACCGTTGTTGGCGGTTGGTCATGGCATGAGGGGGGGCGTCCTTTTAGGCTGAGGAACCTTGGGCTGAATGAAGTGGAATTGATCCTCATCGAGGTCAAGATTTAGTACGTCGCAGGAACCCCCTGTCGCCGTTGGGTAGCTTGGCAGCAGGCGTTATATTATTTGCCGTCCCATAATACGCAGTCAGAGGTATACACCTCCCGTCCTGGTGTCCAGACCCAGTCAGTTTTTACCGTGACCGGCTCGGTAAACGCGACCGGATCAGTGCCCGTCAAGATATACTCCATGCGAGTCTCATCTGCGCTCATTTCGAATCTTTCGACGAATTCCATCTGATCGGATTGTGGTGTTCCGCGGCGGTCAAAATAGGGCCAGTCCACGTGGGTGGTTTCGACCACAAGTGCATCGCCATCCCATGAGCCCTTGGAGTATCCAAGCCGGGTATGCTCGGCCCCGGCAGGGGCATCTTCGCTTTCTAGATGGATGATCCGCTGTCCACCCCACCAGATGGATTTGATCGTAATCTGCTCACCACCATCCAAGAACTCAATAGGACCGGCCAACATTCGCGCCGGCATGCCTCTCGGCACACATTCCAAAACAGGGTGCTTGACCGGATCCCAGGCAGCCAAGGCTTGTTGCCCTACAGGCGTCAGCAAGTGATCAAAGTTATGCGCCGCATCCACTTGGGTAGGCAACTTAGTACTGCTCCACACCCGAAAGAGACCCTTGGCGGTCTGCTTTGCCGCTTCCACCTCGGACGGGTCGTATTCCTGCTCAATGGTTTGCACTCTCTCGCTGGACCATAGCAATGCCCGCCCGCGTGGTGCAAATTCCTGTCCGTTGGGGAGGAGCAGGTGGAGAAGCCCTAGGGAACGGTCATCACGCAAGGCGATGTGTCCAGCCGCTTTGATGGGATCACCCACTTGAAAAAAATCGGTTGTAATGCCCTGGCCCTCAAGTACATTCGGGATTCCCCACTCCAATTCCCAGACAGTTTCTTCAGCGTCGTTGGTTTGGACGCTCAGGCCAAACCTCACATGCGGGAATCGCCAAAATATATCGATCAGCTCACCTTCCAGTATCACCAGGTCGTCCGCTTTATATAGGATCGGAGCGCCGACTTGTCCATGGTGCCCAAAGGTCTTAGACCAAAATAATGGAATAGTGAGAAATAATGCAGCTATCACGATTTTCATTATTGTGCCCTCGGCCAGATTAGAATTCTTTCATTAAATTTTTTTTGGGGGGGATGTTTCAGCAAAGGGAAGGGATTGGTTTCACACATAAAAAAACGCCCCATGGTTAGATGGGGCGTTCTAACGGGTACCTACACTTTATATATGTGGTACCCCCCACTTAGCGTTTTCCGGGAATTCCCTTTTATTAGAATCCCCAGTTAAAGCCAACTCTGTACATGCGTCCCCTCGGGTCCCAAGTGCCGCTCAAATTGGTTCCTAGGGTGGTGCCGTCACGCGGGGTTTCTTCGTCCGTCGCATTAATCAATGCAACGTTGATGTTACCCCTGCCCTCATTGAGGGAGAAGTTATAAAGCAGGTCATAGGTGTTGTAGTCGAACGAGGTCGTGTCCTTCTCGGTTAAAGAGTCCTCCTCAACCGCACCGACGCTGCGTGACGTGAGCCTCAGATAATGGGGCCCGCCACGCCAATCCAGGGTCAGCCTGGCCATCAGTTCCGGCATGGCTATACCGAGGTTGCTGTGATTCATATACCCCACCCCTTCGAATACCGCGCCTTCAGTAGTCATTTCGTAACCCAGGGTTTTCGTACCGGACAGGTTGATTCCGAAGTCGTTCGCTCCGGCAGAGAATCGATAGTCTAAATTGAAGTCCACTCCGTCGGTATTCTGGAAGTCCTGGTTGATGTAAGCGAACTCGAAGCCCGCGATATCTGCGGCAACCATCTCTGAAACTTTATTGGGGGCGCCGGTGCGCAGTATGATCCTCGCGTCATTAATGTAACCATCCGCGATATCGTTGTTCCAGACAACATCGGCGTCTTCGGCGACCACCAGGTTCTTGAATTCAATCTTCCAGTAGTTGAGATCAAGACTGAAACTGTCCGTCACATCCCAGGTCACCCCGAACGTGAGGTTGTCGGACTCCTCGGGCAGAAGGTTCGGATTACCGACCCTTCGGGCACCCGCATCCACGAGCTCCCCACCCAGCTCTCCACCTACCGGGCCACGGCTCACGCTTTGGCCGAAGGTTTGCAGCTCACCCGGGATCCGGAATGCGGAGCCGGCCGTGGCGCGGATGAAGACACCCTCTGCAGGTGTCCACAGTAACCCGATCTTCGGGTTGACCGAATCAACAGTCCCGTAGTCTTCCTTTCTTGCAGCAAGCTGCACCTCAAAGGTGTCCGATGGGAACATGACCATTTCGGCATAGATCGAGTCCGCCGTGCGCGTTCCGGAGTAATCCGGGACAGCCAAAGGTCTGAATGCGTAGTAACCGTCATTTTGCAGTGGGTCAAAATCCAGCCCGAACGACTGTTCCCTGGTCTGCAGTCCGACCGCCAGACCCGTGGGCCCGCCAGCCATCTCGCCGATTTCGCCCGTGACAAGGAAATCCAACGTGCTCAACTCGGCGCTTCCGTCCGTATTCTTGTCCACGAGAATCCAGTCACGCAGCGCCGGATCGTTATAATTTGCGTCACCCTTGCTGGCCAGGTAAGAATTGGCCCAGGGGTTCCAGTACTGATTGTCTTCAGGCCCACCCTTACCGTTCAAGGCCGCCTCAAAGCGATCTGGCAGGACGTCCTTGCCCCACATGGTGGCATCGCTTTGCGAGAAGGTTCCTGCAACCTGCCAGCTCCAATTTTGGTTGATTTCGCCGTTTAAAACACCAGCCAGACGGATGGTGTCCTGCTCGGTGCGGTAGGACTGTGGGCCTCTTGGATCAGCGGGACTCACCATTCGGTAATTGACCTTGTAGTCGTCAAGCGCTACTCCGGAGCGCGTATTTTCAGCGATCGTCCCCGGATTGGCTTTTGGTACAACAGCCTGACCTGTGAGGGCCCCATTCCAGAGGATGGGCAACCCGAAGCCGAAATTGGTCTCGAAGCGGGTTCGTGCAAAGCCCATGTCTATTTTTGCCTCAAGGCCATCCCCGAAGGCGTGGTCAATCACGACGAGACCGACCAGGCGCTCAGTTTCTGCCACCTGGTTACGGCCAAGACTCAGTTGCAGGCCGCAGTAACCACCCGAACCACCGCGCCCCATGCTTCTCTTGATGCCGGCCGCTAGGGCCGAGTCAGCTTGGCCCCTGCCTAGCGAAGAATCACCGCAAAGCGGATCTGCAAAGCGTTTCTTTGAACTTTGGCCAACCGGAGTAAAGCTGCCCGGGTTACCGGAACTGGACACGACCGAGATTTTCAAACGGTCATCGTCAAACAGCATGTCGGTGTTGACCAGGTCGCGCTCCGTGTACTCAAAACCAGCCACGATGCTGGTGTCTTCTGCGACAGAGGTACCAAAAATTGCGCCGATGATAGATTCGCCTGTACCGGTTCTATCGAGCTCCATTCCGCGTACTGAGATCTCCGCGCCTTCAAAATTTCTGCGGGTGATCAGGTTGACCACGCCGGCCACCGCGTCACTTCCATATAAGGCAGATGCCCCGTCGGTCAGGACTTCGATTCGTTCTAACATGATGGATGGAGCTAGGTTGTTGATATCAACGGCAGCAGACCCGCCGGCGATTGCGCCGTCCACGGTTTGCCTTCGTCCATCGAGCAGGACCAGCGTGGCTCTGGCGCCGACGCCTCGAAGGTTCACGTAGGAGGTTGGTGAGGTGGGACCTGAGTTCAGTGCGCTGCCGCCCTGACTAATACTCATGTCCATAAAAATTTCGCCCAGATTCGCGCGTTGCTCATTCGCGATATCCTCGGCCCCCAGTACGGTGATTGGCTGAGGTCGATCGGCGGGTCGCGCAAGTAAGGAGCCCGTCACAATAACCTCTTCTAGCTGTTCTTGCCCAAGGGCAGGCAAAGCCCAAGCAACGAATAACGCAACAAATAAACACCAATATCCGCTGCGAGTCCTGTTTGGAACCATCATCACTCATTCCTCCAAGGGTTTGTTAACTCTTAATATAATGCATTCTACCTGTGCCACCCGCGTACCGCCTAGGCAAAGACCCATTCGGCCCAGCGTGACCCATCGGCAAGACTACCTTAAAAGCCGGTGAGGTCCTAGGTACGATAATCGGACATAGGTTATACTCTGACCACTGAAAGCTTTTTTTGTTATCTTTTTGTGTTCAATAAGCCACAAATATTTTGGACGCAGGAGAATTTTGATGTCCGTTCATCGTACTGTCGCTGAGTCAGCCAAGCAGGGCATGCTTTTTCGCAGTGGTGACCCTGATTTTATGACTTCTCTGGCGCGTGGACTGGCGGTCATTCGTGCCTTTGACGATATGGGGCACCGCAGGCTTTCTATTACCGACGTGGGGCGCTTAACCGGATTGTCCCGAGGTGTAGCGCGCCGATGTCTCCACACACTACAGCAACTCGGTTATGTTGCCTCCGAGGGGCGTCTTTTTTTTCTCCAGCCTAAAGTGCTCACTCTGGGTTACGCCTACGCAAAAACGGGATCTTTTCCGTTAGCTGCCCAACCAATATTAGACCTCATCAGTTCCAGGCTGAGCCAAACATCGGTATTAGCAATAATCGACGGCGATGAGGTGGTGAGCATTACAAGTGCCATTGCGCCGAATGATCGAGTGATGTCTATAAAGTTGAGTGTGGGTAATCGCCTGCCGATTTTTTGCACGGCGTTGGGCCGTGTGTTTATGGCATCCTGGCCGGAATCAGATCTAGAATCCTATATTGATCGAGTGAATTTTGTGCAGAGAACCGAATACACGCTGGTCACGCGAGGAGATGTGTGTGGTGAGCTAAGCAGAGTCCGGAGCAACGGTTATGCAATCGTCGACCAGGAATTTGAATTAAGGGTTGGCTCCATCGCGGTGCCTGTGAAGGATCTGCTGGGGCATGTAGTCGCCTCCCTGTGCGTGGTTTTTCAAGTTAATGATATTTCAAGGGACGAGCTCCTCAATTATTTTCTTCCAATACTAAAAGAGGGGGCGTTGCGATTAAAGAATCAGTTAGCTGAGATTGCTTAGCATAAGCGCGAGGCGACGGTTTTTGCGTTTAGCATGCCTTAAGAGGGGCACGACTGAACTGATAAAATAGAAACGGCGTTTATGATACAAAGAAAGCCGAGCTATACAGATCATGAAGGGTTCTTGATGCCCATGGGGTTTCCCCTAGAGGCCTTTAGATCGGCTCTCCAATATACTGCCCGCCCGAGCGACATTTTCATCTGCGCATACCCAAAGTGCGGTACTACTTGGTTGCAATACATTGTCTATTTAATTTTGCACGAGGGTAAAGTTCTGCCGGCCAGCGGTAGCATGACCAAAGAAATTCCGCATCTAGAGGAGGTTGGTAAGGCGGCAGTTGAGGATTTGGGCTCTCCTCGCTGCATAAAAAGTCATTTACCTTTACATATGATGCCCCATCATTCTGAGGCATCATACCTCTACATAGCGCGCAATCCTTTTGATTGTGCGGTGTCGTTCTATCATCACACTCGTGGTTTTGCGCAACATTATGATTTCGTCAATGGTAGCTTTGATGAGTTTTTTGAGTGTTTCTTGTTGGGTGAGGTAGATTTTGGTGACTACTTCGCAAACCTCGTGCCTTGGTATAAAAGCAGGGGCCAGGACAATATTTTGTTTTTAACTTATGAGCAAATGAAAGCCCAGCCCCTTGAAACCATTTGCTCTATAGGTTCATTCCTTGGCGCAGGGGCAGCTGCCGTGGTTCGTGATCGGAAAGTACTTAAAGACGTCATCCGGAACTCAAGCTACGATAGTATGAGCAGAGATCAACAACGCTGGTCTAGTCAGCGCCCCGATAATATGCCAGCCTTTGTTCGCAAAGGGCAGGTAGGGGACTGGCTGAACTATTTTTCGCCAGACCAGGCGCTCAGGCTGGCTGACAAATTTGATGAAAGAGCCCACGGTACGGACCTAAAAACCCTTTGGCCAGAGGTCTTAAGGGCGGCCCGCGACTAGTCGTTCTTAAAGTGCGCTCAATGTAGGATGGGTGCTCTGTTTCGGAGATTTAATGGTGCCTTTGGTTACTACAGGACAAGTCATTGCCGATTCCCTCATATCTAATGGGGTAGATACGTTGTTCGGCATTCCGGGGGCGCACACCTATGATTTTTTTGATGCCCTCTATGACAAGCGAGATAAGTTGCATTTGATTAATACCCGCCATGAGCAGGGTGCTGGTTATATGGCCTACGGGTACGCCAGATCTTCAGGTAGGGTCGGTGCTTATTCGGTAGTGCCAGGACCGGGGGTACTGAATAGTGGCGCAGCTCTTGCGACTGCCTATGGTGCGAATGAGCCTGTACTGTGTATTACAGGTGAGATTTTTTCTCATGAAATTGGTCGTGGTCACGGCATTTTGCATGAGTTACCTGATCAACTTGGCACACTGAAGCTGCTGACCAAATGGGCGGCCCGTATCAGCGACCCCCAAGAGGCACCTGCTGTGATGACAGAGGCTTTCAGGCAGCTTAGGAGTGGCAGAATTGGCCCGGTGGCAGTAGAAACGCCCTGGGATATTTTCGGGCGCACCGCAGAACTTGGGCCAGTAGCTCATGTTGAGCCTATGGCGCCTCCGGAGCCTGATCCTGAAAGTATTGCTCGGGCAGTTGGTCTGCTTAAGAAAGCTCGCAATCCGATGATTATGGTTGGGTCGGGTGCGCGGGAGGCAGGGGAAGAAATTTTAGAGTTAGCCAAGATTTTGCAAGCACCTGTGGTGGCGCATCGCGGTGGCAGAGGGGTCATTAGTGAGCATTTGCCATACGGTTTTTCTTGCGCGGCGGGATATCGACACTGGCTTTCAACTGATCTTCTAATAGGCATAGGTACCCGTATGGAATTGGCCTATATTCGCTGGCAATCAGGACCGGAGTCTTTCAAAGTTGTTCGTATAGACATAGATCCTAACGAAATGGCTCGTCGACAATCTGACGCAGCAATTGTGACTGATGCAAAGCTTGGCGCTCGTCTATTGTTGAATGCTTTGCGCAAAGTGATTCAAACAAGGGCGTCTCGGGAAGATGAGTTTAAGGCTACGAAGGCAAAACTGTGGCGCGATATTCAGACGGTTCAACCACAGATGGACTACCTTAGTGCAATCAGGCAAGTACTGCCCAGAGATGGATTTTTTGTGGAAGAAATTGCTCAGATCGGCTTTGCGGCTCGGTATGGTTTTCCGGTTTATGAGCCCCGTACCTATGTAAATGCCGGCTATCAGGATTGTTTGGGTTTTGGCTATAACACAGCGTTAGGGGTAAAAATCGCTAATCCAGAAAAGCCAGTCGTGTCTGTAAGTGGCGATGGTGGCTTCATGTTTGGTGTTCAGGAGCTCGCTACTGCCGTGCATCATAAGATTAACGTAGTGGCGGTGGTGTTCAATAACAGGGGGTTTGGCAATGTATTGAGGGACCAAGAGACGCGATTTCATGGCAGACTTATAGGCCAAGACCTAACAAACCCAAATTTCGTCAAGCTCGCGGAAAGTTTTGGAGTAGCGGCCTATCTCGCGAAGACACCTGAAATGCTGAGAAAGGCACTCGAGCGGGCAATTGCCGAGGATGCTCCTTCGCTCATAGAGGTTCCAATCGAACCAGGAGCTGAATCTTCTCCGTGGCCCTTTTTGATGCCTGGAGGCCGCGGCATTGATAGCTTGGATTCATAAACAGGGAGAGCTATGTATGGAACGGCAGAACCAAACAGAACTTGAGGCAGCAGTATTTCGCAGACTTATTAGGCATCTAGACACACAGAAACATCTCCAGAATATTGAATTGATGACCCTGGCAGGCTTTTGCCGTAACTGTCTTAGCAAGTGGATGGTTGAAGAGGCTAATGAGCGAGGTCTAGATCTGGACCTTGAGGATGCACGTCTTCAGGTATATGGGATGGCTTATTCTGATTGGAAAAAGCGCCATCAGAAGCCAGCAACTGAAGAGCAGCTTGCAGCTTTCAAGGAGCACCAGGCCCAAGAGGATAAAAACTAGGATGCATCAGGTGGAAGCTTATTTAGGCTAGATGGCATTTTATTTTTTGCGCACAAAGGGGCGGTTATTATTTTGCCGAACTATCTGCGGATTCTATGCGGAGTTCTAATCAATAGCGTCGTGTTATAGCAAAGTGAGTGAGACTCTTAAGCGCCTTTTTATATTTTGATTCAGGAAGCGGATCGAGTGCTGCTGCTGCAGCATGAGCTTCATCCTGGGCCCTCTCTGCTGTGTAATCAAATCCGCCGGAAGATTCTATTGCCAGCTTAATAGAGGTTAGGTTCTGCGTGTCACCTGCTTCGATCGCTTCTCGGATCATGTGTTGTTCAGCTCGGGTGCCATGATCCATAGCATAGATCAAGGGAAGTGTGGGCTTCCCCTCCGCTAGATCGTCCCCAATATTTTTCCCCAATTCTTCAGTTGAGGAGCCATAATCTAGAGCATCATCCACCAATTGGAAGGCGAGACCGAGATGACGGCCAAAAGTCACTAGAGCTTCTTCTGTATCCTCATTTTGTTTACTCAATATAGCGCCAATGCGGGCACCGGCTTCAAAAAGCTTAGCTGTTTTTCTGTAAATTACTTCCATATAGTCCGAGGCAGTTGTATCGGGGTTTTTGCAGTTCATTAATTGAAGTACTTCACCTTCTGCAATGGTGTTAGTCGCGTTAGCCATAATTTCAAGTATTTTTGGTTCGCCAAGTTCCACCATCATCTGAAAGGCTCGAGAATAAAGGAAATCCCCGACTAGAACGCTAGCCTGATTGCCGAAGACGGCATTTGCTGTTTTTTGCCCTCTTCTCAATCTGGAGTCATCCACGACATCATCGTGTAACAGTGTTGCAGTATGGATAAACTCTACGATGACAGCAGCCACAGCATGGTTAGTACCATGGTAGCCACAAGCCCGGGCCGCTAGCAGTACCGTCAGGGGCCTCAATCGTTTCCCGCCCCCACGAATAATGTGATGGGCGACCTGGTTTACCAGCGCAATGTCACTTCCCAGGCGCTTAAAAATGGTTCGGTTGACAGCTTCCCAGCCTTCGCTGACCAGCGCTCTAAGTTCTTCCAAGGAATTAGAATTAGATTGAAATTTTGTTTCGGCCACCTGCATAAGGGCATAATGCCCGATAGTCTGATCCTTAGCGAGATTGGTTTTTTTAGTGTGCGGGTTGATTTAAGTGCTAAGGCTTTTCGTTTGTTGAGGCTAACTCATTGACTGAATTGGCTTAAATCACTAAAATCCGGCGCCTTATCTTCGATTGAAATGCAGCCAAGCCTGCGGGAGAGTTTCCCTGATGTACGCGGTTTTCAAGACTGGTGGCAAGCAGTACCGTGCCACCAAAGGTGAGCGTTTGCGGGTTGAGCGGCTGGAGGCACAAGAAGGTGCCACGGTAGAGTTTGAGCAAGTTCTATTAGTGGGTGAGGGCTCCAACATTAACGTTGGTACCCCTTTCATCGCTGGAAGCAAGGTGCAGGCTAAAATTATCCTGCAAGGAAGAGCGAAAAAGATTGATGTAGTTAAGTTCAAAAGACGAAAGAACTACCTGAGACTCAGAGGACATAGACAGTTCTTTACCGAAGTAGAAATCGTTTCGATTACCACCGGCCCAGCGGAAAAACCAGAAAAAAAGGCTGCGACGAAGAAAAAGGCTGCGACGAAGAAAAAGGCCGCGACGAAGAAAAAGGTTGCGACGAAGAAAAAGGCTGGAGCTAAAACGGCGGATATAGAGACCTAGAAATTACAAATATTTGAAAGATTAAAATCTGGAGACTCTGAAAATGGCACACAAAAAAGCAGGTGGTAGCTCCAATAATGGCCGCGATTCTGAATCTAAACGTTTGGGCATCAAACACTATGGTGGCGAAAGCGTTTTACCCGGAAACATTATCGTCCGACAGAGAGGCACTAACTTTCATCCTGGGGCTAATGTTGGCCTAGGTCGCGATCATACTTTATATGCAACGGCTGCCGGCAGAGTGGTTTTTCAGACGAAGGGCCCTAAGAGTCGTAGGGTTGTGAGTGTGGCGCTGCCGGAATAGGTCGACCAAAATGTAATTCTGCGCTATGGCGCTATGGCGCTATGAGTGGGGTGCTAGGTTGTACTGATTAGGTGTACCCGCAGACGTTGACTTGATGATCGTTGGGTCCCGATACCAATATCATGAAATTTATCGATGAGGCAGATATTCACGTCCAAGCCGGCAAGGGCGGGGATGGCTGTGTTAGCTTTCGACGCGAGAAGTACGTTCCTCGAGGTGGTCCCGATGGCGGATCAGGTGGATGGGGCGGCAGTATTTATCTTGTAGCTCGCGAAGGGATGGGTAGTTTGGTGAATTTCCGTGTTCGCCGGCGCTTTAAAGCTCGGAGCGGTCGAGGAGGGGCTGGGCGCAATATGACAGGAGCTTCTGGGTCTGATCTGTACGTAGAGGTACCGAAAGGTACTGTAATAGCAGATAGAGATACCGAGGAAATTCTTGGCGATCTTACTCAGGATGGCGAGCAATTGATGGTTGTGCGTGGCGGTCGTGGCGGCTCCGGAAACAGCCATTTTAAAAGTAGCATAAATCGTGCCCCGCGCCAGTCCACGCAGGGCGAGCTCGGTGAATCACGACATTTGGACCTGGAACTCAAGATACTAGCTGACGTGGGCCTCTTAGGAATGCCGAATGCTGGCAAGTCGACATTAATTCGGGCAATTTCCTCAGCCCGGCCTAAGGTAGCTGGCTATCCATTTACGACTCGCTATCCAGTGCTGGGTGTGGTGCAGCTTGGGGTAGATCGTAATTTTGTAGTAGCAGATATTCCCGGGTTGATAAGGGGAGCAGCGGATGGTAGTGGATTAGGAATTGAGTTTCTAAAGCATTTACAGCGCACGCGTTTGCTATTGCACGTCGTTGACGTGTTTCCTCAAGATGGCACAGACCCAACAGAGGATGTATGTGTGCTTGAAGCAGAATTAGGCCGGTATTCAGATGAAATAGCTCGGAAGCCCCGCTGGCTTGTCTTTAACAAACTGGATCTTATCCCGCAAAATGAGCGACAGCATAGGGTCGATGTCCTAGTAGAGAAACTTGAATGGACGCGACCAGTGTATGGGATTAGTGGATTGAGCGGAGCAGGCACAAGGGAGCTATCTTTGGCAGTAATGCGCTATCTGGAGAGTTTGGACTGAGAGGATGGAGGGACAAGCGGACGCTATTTCATCGCCTTGATTTTTCCACTCAGTTGGCTTTTGTAGCGGGCTGCACGATTTTTCGGAATTGTGTTTTTGTTGGTCATTCGGTCAATTTCCGACCCCGCTGCCCTAAAGCTTTCCTGAGCAGCCTGCTGATCTCCAGACTCAATTGTTTTCAATACTCTTTTAACGGCAGTCCGCACCTTAGAGCGCAGCGCTGCATTATGCAGACGTATTTTTACGTTCTGGCGCGCTCTTTTTTTCGCCGATTGGATATTGGCCACGTCCTTACCTACGATACCGTTCTTAAAGAATTTGTATGAGGGGCTGTATTATTTGGAGGGTTGGCCATTTAGTCAAGGCGGCGTGGTAATAAAGGACTCATGAGTACATCCAAAAAATCGGTGGAAAGAAAGCCAAAGGGTCTCCTTAGGGCAGTTTCTGTTGTAGGAAGCATGACCCTATTATCCCGAATTACTGGACTAGCTCGGGACGTTGTTTTTTCTCACTGGTTCGGAGCTGGAGTCACCATGGATGCTTTTTTTGTAGCATTCAAAATCCCAAATCTACTGAGACGTTTTTTTGCAGAAGGCGCCTTTTCTCAGGCATTTGTGCCAGTAATATCTGAATATCGCACTACTCGGTCCCCTCAAGAGATACGCGAACTCATTGATCGCGCGAGTGGCACGTTAGCGCTTATCCTTTTCGTCGTTACAGTGCTGGGCGTCGTTTCTGCCCCAATCCTGATTATGATTTTTGCGCCAGGTTTTCTTGATGAGGGACCGCGCTATGGTCTTGCGCGGGATATGCTTCGTTTTACCTTTCCCTACATCTTCTTTATTTCTTTAACTGCACTCTGTGGTGCCATTTTAAATTCGTATCAAAAATTTGCGGCACCGGCTTTTACACCGGTGCTTCTCAACTTAGTATTGATTGGTTTTGCTGGATGGGTAGCGCCAGACATGGCTCGTCCAGCTATAGGTCTTGCTGTTGGGGTTTTTGTGGCCGGCGCCGTTCAGCTTACGTTTCAAGCTGCATTCCTTGTACACCTGAAATTGTTGCCCCAACCTCGTTGGGGTTGGGCTCATGATGGTGTTCGCAAAATTTTAAAACTTATGGGGCCAGTTATTTTTGGTTCTTCGGTGGCGCAGATAAATATACTTTTTGACACGTTAATTGCATCTTTTCTGGTTGCCGGCAGTATCAGCTGGCTTTACTACTCTGATCGACTTATGGAGTTTCCGCTCGGCATGTTTGGTGTAGCCCTGGCGACAGTTATTTTGCCCAACCTCTCTCAACAACATGCCAGGGGTTCAAGGGAGGCTTTCTCGGACGTCTTGGATTGGGCTCTTCGCTTAGTTTTGATTATAGGGCTACCAGCGACTCTCGGGTTAATGGCGTTAGCTGGGCCGTTGCTAACCACGATATTTTTTAGTGGCGCCTTTACTGAGCGAGATGTGGCTATGGCAAACGCAAGTCTAATTGCGTACGCCTTCGGCCTAGTTGCCTTTATCTTAATTAAAGTACTTTCAGCAGGCTTTTTCGCTCGTCAGGATACCCGTACGCCGGTTCGTATTGCGGTCATGGCGCTTGCTCTTAATATGCTCTTCAATGTGATTTTGGTAGTCACTATGGTTCGATCGGGTTTTTTTGCGCCACATGCCGGCTTAGCTGCGGCGACTACCCTATCTGCCTTTTTTAATGCGGGGTTATTATTGCGGGCGTTACGGGCAAAAGACGTTTATTTGCCTAGGCTTGGATGGGGTCGCTTGTTCGTCCGTGTAATAATCTCCTGTACGCTTATGACTATGTCTATTGTGTGGTTACGTGAGCAGGCAGGCGATTGGATAGAGCTGAGCTTCCTTGACCGGGTACAGGCCCTTGCAGCTTGCGTGTTAGTAGGCATGGTGGTCTATTTTTTCTTTTGTTATTTGCTGGGAATGAGGCCCAAGCATTTCAGGCTAAGAGATCAAGGATCGTCTATATAATTCATAATTTGTGGATAAATTTATCTAATGCGGCTTTACCGAAACCTAGAGGCCCTGAAACGCCTTGACTCCCAGCGGCGAGTTGTCACTGTGGGCGCCTATGATGGGGTGCATTTAGGACACCAGGAAATAATTCATCAACTCAAAGCAAAAGCGAACGAGTATGGATGTCTATCCTTGGTTTTGTGTTTTGAGCCGATACCTAGAGAGTTTTTTGCACCGACCAATCCGCCGTCACGACTCACCTGTTTTCGCGAGCGGTTTGAGTTGTTAGGTGGGCTCGGAATTGATGAAATGTTCTGCGCCCGTTTTTCAGGACTGCAGGATCTTACCCCGGAGAGTTTTATTCGCCATCTCTTGGTTGAAGCTTTAAATGTGTCACATGTTGTTATCGGACACGACTTTCGATTTGCTTACAATAGGCTAGGTACGCCAGATGATTTGAGCTCTGCGGGTAAACGATACGGCTTCGGGGTTACTACAGTTCCCGCAGTCTACTGGGAGGACCATCGGGTGAGCAGTACAAGCATTCGGAAAGCCCTGCGGGCTGGGGCAATGGAGCAAGCTAGAGAGATGCTTGATCGGGAATATTCTATATCAGGTCGGGTTGTCCATGGTTTGGGCTTAGGTCGGAAGCTTGGTTTTCCTACTGCAAATGTCAATCTAAATCGTCGGCAGACACCTGTAGATGGTATTTTCGCAGCCCGGGTTACCGGCGTAGACAAAAATGCTCTTGATGCGGTAGCAAGTGTAGGAGTGCGTCCTACCGTGGGAGGTGATAAGCCGTTGCTAGAGGTTTTCATTTTCGACTTCGATCGCGACATATATGGAGATTACATTACCGTGCAGTTTGTTCGCCGTTTGCGCGAAGAGCGCATGTTCTCGAACCTTGATGCTATGAAAAGACAAATGCAAAAAGATGCTATAGAGGCGAGAGAAACATTAGCTGCCTAAAGGCGCGCACGTATGTTTATCATCCGAGTCTTATGCCATGACTGATTACAAGGATACTCTTAATCTGCCTAAGACTGATTTTCCCATGAGGGCAAATCTAGCGCAGCGCGAAGTAGGCATACTTACGCGCTGGGAGGAGCAGGATCTTTATGGTCAAATTCGTAGAGAATTTGCTGGACGACCTCGTTATGTTTTGCACGATGGGCCTCCTTATGCCAACGGGAATATACATCTGGGGCACGCTCTCAATCACGTACTGAAGGATATCGTTATAAAGTCGAGGTCCCTGTCCGGTTTTGATGCGCCCTATGTCCCAGGTTGGGATTGCCACGGCTTGCCGATTGAGCATCAGGTCGAGCGTAAGCTGGGCAAGGTGGGTGAAAAATTAGATGCCAACGAATTTCGCAATGCATGCCGAGATTTTGCCCTTGCTCAAGTCAAGGGACAGCGTGCAGATCTCAAGCGTTTAGGGGCCCTTGCAGATTGGGAGAACCCTTATCTCACCATGGATCCGCGTTATGAAGCAGAGCAGCTCAGGGCCTTTGCAAAGCTTTTCAGCGAAGGTAATGTTTACCGAGGCTTGAAGCCGGTACATTGGTGCACGGATTGCTGCTCGGCTCTGGCTGAGGCAGAAGTCGAGTACGAAGAAAAAGATTCCTCAGCGATCGATGTTCGTTTTGAGGTGCTGAGAAAGGAAGTGTTTTTAGAGCAAATGGGTTTGGATCCAGAGCTTTCTGGTGAAGACCGACTGTCCGTGCCCATTTGGACCACTACGCCCTGGACTTTGCCTGGCAACCAGGCAGTCGCTTTGAATGAATTGTTGAGCTACAGCTTGGTGCGCACAGATGTTGGTGAAGGTGATGAGTGCTTATTAATCGCTTCAAAAATACTCAATGACGTCTTAGCGCGGTACGGCGCAAAAAAATGGCAGGTACTTGGGGTCACCAAAGGGAATGCACTGGAAGGATTGGGGCTTCGTCATCCATTTTATGAACGTGATGTTCCCATCGTGCTTGGTGAGCATGTGACCACTGAAGCCGGTACCGGTGCTGTGCATACTGCTCCAGGGCATGGTCATGAGGATTTCGCGCTGGGCCTAAAGTATGGATTGCCCGCAGAGGGTCCGGTAAGCGGAGAGGGTAAATACGTTGCTGGCACACCACTTGTAGAAGGTCTTCATGTTGGGTCCGCAACGGATCACATTGTTGGTTTACTAAAAGGACAGCACGCGCTTATACACACAGAGATCCTAAGACATAGCTATCCTCACTGCTGGCGACACAAAACACCGGTAATTTTTCGTGCAACTGCTCAGTGGTTTATAGGCTTGGAATTGGGGGATCTTCGAAAACGATCGTTAAGAGCGGTTGAGACGGTGCAGTGGACGCCAACTTGGGGGGAGGATCGCATTCGGGGCATGCTAAATGATAGGCCTGACTGGTGTATCTCTAGGCAGAGAACGTGGGGTGTACCAATTACGCTTTTCATACAAAAGGAAAGTGGCAAGCCACACCCAGACACGCCTGCATTGATACTCAAAGTTGCAGACCGCGTTGAAAAAAAAGGAATCGACGCTTGGTTCGATTTAAACCCTGCTGATTTGCTCGGTGAGGAGGCCGCCCAATATGAAAAGACTACGGACGTCATGGATGTTTGGTTGGATTCAGGCTTCAGTCACCACGTGGTCAGCACTTTGCGAGATGAGGTTTCTACGCCTGCGGATTTGTACCTAGAGGGTTCCGATCAACACAGAGGCTGGTTTCAGTCGAGCCTTGTTACATCAGTAGGTATGTACGGCCGTGCACCATACAAGGGAGTTTTGACACACGGATTCACCGTAGATGAACAGGGCCATAAAATGTCGAAATCACTTGGCAATGTAATTGAGCCCCAGAAAATTTATAAAACCTTAGGGGCAGATATTCTGAGGCTTTGGGTTGCAGCAACAGATTATCGGACCGAGATGAGCGCTTCTCAGGAAATCCTAAAACGTGTATCTGACGCCTACCGACGTATGCGTAATACACAGCGTTTTTTGCTTGGCAATTTGCACGGTTTTGAGCCAGGTATCAGTGATGTGTCGTTAGAGGAAATGATATCTCTGGATCGGTGGATGTTGGGCGAAGTTAGTGCCCTTCAAAAGACAGTATTGGAGGCCTATGAAAGCTTTGACTTTCATCATATTTATCACAAAGTCTACAACTTTTGTGTCGTTGAGATGGGCGGTTTTTATCTCGATGTTATTAAAGATCGTCTTTACACTACGCCCCTCAACAGCATTGCGAGGCGATCTGCTCAGACGGCCATGTATCACACCGCTGAGGCAATGGTTAGATGGTTGGCGCCAATTTTGAGTTTTACTGCTGAGGAAATATGGCATGAACTCCCCGGCAAGAGGGGTAACTCTGTTTTTCTTTCGACTTGGACAGAGGTACCGACGTTTTCTGGTCAGGAGCCTATTAATTGGCCAGAACTACTGGAGGTTCGGCAGGGTGTTTCGAAGGAAATTGAAATCTTACGAATGGCGGGTGAGATTGGCTCGTCTCTGGGTGCCGAAGTTAGTCTCTATTGCCCGGAGCCTCTAAGAAAGACACTTTTGATGTTAGGTGAGGAATTACGTTTTATTTTTATTACTTCTGAGGCAAATGTATATTCTGATAATGAGCGACCCGAAAGTTCTGTACCGGTGGGAGAACCGGATGCCGTGCATTTTTGGCTAAAGGTGAGCCCCAGCCAAGCCAAGAAATGCGTACGTTGTTGGCATCGGCGCGTTGATGTAGGCCGTAATACTGATCACCCAGAACTTTGCCGGCGGTGCGTGGGTAATGTAGAGGGCCAGGGTGAGAGGCGAGTTTACGCATGAGTAATTTAGACCTGTCCTATCTGTACAAAGGTGGCTCCAGATGGTTGTTATTGACCGGAGGAGTTATTGCGCTGGATCAGTGGACCAAGAGTTTAGTTATTGCGCGTCTGGATGAATTTGAGTCCGTTGTGCTTCTGCCGGTACTAGATTTTATGCGGCTGCACAATGAGGGAGCTGCATTTAGTTTGCTGAGTGATGCCTCCGGTTGGCAGCGATGGTTTTTTATCCTCGTTGGATGTGCGGTTAGTACCGGTATTTTTTTTTGGATAAGGAGCCTTCCCTCAAGAGGGCAATATTTGCTCGCGGCAGCTCTCTCATTGGTGATGGGGGGAGCCCTTGGTAACGTAATTGACAGGATTCTATTAGGCCACGTAGTAGATTTTATCCGTGTTCACTATAGGGGATCATATTTTCCTGCCTTTAACATAGCTGATTCTGCGATCACAATTGGAGCCGGCCTACTTATGCTCGATGCTCTGCTGCAGAGTTACCCAAAAACAAGAGAGTCTAGAAGCTCTAAGACTTATGTGGCTAGTAAAAATAAAAAATTAAGCAAAAAGAAGGTCTCAAAAAAATCAGGGACCAAGAGGGTTGTAACCAAGAAAAATGTGACCAAAAAGAATGTAGCCAAAAAGAAAAAAGATAGTCGTTAACGATAAGGCATAAAAAAATCCGGGCTGTAAGATATGGGGGACTGCATTTGATTTAGGCCCAGAGATTGAAAGTAGGCTGACCTTAATGAGATTACAATTGGTACTACCATTGATAATGGTTAGCGGAATATTGGTGGTCATCTTTTTAAGAAAATAGATATTTTTTTCTCCGTCTTTTATACAAATTAATGGGGGATAGTTCGATGTTTAGGTTTGCAACACTTGTTTTTTTAATTTCTGGATTATTCGGTCTTACGGGAGATCTGATAGCACAAGAACAAAGGCATTCAGACAAATTCCGGCAACTGGACGAGATTTGGCCGACTCCTTCGCGGGAGCGTCGCGCAAGTGGTGCGCCGGGCAGCCAATACTGGCAGCAGCGGGCCGATTATGAAATTAAGGCACGACTAGATGAATCAGCGCGAGAAATTACCGCTTCGGAAATTCTGACTTACCACAACAATTCTCCGGACGCACTTGGGTATCTCTGGTTACAGTTGGATCAAAACCAATTTGACAGCCACTCCGACTTCAACCTGACACGAACAACAGGCAGTCTTACCGAGACAAGCATGAGGCGTTTTCGCGCCGAGTATGAAGCTTATAATTTTGACGGTGGCCTAAATGTAAAATCGGTGCGAGATCACGCTGGAAATGATCTTCCATTCACTGTTATCAAGACCATGATGCGAGTGGATTTACCGGAGCCGTTGATTTCAAACGCCCGTTTTGTGCTGAATATTGACTGGTCATTTAAGGTGACTAGTGTTGCAACCGGGAGTCGCAATGGCTACGAGTATTTTCCAGATGATGATAATGATTTATATCAGATTACTCAGTGGTATCCACGCATGGCGGCCTATACGGATGCCCATGGCTGGCTCAACAAGCAGTTTATAGGGGCTGGAGAGTTTACGCTGGAATTCGGAGATTTTTATGTTGAGTTAACGGTTCCTGCAGATCATGTGGTAGCGGCAACTGGTGAACTCCAGAACCCTCTGGATGTCTTAACAACGACTCAGCAAGCGCGCCTCCAGAGAGCAAAAACAGCCGATAAGCCCGTGATGATTATTACCCCGGGCGAGGCATTGGACAATGAAAGCAGCAAGGACGAGGAGTACCACACGTGGAAGTATTCCGCGAGCCAGGTGAGGGATTTCGCCTTTGCCAGTTCCAGAAAATTTATCTGGGATGCCATGGGCGTGGCCCAAAAAGGTATGGATGGACAGGACCACACCATTATGGCCATGTCCTATTACCCAAAAGAGGCTAACCCACTGTGGGGTATTTATTCGACTCAGTCTGTTGCCCATACGCTGCATACCTATAGCCGTTTTACGTTCCCCTATCCCTATCCGGTTGCACTTTCAGTGAATGGAGCGACCGGTGGCATGGAATATCCCATGATCGCCTTTACACATACACGCCCAACCAAAAACGATGATGGTGAGCAGACCTACACTAGGCAATTAAAATATGCAGTTATTGGTGTTATCACGCATGAAGTAGGACATAACTATTTTCCGATGATTATTAACACCGATGAAAGGCACTGGAGTTGGATGGACGAAGGTATGAACACCTTTATCGGTTATCTGGCGCTGGAGGAATGGGAGGAGGATTATCCGTCCGGAAGAGGGGGTCCACGGGCTGCGATTTCTCAGATGATTAGTCCACGCCAAATGCCGATCATGACCAGTGCCGACTCGCTCATCAACAGAGGCGGTAATGCTTATACAAAAACCTCGGCAGCGTTGGTGGTTTTACGTGAAACTATTTTGGGGAGGCAATCGTTTGATCGCGCATTCAAGGAATACGCTCGGCGTTGGATGTTTAAGCGGCCGATGCCAACAGATTTTTTCCGCACCATGGAGGACGTGTCCGGTGTAGATCTAGACTGGTTCTGGAATGGCTGGTTTTATGGTACTGACCATGTCGACATAGCGCTGGACAAAGTATCCCGTCTACGCATCGATACCAAGGATCCAGAGATTGAAAAGGCATGGCAGGAAGACACCGTGCAGCGAAGTGTGGTGGTCGCCCGCGGGCGTGACTTCTTTCAGGGTCGTGACGGCCGGGTGGAAGTGCTGCTCGACTCCACGATTCAGGCCGCTTTTCCCGGAGACCCGATTGCGCGTCTCCTCCCTCCCGAACATGCCCGACCCGGGAGGAACCTCAAGGGCGAGACCCTCCCGATCGCAGATCAGGTCAAGGAAGGCCAGATGGAGACAGGGGAAGGCGCCACCTTTGACGAGGAGAGCGGAGTGGCTCGGGCCACTCTCTACGGAAGAGTTGTGCTCACAGGAAACCGGGTGCATGTGGAAAGCGGCGTCCGTCTTGGGGAAAAAGACAAGACCGCACTGCTCGATGTCTTCCCAGCT
>CAJWKT010000023.1 GCA_913041665.1 uncultured Gammaproteobacteria bacterium | reverse complement strand
AGAACTTGGACTGCTTGTCCATGAAACGCTCAAGCTGGGTGCCTATAGCCGGGTGGATTTTCGCATGGATACCTACGGGGAATTATGGGTGCTTGAGGTCAACACGCTGCCGGGATTAAGTATTGGTAGCCTTCTTCCGAAGTCTGCTGCAGCGGCCGGGATCGATTTTGTTGAGCTCTGCGAACGTATTTGTCTCGGTGCGCTTACCGATGCGTCATAAAAGAGAATTAGCCGACTAGTCTACTTGGGCTTTGGAGGAATTCGCAGTGGAGACGAGACCCGCACTTTACTTTGCGCGGAGGACTCCCAGGACCAAACTGAGCCAACCTGCCACCATGCTGAGCCCGCCGAGTGGTGTGAATGCCCCAATTGCATCGGGAGCCCCAAAGGTCGTTGCATAGATGCCCCCACTGAAAAGCAATATGCCGATGAGGAGGAGCCAGGCGGCTGGGCTGATCAGGCGAGAGCCGGGGTAACGCTCTATAAGCTGAGCGATGACAAGGAGACCGAGCCCGTGAAAGAATTGGTAGTTGACTGCAGTCTTGTAGGCCTCCCATTGGTTCGCGTCTAGGTTTCCCCTAACTCCGTGGTCTCCATAAGCACCAAGTATCGTTGCCGTTAGTAATGCGAAGCTGCCCGCAACAAGGAATATCCTGCTTTCAACAGACATAAGTTGTGCTCCATGGTTGATGGGTATAGCTATTGTCGCTAGATATTCGGCGCATAGCGATAGTCCTGTTACAGTTAGTTTCTGTATCAAGTTCGTGTAGATTCTATTTGTATGAAGGCTGACAAATATTCTAAATTTATAAAATCGCTGTCGCTAGTGTTGTTTTTTCTATGTTTTTCTGATGCCAGTGCTCAGCGGGCGGAGCTCAAAAACGTACTCCTGATCTCCGTCGATGATCTCAATGATTGGGTAGGTGTTTTGGGGGGGCATCCCCAGGCAAGAACGCCTAACATTGATGCCTTGGCTGGTCGTGGTATGTTGTTTGCCAACGCCCACACAACGGGTACGTCCTGCAATCCAGCCCGCACCGCCGTTTTGACCGGACTAAGCCCGGCTACCACAGGCGTTTACAGTAATTTCGTGGATTGGCGCGAGCTTAAACGTCTGGAAGGTGTGGCAACCTTGCCCCGGTATTTTAAGGACCAGGGTTACCGGACATTTGGTGCCGGCAAGATTTTTCACGCCCACACCTACTTTTCCGATGGCTACTCTGGCTACAACGACCCTGATGCTTGGCATGCATTTTATCCATCAGTCGGGCGGCAGCTTCCGGACGAGGTAGGCCCGCACGACCGGCCTGCAAACGGGAATCCGGGCTCGCCGTATTTTTTAGGTTTTGATTGGTCTGCCGTTGTCACGGATGACTCGGCTATGGGTGATGGACAAGTGGTGTCCTGGGTAGAGAGGCAATTGGCTGCTGCCAGTGGGGGACCTCAATTCTTGGCCGTAGGAATCTATCGGCCCCATTTGCCCTGGTACATTCCGCAGGAATATTTTGATATGCATCCGTTGGAGGGCATAACGGTGCCACAGGTTTTGGACAGTGATCTAGAGGATATTCCGGAAATCGCAAGGACCGTTGAGAGTGATGATTCTGCAATATTGCGTGGTCCAGAGGTGCATGACTGGATTTTGGAACAGAATCTTTGGGCAGAAGCCGTGCAAGGGTATTTGGCGAGCACGAGTTTCGCCGACGCAATGGTTGGCCAGGTGCTCGACGCCCTCACCCGCAGCGGCCAGTTGGAAGAAACCATTGTCGTTTTGTGGTCGGACCACGGATTTCATCTTGGTGAGAAGCACCGCTGGCGAAAATGGACGCTATGGGAGGAAACTACACATGTGCCATTCATTGTTGTTGCTCCCGGAATAACGACACCCGGTAGTCGTACCGAAGAGCCGGTTTCTTTGCTAGACCTTTATCCTACTTTGACCGAACTTGCTGGGTTAAGTGGGCCAGACCACCTAGAGGGAGTGAGCCTTGTTCCGTTATTGAGGGGGCAGACGTCTTCTTGGGATCATGCGGCTGTCACGAATAATGGGTACCGGGAGCATTCTGTCAGAGATAAACGTTACCGCTATACGCTTCATGCTGACGGGTCAGAAGAACTCTACGATTTACAGTCTGATCAAAACGAGTGGCACAATTTGGCTGGGGATGAGTCATTAGCGGATATAAAAGAGAGGCTTTCAGCCTGGCTGCCTGTAACTCATGCTGATTCCGAGGCTCTCTAGATCGGGCGAGGTCACCGACTAACTATTGGCTATTATTATGTTAATCGGGGGACCGTGTTCCCCCGAAGCAATTGGAACAGTTTAAAGTACGGTAGAGGCGATCCATTCGATCCATCATTGGACTGAGCGCGCTTTTTTGGATTGATCCATCAGCGAATGTATACACACCTTCTTCTGTAGTTTGGCCGTCCTTAAAAATGCCGACGTATTGGTCTCCGTCGGAAAAGGTGTAGGTGCCTTGTCCGTTAAACTCCCCGTTGTTGAATTCACCCACATACTGGTCGCCGCTGGCGAAGATGCGGTTGCCTTGCCCTTGAGGTATCCCGTCCTTGAAAGTACCAACGTATTGGTCTCCGTCGGAAAAGATGTAGGTGCCTTGTCCGTTAAATTCCCCGTCCCTGAACTCACCAATGTATTGGTCTCCATTTGTATAGGTAAGAGTACCTTGACCATGGCGCTCGTCGTCCCTGAACTCACCAACGTATTGGTCTCCATTTGTATAGGTAAAGGTGCCCTGACCATGGCGCCGGTTATTTGTGAGCTCACCAATGTATTGGTTTCCACTTGTAAATTTAAATGTACCCTGACCGTTTGGTTGTCCGTCCCGGAACTCACCAATGTATTGGTTCCCACTTGCGAAATTGTAGCTGCCTAGGCAATTGTTCCAAGTAGCCGGATTATATTTCCTAGGGCAAAGCTGCTGACTCCAAACTTGCGCCGAAAACGCAAACAAAGCGCAGCTCAGTCCGAATTGATGTAGATCCTTGAGGGACGGGATGGATCGCATCACTAATTTGAATTAATTTTTTCCGATAACAGGTTGGTTAGGTGCTTGTATGGGGCGTTTTGGTATTCTGGGCTCGATCCCGCCATTACTTCACCTTTAACCGCGCAAGATTCATAGGCCAGCCGCCTCAGCCTCGGGTCGCTGAAGTCCAGTTCCTTATTGTTTGGGTCATAGACCTTTTTGGTTTCCGGGGACAATTTAAACGAATCACATTTTGTCCAGCTGTACGCGTCTGGCTGTAATGTTAGAGGTAGTGTGCTATCAAAGGAGTGGTAGGCTCCAGGATAGATTTCAATATTGGCATTGCCGCCCATTGAATTCATTCTGTGAGCAAGATCCACACAGGGCTTTGCTGGGGTCCAATTATCTGCTTCTCCCATATAAATCTGGACAAAGTCTTTGTCCCAGTCATCCGTATCTGGCAATGCCAGACAGGCGGGATACCACATCAAATATCCTGAAAAACTTTCTTCTGCCCTGAACGCTTCCTGCTGAAGCGGTATCCAGGCATTGAACAGAACCGCTGTGCCACCTAAGCTCCAACCGGCAGCAAAAACCTTTGTGTTGTCAATTCTGGAGTCATTCCATACAGCCTTGAGAGCCATCGCCATGTCCCATATGACTGATTCGGCGGTCAGGTTGATTTGGTTGCCGACTGTGCTGTCAATATTTCTGGAATCAAAAGGATGTATGGAAAAAACGGCGAAGCCGGTTTCGCGCATTTGATCTAAGTATTTAACATGGTGTCCTCTCCAGTTAGCCGAGCCATGAGAGGCTATGATTAATGGGTACTTGTTCGCCGGATCAAACTTGTCCGGAAATTGCAGGTATCCGAAAATTTCCTGTTCAGGTTGGGTTGATCTGGCCTCGCCAAACATATTTTCAAACCCAAAAATATTTCTGGAAAGGTAAGTTATTTTTTCTCCCGTTGAATTTTGGGCATCACTTTTGATGGACGGGAGCATGCCGCAACCTAGAATCAAGAATAAAAATAAGCTTGACGAAAGTTTCATTGGTCTTAACTCCATTCCGCTTTTAACCTTATTGTATAGGCCGATTTTCTTCGAGTCTTTGGAGGACTGTTGACTCGAGGCTTGTTAGGCCGTTATCGCGGCCAATCGATAGGGCGGCCCCGTCTTCAGCCCCGTTAAGTTTGGCGCCCAGTGCCAGTAAGGCACCGACGCGGTTGCCGCTACCACAATGGATCGCTACCGACTGATTAAACTCGCCTATAATCTGCCAAAGCTGGGCCGCGTTCTCATAATTTATGTTGGCTGTTCCGATGATGGGGAGTGAGACATATTCCATACCAAGCTCTTCTACAGCAGCGCGTTCTTCCAGTCCCCGTTTCTCGTCCGGACCACGTAGATCGATAACCGCTACATTGCCTGCTCGTGCCAGGTCAGCCAAACCGGCTGCACTGGGTTGTCCTAAAGAGGTTATGCCGTCCAGATAAGTACTGCGATCAAAAGAATTTTGTATATCTGCCTCAGGGGGTTGTTCACCCCTAAATTCTTGGCCTAGCACGAAGTCTGGCGTAGATGTTAGAACTATACATATACCCGTCAGGGCGTATCTTGAAAAAGCGCTCATTGAAATCACCTGCTAGTTGTAGAGTAGGTTTTTATATTCTTTAAGATGCTCGTTCCAACCACCCTAATTCTATAAAATTGACGACCCAAGTGCGATGCAGATCTAACGAAATGCACAATGAGATGTGTTGAATACGGAATTGCGATGTGGGAGATGAGACGACTTGAGGATTGACTCGCGTACTGTTATTGCTGGCGCTCTGCTAAGTGGAGCGATTTTGGTATACATAGTTGGCCTGGTCGGTTGGCGGCAGGGCGCACTGTTTTTGGTGGGCATTGGTGCTGGGTTGATTTTATACCATGCCGCATTTGGGTTTACTTCGGCTTGGCGTGACATGATTAGCAAGGGGCGTGGAGCCGGGTTGCGTGCGCAAATGATCATGCTGGCCGTAACGGCCATAGTTTTTCTTCCACTACTTGCGGATGGCCAGTTATGGGGAATGGAACTTCGGGGTTCAGTGAGACCGCTCAGCGTTTCGGTGATTGCTGGCGCTTTTTTGTTTGGCGTCGGCATGCAGTTGGGTGGAGGTTGTGCGTCTGGAACACTTTTCACAGCTGGTGGCGGAAACATGCGGATGGTGCTCACGCTGGTTGCGTTTATCGTGGGTTCGGCCTTAGGGGCCTACCATTTGCCTGTCTGGCAAGCTGCACCCGGTTTTGGCCCTGTTTCGCTGCTTGGCCAGTTTGGGCTCGGGTTGGCTCTTGTGATCAGTCTCGTGTTGTTCGCCTCGGTTTGGCTAGGCTCGGCTTTTGTCGAGCGTCGCCGCTATGGTGCCTTGGAAAAAAATGCTAAATGTTTTGCGGCTGACTCCTGGTTGCGTGGACCGTGGCCCCTAGTCGCGGGTGCGGTTGGTCTCGCTGGTGTAAATATCGCAACGTTGACTGTAGCGGGACGACCGTGGGGGGTCACTTCCGGATTCGCTTTGTGGGGATCCAAAGTAGCCGCTGCTCTCGGATTCAACGTGGCGGCTTGGCCTTACTGGCAGGGTCCAGCCGCTTCGGCTGCACTTGAGGCAAGCGTTTTCAGCGATATTACTTCGGTGATGAATTTTGGAATTATTCTTGGTGCGCTGATGGCAGCCGGGCTTGCAGGAAGATTCGCACCAATCTGGCGAGTACCCTGGAGATCATTATCGGCGGCAATTGTCGGCGGCCTTTTGCTCGGTTATGGCGCCAGGATTGCCTACGGTTGCAATATCGGTGCCTACTTTAGTGGGATTTCATCTTCTAGCCTGCATGGTTGGTTGTGGTTTGTTGCTGCATTTGTGGGTAATGGATTTGGTGCTAAGCTGCGCCCGGCTTTTGGGCTCTCAAATTAATTTTCTGTCCTTTGGAGCCTAAGGTGGATATGACAAGGAAAATGAACCACAAATTGTCCATTCTACGGTTACTAATAGGCCGGCCAACGGGAATATTCTCAATGACCCTACTGCTTGGCTTGCTTGTACAGGCCTGCATGGAGTATTCAGCGGAACCACAAGCCAGGATCGGAGCCCCGAAGGTTATTTTGATCATCGGAGATGGGATGGATGATCAGCAGATTACGATCGCCCGTAACTATTTTTTGGGTGCTGGGGGGCGGTTAGCCCTTGACGATTTACCCGTAAGGAGTGCGGTGCGGGTGGAAACCGTCGCAGAAGACACACCCGACCAGCCGATCTATGTGGCAGATTCGGCTAATTCTGCGACCAGCATGGCAACGGGAATCGTCACCAGTTTGGGTCGAATCGCAACTACAGCCAAAACGGACCGAGACATCGAAACAATTATGGAGCTTGCCCAAGCGGCAGGTCTTGGCACGGGAATCGTCACTACCTCCAGCGTCACTGATGCTACACCTGCTTCGTTTGTGGCCCATGTCAATCAGCGCTACTGCGAGGGTCCAGTCGGCATGGTCCGGTTTATTGAACAATTGCAGTTATCAGTCGATTGTTCGCAGGACGAAAAATCTAGTGGTGGAAAGGGGTCGATTGCGGAGCAAATTGCCTCATCAAACCTGGACATCGTGCTCGGCGGTGGGTCCAGATACTTTGAGCAGACAACTGAGGAGGGTTCCGAACGTACGGTTTTAGATGTGGCCCACCAAAACGGGTTCCAGATTATTTATGCTCAGGAAGAGTTGGGGGGAGTGCCCAAGACCGAAAAAGTCTTGGGGCTGTTCTCCCGAGGCACCATGCCAGTGTGGTTGCAAGGTGTGGACGGGGCCCAGGCACAGCGGGTAGAAAGGGTCGAGGGCCAGGTGAATCTACCGGAGCCTTTTCCTTGTGAGCCGAACCCAGATTTTGAAGGGATGCCAAGCTTGGCCGACATGACAAGTGCGGCGCTTGGTCACTTAGATGATGGTCGGGGTTTTATGCTTATGATCGAGTCGGCATCGATTGACAAGCAATCGCATCAACGCCGGCCCTGTGGGCACATAGGGGAGTTGAGCCAACTGGATGATGCTTTAAAAGTCGCGCTGGATTTCGCAGAAAAAAATTCGGGTACACTGATTCTTGTGACTGCAGATCACGCTCATGCAGCTCAGATCATTGCTGATCAGGGCCCTCACCTTGCGCTCAATTATACAACCCCAGGTTACCTGGCCCGAGTGCTCACCCGCAAAGGTGGCATTATGAGCATCAACTACGCGACCAATGAATCGCCACAGGAAATGCATACGGGTGCCCAGGTGCCTGTTTTTGCAAATATCCCTGGGATCAGGGAATTGACTGGCCTGATGCGGCAGTCAGACATTTATCACATTTCAGCCAACCACTTGGGCCTTGCTGTTTCGGCGGATCGTTGATGGTCCAGGTGAACAAAACGTTTTTTGTACCTGCTGATCTAGGCATTTGAGAGGATGAGTGATATTTACTCAGGGCTTTGTAATTAGGGGGATCTCCACCGAGCATATCGTTCCAAAAGTTTTCGTACATGGTCCGGGGGTTCTTTCATCTGCCGAATAATCCGTGTTCCTTCTTCGTGGTCAATGAGTGGCATGCGTACACCGAACAGCTTGTCTTCATCTGCCCGGTAGTTGTCATCTTCGCTGGTAACTTGGAAGCTCTGTCTCAGCATCTGCACTGCGGTCATCGGTGAGCCGGGGGGCAGAAAAGCAGCATGGCCGAATGTATTAATGGTTGGCTGTAGCCATTTGTAGCTTTCGAAGTCCTCTCCACTTGGTTCTTTACCCATCAGCTCTCGGTAAATATCTACGAAGGTGGGTATGCCTTCTGCAGCCTCTTCTGGTACCACATTACCATCACGGTCAACACGGGGGTTGTGCCAGAGGGGAATCGCCTCGCCGGTTTCAACGAGGGTCTGTTCTATAGAGAACCGGTACAGGGTGAGTCCGGCGGTTTGCATCTCCAATTCGCCGCGCCGAACTGCATTAAATGCCGCATCTGCGCCGGAAAATCCCGTGACATAGACATAGTCCAGTCCGAGCATGTCCAACGCAAGTCGGCCCAAGATGTCGTAGTGATGCGCCGGGCTCTGTCCTGCGTACTTGATGCCTTTGATTTTTAGTAGGTCAGATGGTTTTCGGACATCCGGTCTGCGCACGTACACCAGGTTGGGGCTTTTCAGGCCACCAATCAGGGGCATTTTGGAGAAATCCGCTCTCAGCCCAGGAAGTTGTAAAATTTCGGCGGTACCGGAGAACGGCGAGAACAGTATTGTGAGTCCGTCAGGTCTTGCCCTTTCATACCCAAAATTCCAGACACGCGTGCCACCCCCACCAGGGATGTTTCGGATGACCATGGTCGGTTGTCCCGGGATGTGGTTCTGCCAGTGATCGATGAAGGTGCGTAGCGCGATGTCTGTGCCGGAACCGGGACCTCGTCCGATGTATATGTTCACCGTTTTGCCGACAAAGAACCCTTTATCAGGAATTTGGGCTACAGAGCACACCGAGAACAGCGCAGCCGAGGCACACAAAGCTAAGCAGCTGCAATAAAGTGAATTACGCACAAAAATAACCAAAGGCCCTGTCAGCATTTGGCAATGATAGCCGAAGAGGTTTGAAGTGTTGCCCGTTTGTTGGCATCAGCTGGGGACGAGGCGATACACTATGTTGCACAGTAGCCGCCCTGAAGAGGCCTCGAATGTCCGTTATATTGAATCAAGACGATGTTCCCACCGAAGTGTTCTCGGGCGGTGTCAGGCGGCAGCGTCTGATTGACAGCAACCGAGTCGAGAATTCAGTGTGTCTATTTGACCGGCTCACCGTTGAGCCGGGCGGGGGGCTAGCTTTTTGCATTCCTCGATCTGGTGTCGCGTGGGTCCAGATACTCCAGGGAAAGGTAACGTTCGGCAAAAAAGGACAGGACCATTACCTGTCGGCCTCCAATGCCGCGTTTCTTCCGCCCGGCTTTGAAGGTAGCCTGCACTCTTCTAGCGGCGCTGTCCTTATCGTTCTGAGCATACCCAATGCAACAAGGCTTGATCCGTTGATCAGCCAAGGTATGTGCGATGTATGTTGCATTGACCTGGATGCAGAGCCGGTACTGGAGTCTGAGCATGACGACCGAACCCGAATCTATGTGGCCACGCGCAAGCTATTCGGCACCACTGCCTTATCCGGTGAATTGGTTGTTTTTCCTCCAGGGGTTACGAGCTCAAACCACCACCATAAAGGTGCAGAGCATTTCCAATACATTCTGCAGGGCAAAGGTATTGTCTACCTCGATGAGCAACCGACCCGTATTAGAGCAGGCGATTTAATTTACAAATATGACTTGGAGCGTCACTACTGCGAAAACGACGGCGACGAGGAAATGGCGTTCGTCGAGTTCTTCGTTCCTGGTGAGTTTGAGACGGTCTGGGTCAACCCGGAACAGCGTTGTGCCTGGTCACCCACGGGAAAGAATACCCGTGGTGAGGCACCGACCCGGAACATAGCGACACACACGAGTGACGGAACGGTGTATGACGACGTGTAGTGTAGCCATGAGTAGTGTTAGGGTTTTATCAAGTCGGACGACTTTAGATATAGAGGAGCAGGTAGATGAGCAACAACATAAATAGGCGTGATCTATTCAAATTTACCAGTGGCGCTGCGGTCGGGCTCGCATTGGCTGGTGCCAGAGTAAACAGTGGATGGGCAGCAGAGCCCGATGAGAGGCCGACTGGGCCGATCAGTCTGTCAGGGAATGAGAATTCCTACGGGCCCTCACCGGCAGCTCGGGAGGCAATCAATGAGGCCCAGGGCAAGGCTAATCGATATGGTTATGCCCAGCAGCTGGAGTTCGTCAAAAAAATCGCCGAGAAGGAGGGTGTCACACCTGAACATATTGTGCTGGGCTCGGGCTCCAGTGAGGTGCTCTGTGCCACAGGCCTGGCCTACTGTCGTAACGGTAGTGACACGGTAGCGGCTGACCTCGGCTTCGGGTTGGTACCGGGCTATACCTCCGCGGTGGGTGGTGACATCAACTGGGTGCCGCTGGATGATGAGATGCGGCATGATTTGAACGCCATGGATCAGCGAATTACCCAGGGCACGGGGATCGTTTACATCTGTAACCCGAACAATCCTACAGGCACCCTGGTGGGCAGCGCAGAGCTGCGGGACTTTTGTGCCTCGGTGTCTAGGCGGGTAGTGGTCTTGGTGGATGAGGCCTATCTGGAGTACAGCGATGATTTCAATGGGCTGACGATGTTGGATATGGTGAAGCAGGGCCACAACGTGGTGGTGACCCGGACCTTCTCCAAAATTCATGGATTAGCGGGACTGCGCATGGGCTACGCCATAGCCCGCCCGGATATCGCCGAGCGCATTGCGCGTTACAAGATGTGTAAATTCCAGGGCCCCCTAGGGGTGGCTGCTGCTGCTGCAAGCTTGGAGGACACGGAGTTTCAGGATTTTTGTCGGGCGCGGGTCAAGGAAGGCCGGGAGCTTGTGCATGAACTGTGCAATACCCTGGGGATTGCCTACACCCAAGCCGAGGGAAATTTCGCTTTCATTGACCCAAAGATGACCAACCAGGCATTTCAGCAGCGGATGCGTTCCCACGGTCTTAGGGCGGCGCGCCCCTTCCCGCCGAAGCCGGATTGGGCTCGGGTGACCATTGGGACCACCGAGGAAATGCAGGTTTTTGCCGAAGCACTACCGAAAATCCTCAGTGCTTGAGCGGCTGAGTTGACTGTTCTAGGAAGGACATGAAGACCGTCGCCTCGTTCAAGATTCAATACACGCAGTTCCTGGACCAGGAAGGGAAAGAGGTACAGCCATTGCCGGCAGAGATCACCGATACCCAGCTCGCAGAATACTATCGTGATATGGTTTTCTGTCGCGTTTTCGACAAAAAAGCGGTGGCTCTGCAGCGTACGGGTCGAATCAGCACCTACGCACCCCTGATTGGTCAGGAAGCTGTCGACGTGGGAATTGCCCATGCGATGAAGAGGGATGATGTTTTCCTGCCCTATTATCGAAATACTGGAACCCAAATTCTTCGGGGTGTGAGCCTTATCGAAACGTTATTGTATTTCGGTGGCGATGAACGCGGGACCGCATTCAAGGAGACCCGTCAGGATTTTCCAACGCAGATCAACCTGTCCACGCAGACCCCTCACGCCGTGGGTGTGGCGATGGCAATGAAGCTTCAAGGAGAACCACACGTGGCGGTGACCACCGTCGGTGATGGAGCGTGCTCGAAAGGCGATTTCTATGAGGCCATGAATCTCGCGGGGGTTTGGGGTGCGCCAGTCCTGTTCGTCGCGATGAATAATCAATGGGCGATCTCGGTGCCTTACGAGTCTCAAACAGCGGCTAAGACCCTGGCCCAGAAGGCCATTGCAGCCGGTATTGGTAGTGAGCAGGTGGACGGCAACGACGTGGTCGCCGTTTATGATGGAGTGGGCCGTGCCCTGGCCCTGATCCGGGAAGGGAAAGGGCCTTACCTGATCGAGTTGAAGACCTATCGTCTCGGCGACCACACCACGGCAGACAATGCCAGTCGCTATCGGTCCGACAAGGAAGTCAGCGAAGCGTGGAAAAGGGACCCGATCGCCCGGCTGCGGACCTACCTGTCGGCCCGGAGCCTTTGGACGAAGGATCAGGAAGAGAAGCTGCTGACAGAAATGAATCAACGAATCGAAGCGGCCGTGGAGCAATATTTAGCGATCGAGGCTCCCCGAGCAGCCGGCATGGTTGAGCATTTGTTCGCGGAGCTGCCGCCTGACCTGGAAGCTCAAAGAAAAATTTTGGACGGCATGTAGGGGCAATGTCAGTCACCCTTGTTCAAGCGGTCACCATGGCGCTAGCCCGGGCAATGGAACAGGATGATCGCGTTCTGCTGTTGGGGCAAGATATTGGCGTAAATGGTGGTGTGTTTCGGGCCACGGATGGTTTGTTCAAAAAGTTCGGCGATCGCCGTGTATTGGATACACCGATCTCCGAGTCGGCCATTATCGGCTCGAGCATCGGAATGGCGGCACAGGGATTGCGCCCGGTCGCCGAGATCCAGTTCATGGGGTTTCTCTACGCGGGCCTCGACCAGCTTCTCAGCCATGCCGGGCGTCTCCGGAGCCGCACACGCGGACGGTTGAGCTGCCCGATGGTAATAAGGACGCCGTTTGGCGGCGGGATTCGTGCACCCGAGCATCATGCAGACAGCCTGGAGTCGATACTGGCACATAGCCCGGGCATCAGGGTCGTTATTCCCTCCTCGCCTTCCCGCGCCTACGGACTATTGCTCTCTGCGATACAGGACCCTGATCCCGTGGTCTTCATGGAACCTATTCGCTTGTATCGGGGGTCGAAAGAACCCGTGAACGACGATGGCGGTGGATTACCCCTTGATACCTGCTTCGTTTTGCGTGAGGGACGCGATGTGACGCTGGTCACCTGGGGCAACTGTGTAATCGAGGTGTCTGAGGCGGCGGATCAGCTGGAGGAGGAGGGAATTTCCGCCGAAATCATCGACGTTGCCAGTATCTCCCGTCTGGACATGGACACCATTTTTGGTTCGGTCGAACGCACGGGCCGCTGTGTCATCGTCCACGAAGCAGCGTTGACCGCTGGTTTCGGCGCTGAGATCGCCGCCCGCCTGGCTGATGAGGGCTTGCTATCACTCCGGGCTCCGGTGAAGCGGGTGGGGGGTTTCGATACCGCCTATCCTCTCTACAGGCTGGAGAATCACTACTTGCCGACCACGCATCGTATCCTTGAAGCCTGCCGCGCAGTTCTGGATTTTGAGTAGGCCATGAAAACATTTCATTTACCGGATCTCGGAGAAGGTCTCAAGGAAGCGGAAATCGTCACCTGGCACGTGGCCGAAGGTGAGCGGGTGGTAACAGACCAGCCGCTCGTGTCAGTGGAGACGGACAAGGCGGTGGTGGAAGTACCTTCACCTCGGTCTGGCATCATCAGCTCCCTGAACGCTAAGGAAGGGGACCTTATCCAGGTCGGTGCTGTTTTAGTAGAGTACACCGAAGAGGACATGCATGACTCTGGAACCGTGGTCGGTTTGATAAAGCCCGGGAAAAGCCCAGAGAGCGGGTCCGCTGCCGCTGCCAATGAACAAGCTGCGCCCGGTCTGGGGCAGGATTTTCCACAGGAAGGATCGGCCAGGGCTACCCCGGGTGTTCGCGCGCTGGCGCGCAGGCTTGGGGTTGATATTAACGATGTGACACCCACCGGACGGAAAGGCAACGTCACGGTCTCAGACGTGGAGTCCGCCGGCGATAGACTTGCAACAGGAATACAGGGAGAGCGCCTGCGCGGTACCCGCCGGTCCATGGCGGAGAGGATGAGTGATGCTCACAGCCGTGTGGTTCCAGCATTTGCGGCGGATGAAGCCGACGTGGGGAGTTGGCCAGACGGAGTGGATATCACGGGCCGGGTCATTCGTGCCATTGTGGTTGGGTGTCAGGCGGAGCCAGCTGTCAACGCGTGGTTCAATGATCGGGCGTTGACCGTTCTACGGCACGACCAGGTGAATCTCGGGATAGCGGTCGACTCCAAACACGGCCTCTTTGTCCCTGTGATGCGGGATGCCGGCGGAAAAGACATAAAAGAACTTCGCGGGCAGCTACAGATACTGGTCGGACAGGTTGAGGATCGCAGCCTTTCACCGGAGACCCTGAAGGGCGCCACCCTTACCTACTCCAACTTCGGTGCCCTCGGTGTACGCTTGGCTCAGATGGTGGTGGTCCCTCCCCAGGTTGCCATTGTGGGAACCGGGCAGATACGAGAAGTGGCCATAGCGGTCAGTGGCGAGATCAAAGCATCACGAATCCTTCCGGTGTCGGTGGGCTTCGATCACCGTGTCGTGACTGGTGGCGAAGGAGCCCGGTTCCTACGGGCCTTGGTTGAGGACCTGGAGCAGAAGAAATAGGCCCGGCCCGGGAAAAAAGTGGTTGTGGCCGCTAGTAGATATCCCCATCCATGGCCGAATAGAGTATGCCTTCGAATCCGGCCGCTCTGATTTCGTTGACCAGTCCCAGCGGCTGGTAGTCTTCGCCGCTGTTGTAATTTTGCTCATGGGAAAGAACGATGGTTTTGACGTTGGCCTCGTTGGCAATCCTGGCGAGGACTGTTGGCGAGAAATGGAAACGGAAGATCTCCTCTTTCTTTGCCTCGACTGTATCTCCGCCCCAGGGTGCGTACTGAATGTTGTCTTCGGTCACCGTCTCAGTGACCAGGACATCAGCGTTTCTTGCTGCCCTGACAATGTTGGGATGATAGGGACCGCCGTCACCGGTGAAAACGATGACCCGATCTTCGGTTGTAAAACGGTAGGCGAAAGTATCCTGCAGTCTTGCGTGTTTGGTTCGGTAGGCCTCTACCGTGACATGGTCGTCTTCATACACAAGTCCATACTCATCGAAAAGGATGTCATGCCCGGCTGCTCGGCCACCTTCCGGGTTATTGCCGTCAGCGATAGCCGCCTGGGTGTCAATTTTCCAGGCTGCAAGGATGTGATCCACCATATCCTTGGTTCCTTTCGGGCCGTAAATTTCCTGCTGAATTCGGAATATCCAATTGAACGGGCTCAGGAGCAGGGAAGGGATCCCGATCGTATGGTCTTGGTGGAGGTGGGTCAGGAAAAGGTATTTTAGTTTTCCCGGGAAAAATGCCTGGGCTAGTTCGTCGCCGTTGACCAGGGCGGCCTTAGCCATTGAGCGCCAGATGCCCTCTCCGGCATCGATGAGGAATGGTGAGCCGTCGACGACCAGTGCGTAGGAAGGCCCGGCCCGGTACGGGTTAGGGGACGGCATACCGGTCCCGAGCATGACCAGTCTGGTTTTCGTTTCGGCAGGACTCAGGTTGTGTGGATTTCTGGGGATATTCGTTGGCCACGAATCCGGTATCGTGAGGGGTGTGATGAAACCGGGCCTGACGAACGGATCATTGTGGTATCGACTGGAATCCTGACCCGAAGCATCGGGTGGTGGCATCGGTTCCTGTGCCGGCGCTGCCGAGCCCAGAAATAGAATTACCGTAATGGTGGCATACCGTGTAATCGGGCCAGAAATGTTCACCGCATCTTCTCCTCGTCTCTTCCTTGCCGGGCTCTCTGTGATGTGTGTTGGTTTTTTACGCATCCGCGATACACTCGTAGGGCTCCACGACTACTTCCGGGAACCATAGCCAGTATTTCTCTAGCACGACAGGTTCGGTAAACGTTGCGGGATCCGTCAAGGTCATCCGGTAGTCCAGTCGGCTGCCGTCCCCGCTTACGGTGAAATGTTCAGTGATCTCGGCAGCTTTGCTGAGAGGAATGCCATCTCGGTCGAAATAGGGCCAGTTGATACCGGTTGTCTTAACAGCCAGGGTGCGGTTTTCCCAGTACCCCACTGAGTGACCTAACCGGTCTGCAGGCGGTTTTTCAGTGTCCGTCTCAGCATTCATTTCGATAGTGCGAATCGTATTGTATTCCTCCATATGGATAATGATTTTTTCGTCCTGCCTGCGGAGCTCCATAGGATATGGCTGCTCCATGATGGTGGGCATGCCTTTCGGGCGACAGTCCAGGGTGGGGCTGTCTATTACAGGATCAAAAGTTGCCACGCTTGTACGAGCGGGGTCAGTCAGCGGATAGTTTTCCTTCCATATTGACCCGCTGCCTATTGGGGTGCTCCAGACCCTGAAGATACCCCGGTCCGGGTCCGAGGGGTCGCCTTCTCTGGCTATTTGGGAGGTGCCCAGGGTTTCATTCGTCCAGCGTGGCGTTCCCGAGTTATCCAGAAGTACTTCTTCGCCGTTCGGCAGCAAGATGTTGCGGACGTAAATTTCGGCTGAGCCGCTCTTCGCCGGATTGCCCGCAACCCGCACCCGGTCACCTGGTGCCAAGAAATTCGCGGAGAGTTTTCGACGGCGCAGAGTGCTCAGTGAGGTAATCTCCACGCTCCAGAGTTCGTCCTGGCCGCCTTCTTGGCCGACAGTGACCGTAAAGCGCACGTGTGGGTTTTGCCAGGCGACCTCCACCACCTTACCTTCGAGTTCGATCACATTACCGGCATCAAATATTCCATTAACGCTGTGGTGAGCCGGGGCTGAAAGGGGGAGATAGACAAACCCTAGAAAGATGAGGAGCTGGTATCTCATCAAGTAGACCCTGCGTTCCCTGATTCCGCAAAGTAAGTTAAAGATCATATTTTGTGTCCAAAGTATGTACCGTTTTAGTTTTTTATCTATCCGTTAACCGTTCATTTTTTTCTAGCAACCGTGCCTCCGTCCGACGTAAAACTACCAATTGTTTCCCCTTTCATTTACATTACGCTCGCGATTTTGGTTGTTTTCCAGGAGAAAAAGAAATGTACAAAAAATATGTCTTTCTATGTTCTTTTTTTATTCTGCCCTTTTTACCGTTCGGTCAGGCAAGTGCTCAGAGTACAGCCTCCGGAGCTTTTGCAATAGAGGAGATTGTTGTAACGGCGAGAAGAAGGGAGGAATCCTTGCAGGATACACCGATTGCTGTATCGGCTTTTAGTGAAGAAGAAATGGACCTGAGAGGGCATTTAAATATCAACGATATTGCTTCTGCCACTCCAAATGTGAATATTGAACAGTCATCCAATACCAGTGGTTTAACTAATTCTCCTACAGTGTTTATTCGTGGTATCGGCCAGCAAGATTTTGTGATTAACACAGATCCTGCTGTTGGCATTTATGTAGATGGCGTTTTTATAGCTCGTTCCATTGGCAGCATGCTGGATATTATGGATCTAGAGCGTGCCGAGGTGTTGCGAGGCCCCCAAGGAACCTTATTTGGAAGAAATACTTTAGCAGGCGCCTTAAATCTTGTAACCAAAAGGCCCAGCACTGAAGCATTTGATGCTAAGTTCACTGTAGCTGCCGGTGAGAATGATTATTCTCAAATCAATGGTGCATTCAATATTCCATTGAGCGCTAATCTTGCTGCCAGAGTTTCAGTGATGGACCGTAAACGCGGTGGTTATGTTAAAGCGACAAACTATGATGATCTTTGGTTGGGAGATGATAATACGCAAGCTATCCGTGCCCAACTGGAGTTTGCCCCGTCTGATTCTACCCGCGTTAATTTAAGCACTGACTATACTAAAAGCCGGGCGGCTCCTTCTCCCATGGTGGCTGAAACTTTAGGTAATGGTTTCGGGGATAAAAATGCCCTTGTAGCTGCCAGTACAATGCAAGCTTATTGGTGGAATAACTCCGCCCCTATGCAGATGGCTTCTTTCTCCGGTTTAGAAGTATGTAAGACTCTTGCCGGCCAACAAACAGATAAGAGATGCATGGGTCAGGTACATAATCCAGGTCCGGATGTTTATGAAACAACTGCTGTTTGGCATGATATTCATGGTGTCAGAGATCCTGATCCTACCAATAAGGTTGATACACTTGGTGGCGCATTAGTCATTGAGACCGATACTAATTGGGGTACTTTCAAATCGATTACTGCTTATCGTGGCTTTGAATCAGACTTCAGAAACGATCACGACTATAGCGCTATTTTATTATTTACGAATATTAATGATGATTTTCACCAAGACGGTCGCTCTCAAGAATTTCAGTTGGTCGGGAGCGCAATGGATGATAAGTTGGATTACACCGCAGGTTATTATGCATTCGCAGAGACCGGAACCGAACGCGTTTCATTAGTAGGTGTTAATGGCCTGTTTGTTACTCAAGGCCGGGAGAAGGGTGTCATACCACCCACCTCTACTGTGCCCTGGGCCGGTTCGACGGGCATGAACCCGAAAGGTGGTGCTCGATTCCAGAGAATTGTAAGAGATATTGATAATACCTCTAGTGCACTGTATGGACAGATTACATATCACTTTGATGCGCCCTTCCATCTGACGGCCGGCGTTAGGGCGACCGAGGATGAAAAATCTTTTGATGTCACCATCCACCGTGATTATTGTCCCGCGAATCCAAATAGCGCGGTTCAGCCAGCAGGCGGACCGACTTCTAATGGTGACGGGTTCATAGCATTCGATAAGGTCACCGATGTTTGTCAGGTTTCAACAGGTTCAGCAAAATGGAATGAAGTAGATCCAATGATCAGCCTGGCATATGATTTGAATGACGTCACGATGCTCTACGGTACCTATTCAACAGGTTTCCGCGACGGTGGTTTTGCAAGTCGTTTCCCTGACGGTATGCCGGATACTATGCCTGCATTTAAACCTGAATATGTGACTAGCTTTGAAGCTGGTATTAAGACTGAGTTACTCGACGGTTCCATTAGATTGAATGCCGCTGTGTTTGATACTACGTACGATGATATGCAGGTAGCAGCTGTACCGGTAAGTATTGCAAGAGGTACCGGAATAGAAAATATTGGAGTGGGTAAATTAAGTGGTTTTGAGCTTGAGGCCCTTTGGATCGTTAATGATAATCTGAGAATAGATGCTTCCGTTGGCCTACTTGATGCTTCTCTTGAATCGGTTGTGGGCGGCGGTTTCACTACCGGCGGATTTAAGATTTATGATCCAACTTCTTCAGTGACTTGTACGGCTTCAGCAACGCTGGTTTGTATCAAGTTGGACGACGTAGTATTACCTTATACGCCTGAGACAAATTACACTATTGGTATTACGCATCGTTTACCAATGAGCACCGGGGGTAATTTAACTACTCGTCTGGATTACATACGTAACGATGCCCAGCAATTTAAGATTACAAATCAAATTGATATGCGTGAAGATGCTTATACTGTTGCAAATGTCAGCACGACTTATAACAGTGCTAGTTCACAGTGGGCCTTAACATTTGGCATAAGGAATGCAACCGATGCTGTTTACTCAACGGCCGGTTCATTCTCCACCGGCAACGGCAACTCGGCGCTGAATCTCTCACGTCCAAGGGAATCGTATCTTCGTTACCAGCACTGGTTAGGTAACTAATTTAAAGGACTGTATTTAGGCCCGCCCCGGGATTTCGGGGCGGGTTTTTTAATGACTACAGGGTCAGTGGATTATCTTTTCCCAGGGCCCGCAGTTTCTGGATCGTATTTTCCAGTTTTTCATCCAGCGCATTAATTTTATAGTCTTCAATATCATGGTTCAGCCTGGTTTGGCCCACGACTTGTCTGATTGTATTAATCTGCAGAAATTTCCGGTCCAGGCTTTCCGGTGAAATTTCTATCAGCCCATCATTGGCCATCCTGATCTCATCATCAAAGAGGTAGATCAGGCGTCTCGCTGTTTCTATGATATCCGGGGCATCATCGGCAACGAACGCTGAGGCGATCCGCAGGCTGTAGAGATCAGGATCATGAAAGATAGCGATAGCATTATCGATAAGCCTCTTGGCCTCCCGGGCAAGTCCGGGCTGATAGCCCGGTGAGGTCACTTTAGTTCTCCAGTCGGCACGCAGCTTGACCGACTCCAGGTACCACTGGTCAGTGGGCAATGATTCGGCTAACTCCCCGTCCAGCTCTACAAGTCGCTGCCAGTTTTCCTCTGCCGCGGCCTTCCAGCCCGCAAGCACGGCCGCACCGGGCCCGGTTAACTGTCCCGCAATCTCATCAATATATTCCGGTGTTTCTTCATCTTCCAGCTGGCCCAGCCATGGCTTCAGAATGGCAAAACGGGTCTGGTCATTGGTTGGGTCGGAAAGTAGCGAGGACAGCAACAGGCGCTGCGACTCCGATCTCTGGCCCTGTCTTTCGAGCCCCATACCGACCAATAACAAAGATTCGGCCGGGTTGGTATTTCCCAGCGTGGTGGCCAGGTCCACAGCACGCTGCTTGAACCCGTTTCTCTCCAGTTGTTCGGCTATGTAGGAAAATTCTATGTCCATTGGAAAATTCTGATGGATGAAGCTGTCACTCTGCAGTAACGGGTCATATGGCAGAAACAACCTTTCAAGGTCCCTGAATGTGAGTGCTTCACCCCTGTCCATGGTCATTGCAGAATCAGTGGCCATCCGGTTCATGTTATCCGTCAGCACCGGCGCACCCCGGGAAAAGAGTTCAATGTTTTCCTGGTCCATATTCAGCGCCACCAGCAGGTCCTCCACAGAACCAATACCAATTTCCAGGTAGTGGACAGGCTCGTCAGAGAAGGGTCTTCCGGTTATGCCCAGGGAACGCTCGGGGTTAAGGGGTTCCTGGGAACCTAAAAAGAACAGGACCTCATTGTCCCATTGGTAGATGCGCACATATCGATAAACGTCCAGCATGGTCGCGCACAAACTTTTCAGGAGTGACTCGCTCAGGAACTGGGAATTCATCCACTGCAAAAATACCCCGTCCGGGTTCAGGTGTTCCTTGGCGATGTTCATAAATTCACGGGTGTAGAGATGTGAGGCGCCCGCCGTCCATGGATGGGAGGGCTGGGATACGATGGCGTCATATTTTTTTGAGGTCAGGGACAGGGCGCTCCGGGCATCATTGATGATGATGTTCACCCGGGGGTCCGCGAGGGGGTCCACGGCCCGGCTTGCCCCGATGGCACGGTTTGCTTCGATCACCTTCGGCTCCAACTCAATGACATCAATGGAGTCCACTGAACCGGCTATCCCTTCAATGGCAACCCCGGCGCCGAAGCCGATAATGAGCATTTCTGAGGTGTCGGGCCGGGCCAGTACCGGAACAGACGAAAGAAGATGCTGGCTGTGCTGGGAGGGCGGGGCCCCTTTCAGGTTCGTGGCCGCCTCAGGGAGGCCATTTGTCCTGAGGTTCAGAAAGCCGTCTTCTTCCAGAACCACCACTGTTGCGGAACGGCCTACGTCATAGAAAATGATCTCTCCCCGGCTCCGTTCCACGATCGGGGACATCCGAAGAATCTCCTCGGGCAGGGTCGGCTTATAGGTGATCAAAATGACCGCGAGAATGGCCCCGGCGATGCCGGCCATGTAGCGCTGCTTCTGATAGAAAAGGCTGCTGGCTACGAACGCGATAGCTGCGTTGCCGAGCACTGCAAACCGGATGGCACCCTCATACTTCAATAAGGGGATAAGAAAGAATCCCGCGATGGCGGCCCCGGCAATGGCGCCAAATGTATTCCATGCATAAACCCGGGCCGATGCATGGGCTGCCGTAGCCTGGTTTTCTGCGAGGATTCTGACCGCGAAGGGAAAGGTGGCCCCAATAAACAGCGTGGCCGGCATCAGGATACTGATCGCGACCAGAATGTTATTGCTCAGGCCGGGCATGTCCGGAATCAAAAGGCTGAAATATTTGTAGATAAGGATAGACGTAATCGCGATCCCGCACTGCGCCAGCACAAAACCGGCCGTGGCCGTCTCTCGTTTTTTTGCAAATCTGGCCGCCAATGCGCTGCCGATGGCGATCCCTGAAAGGAAGCTTGCCAGCATGGTCGAGAAGGCAGCGACACTCCCTCCGAGGATGTGCCCCAGCAATCTGGTCCACAGCACCTCGTAGGTAAAAGTGTTTGCCCCGGACAAGAGCATCAGCGGAAGTATCCAGAAAGTACCAAAAAGACCAAAAGATGTTTTGGTCGGGGCCGTTTTGGCTAGGCGGGTACCGGTCTGCAGGGGTGGCGGATGTTTTTCCGGGCCAGCCGCAGCAATTTTTTTTGCAATGCCGGCTGCGATCACAAAAACGAGCAGGTTTACCGAGACCCCGACCCAGACCGTTCCGGAAAGGCCCAGCCATGGTAGAAAGAAAAAGCCCGCGGCCAGTGTTCCGCCAATGGCCCCGACGGTGTTCATGGCATAAAGGGCCCCGACCCTCGGGCCAATCTGCTCGTCAGAGAAAACCGCATGCTTCATCAGGAGCGGCAACGTAGCTCCCATGCAGCTTGTGGGGATGGCCAGGACTATGAACGCAACGATCAGGTAAAAGAGCGACTGGCCCAGCCCGCTGGCATCGGCCGGTTCGGGCTGGTTGCCGAATAATTCAATATAGAGCAGGTCAGCCCCCGCCATGAGCCATGGTACACAGAGGGCGCTGATGGCGATCGCAGCCTCGAGCACACCATAAACCAGGATCGGCCGAACCACCCTGTTCACAAGGCGACCGGCCACGGTGGCTCCCAGGGCAAGCCCTGCCATATACGCAGAAAGAATGGTTGCGACTGCCAGCTCGGATGTGCCGAAGATGACAGAAAACTGGCGCATCCAGACGGTTTGATAGAGCAGCGCGGCAAACCCGGACAGGATGAAACAAGCCGTGACAGCGATAAAAATACTGTTATGTGTGTCTTTTTTGCTGTTCACAAAGACCTTTGATTGCTGGGCCAGGCGGGGAGCGGTGCCGTAGCTGTCTCTTTAGGTTCGACTGATTCCGCCCCCCCTGAAGACGGACTTGAGCTCAAGCCTGGATATTTTCCAGCCCTCATCGGTGAGGGAGAAACTCGTGTGGTATTCCACAGCGGAGGTGATTCCTTTCATTGGAATGGGCCTGTCCCCCTTATTGACCGGACGGTCCCCGTTCAGGACGATGGCGTAGCTGATGCCTGTGGCCCGGGTCTCGTCCAGTACCGTGATCTTGACCGTAGTCATTAGGAGCATGTGTGCCACGCCAGGTCTCGGGCGGGACGTGATGTTGCCCCGGATTGCCGCCCGTCCACGAAATGCACCCGAGCCCAGCACCAGTTCGCCGTCCTCGGAAAACGTGTTCGCGAAACCATCCGCATCCAGATGGTCCCGGTATATGACGTAGTCTGCCAGGAGGCGCTCGCAGGCGATGACGATGGCGCTGGAGCTTTCCGCATCGAGCTCGGCAACGGAACGTGAAGCCATGGTCAGCAGCAACATCGAAAGAGCAACGGTGGCGAGGGGCGATCGCATGCTGATTGGCCTACTCGGGGTCCACAAATAGGGTCGTGTATTCACGCTTTGCAATTTTCCATCCCTCATCGGTCAACTTGTAGGTGCTTCTGGACTCGGAAGCCACCTGAAAACCGATGATGGAAACGGGCAGGCCCTCCTCGGGAATGGGTGCTTCCAGCACGATTGCATAGCTGATACCGGTAGCTGTTGTATCGTCGACCGGGGTGATCTGGATCGTGGTTTGGAACTGCATGTGGGCTTCCGGGGGTCCGCCCGAACTCGACGCAATATACTCCCTGATTGCCTCGCGCCCCTTAAGGACTGTTGTGGGCCTGCCCCATTCGCCGTCTTCGGTGAAGATATTTGCGAACGCCTCGGCATCTCCCCGGTCCCTGTAAATGGCGTAGTCATGTTCCAGGCGCTCGCACGCGGTCACGATGGCGTTGATCCTGGCCAGCTCGGCCGGATCTGCGGCGTGCAGCGACCAAGAGGTAAGCAGAGCCGACGTCATCACTATAGCTGCCAGTCCGCATCCCTTGACCATGCCTTGTTTCCTTGTCCTGTTCCGGGTTGCCAGTCTAGCACTCTCGTGGCTGATTGATCAGTTCCCCGGGGCCGCAGGATTCACATTGGCCTCAGAAGCCATGGCGTTCGTGTTCTTATTTACCATTGGCCATGTTCTAATCTACCCTGCAGTCATCCTTACCAACTCAATCTGACTACAGGAAAATGATGTCACAACATAACGCGCTGCGAATGTTTGGTCGATCCGGAAACCCGGCCCTTAGGAACGCTATCTTCAAAAACGAAGGAACCGCCGCCGATCAAGTCATGACCCTGCAGGGGACGGTGAATAAAACCGGAATTTTGTTAGTCCTGGTTGTGGTAGGCGCTACCTACACGTGGAATTTATTTTTCCAGACCGGGGATGCCGCGGCGGTCATGCCCATAGCAATCGGCGGGGCCATCGGGGGGCTCATCTTTGCCCTGATTACTATCTTTAAAAAAACATGGGCAGGTGTCACCGCTCCCGCGTACGCTGTTTTGCAGGGGCTCTTCCTGGGCGGGATCTCGGCTATTTTTGAAGCCCAGTTTCCGGGTATTGTTATCCAGGCCACGGGCTTAACGTTAGGTACCCTGGCCTCACTCCTGTTGCTTTATAAGTTAGGCATCATCAAGCCCACCGAGAATTTCCGGCTCATGATCGTCTCTGCCACCATGGGAATCGGACTTCTCTACCTGGTTAGCTTTGTAATGAATATGTTCGGCTCTACCGGGATAGGGTTCATCCATTCCAACGGCCTGATGGGTATTGGTTTTAGCCTTTTTGTTGTTGCCATAGCTGCCCTGAACCTGGTTTTAGATTTTGACTTCATAGAGCAGGGCTCTGAGCAGGGCGCACCGAAATATATGGAGTGGTTCGGTGCTTTTGCGTTAATGGTGACTTTGATCTGGCTCTACCTGGAAATGCTGAGACTGCTTTCCAAGCTAAGAAGTCGTTAGTGGATTTAAATACTTTTTTCTTTGGGGCGGTCATTGTCCTGTCGCTCGGCATTTTCTTTTACATTGGAAAAATCAGGGCCTCATCCAAACAAAGGGACCGGGAAGACAGGGTAAGCTGGAAACAGAGCAGGTTTGGCCTCCTCAAAATTTTAATCTGGGTGATGGTCTGTGTACTGGGCATTGCCCTTTTGGCAAGGGGGCTCGTTAGCTGACTTTATTCTTTCTTCTTTTTGTCGAGAAAATCCAGGTTGGGTGCAATGCCGGAACCTGATGTGGTACCAGGGTCCCCGGCACGATGGATGGCATCTTCCCCGAAACGCTCCGCAATCCGGTCCATTGCCGACTCCAGCCGGCGCTCACGCCCACCGCGATGCAACAGGTCGAGCTGCAACGGGCCTTCCGTATTTTTCAGGCTAAAAGCCGCCATGCCAACCAGCCTGAACGGTCCCGTGTGCTGAAACGCCGGAAGTAAGGCAACCCCTTGACCGTAGAGAACCTCTGCCACATCTGTAGGTTCATTGAGCTGGGCCTGGCGCGTGAGTAACTGGAATTCGTTCGTTTTGAGTTTGACGCGTACGCCTGCCGCGACAAGATTTTTACTTCTCAGTCTCCTGGCGATCGCATCTGCAGATTGGCGGAGGTGGTTCTTGATTTCACGGGGATGCTGGATGTCCCTGGCCAGGGTATGTTCCGAGCCGATACTTTTTGCCTCACGTTGATTTTCGACACTACGAGGGTCTTCCGCGCGGGAAAGTGAATAAAAATGGGAGCCGGCCTTTCCGAGCTGGCTGGCCAGTCGCGAGGGATCCGCATTCGCCACGTCCCCGATTGTTTTGAGGCCCAGTTCTTCGAGGCGGAACTGGATGCAACATCGCTGGGCGAACTGGGCGAGAGCTTTGTCCTGCGAGGAGCATTCGATGGCGGAACCGCGAAGCTGACCTTCGAGAAAGACCAGGAAAACAAACAACAGACGGCCGTCAAAGAAGCAGCGCGGGTAAAAACTCAACTTGCGCACTTTCCGCATGTGGACAGCGCCGCGCCTGTTAAGCTGGAGGTCCGCTATGACGGTCGTCTGGTCAACGTGCAAATGCGAGACGGCCATGCATTCA
>CAJWKT010000022.1 GCA_913041665.1 uncultured Gammaproteobacteria bacterium | reverse complement strand
TGCAGCATGTTAGCCAGCAGATCGTCAGGTAGAGCCCTCGGCAACGTTTGTCGCGGGGTTGTAAAAGAAATTTGGTTCATGGTCGCACCGCTAGATTTCCTCGCGCTCGTAGACGATCCGCCCACCCACCATCGTCAGTACTGACTCGATGTCGAAAATGTCGTCTGCCGGAATCGTCATGTAGTCCCGATCGAGGACCACTAGGTCGGCGAGTTTGCCGACTTCGAGGGAGCCGATATCGTCTTCCTTGAACATCAAATAGGCATTTGAGCGCGTATGCGCGATCAAGGCTTCCTCCCGCGTAATAGGCTCGTCGATAACAGTATTGCCATTGATCGATTTGCCACTGACTGTCCACCCAAGTGTGATGAAAGGTTGATAGTGAGCGACGATCGTCGCGTCCGTCCCCAGCCCCCAAACGATCCCACTGTCCTGTATCGCTCTGATCGGAGGCTGAATCTGCGGTTGACCGTACATGGCAACGCTATGCACGGCGATAGTCAGGCCCAAGTCCCTCGCCTGCGCGATGGTCTCAGGCTGGATTGTGAAAACATGAGCTAGACTCCAACGTAACGGCGCGAGCGGGATGGTTTCGTTCAGCTCCGCGAACGGGCCGAGCAGATCCCGGACCGTGACATCGACCATTGTATGCTCGTGAATATGAAACCCGCCCTCGGCCGCAGCCGTGGCGATCTTCATAAAATTGGACACGATCTCCTCGGAGTAGGGCTCCGTCTTGGCAGGACCATCGAAGAATGGTAAATAGACATGCTCGCCCAAACCGATTAGCCCGTAATAATCATTCGTGCTGTTGGCCGTGCTCGCTCGGACCAGTTCGACTGCCGCATCGGCACCCTCCGGGTCATAGGCCTGATACTTGAGCGTATGCCAGACCCTCAGAGACAACGGCTCACGGTCGTTCATTTGCTGGACCAGCGTGATATCCCCCTCGGGCGGACGACCGATATCGTAAACGCTGGTAAGACCTGCCCTGTTTAGCTTGTGAATAAAATCAAACATGTTTTGCTCGAGTTGCGCTTTGGATACCGCCGGCATCTGTTCATTGAGAAGGCCGTATGGCGGCTGTCCCGAGATCAGCGGTGGACCCTGATGTCGTGCTCCTTCAGACGGCGACACTCCGACCGCTTCTAGTGCAAGGCTGTTGGCATAAACTACTCGATAGGTGATCTGCAGGAACAGCGGGTTCTCTGGGGCCGCGGCATCGAGTTCTTCAAGCGTGAACCCGCCCGGCTGATCGGCGAATTGATTCTCTCGCCAACCGCCCTGAACCATGAGCCACTCGCCGGGCTCCATGCTCGCGGCTTTCTCGGCTATCACGTCCAATGCGTGTTGCCGCACGTTAATGCCGTCAATACGCGCCTGTAGATTCCAGCGCTGAACGGCCCGAATGAAGTGCATGTGATTGTCGATCAGCCCTGGAATCACCGTTCGTCCTTGTAAGTCGATTACCTCGGTCAAAGAGCTCGTAAGTCTGGCGACCGACTCGTTGTCGCCTATGGCTACAATCCGCCCGCCTTGAACCGCGAGCGCCTCGACAACGGTGAATTCGTTGTCCACCGTGAGAATCTTACCGTTGATCAAAACTGTGTCTGCCAGACCTTGAGAGATACCCTCCAGCACAGGAACCAATGCGAGAACGGCAGTCACTATGCCTGGTGCTAAAACGCTTCTGAATCTTGATGCTCTGGTCATCCCAAACTTCCCTCGCGATCACCTGACGACGGCAATTCTACCAGACCCTCGGCCAGGGCTTGCCCACAAGAAACGCGGGGTGGGCGTGGACCCATGCTCCACTGGTCCAGGAACGTGCCGGGCAATGACATGAACTCTGCCTTTAACCCTATGTTTTTTAAAATATTTCATACTGACCCCACTGCCGCATACCGTCAATAATACCGTCACCGGAGCAATGTACTCCGGAAACACTACCGATATTTAAGCCTCTGTAACCAAGATGGATTCCTAGCAATCTCTGTGCAGGTCTCTTGAATTGCTGTCTCTGAACTACCGACGTTCGTGTCCATTCCGCCCCTCTTATCTAACAGGCAAGCGTTATAGATTCTTTCCCTTTGCCGTACTTGTTCAAACGTTTCTATGAACTCACCGTCTTCCCATATTCCTGCTTCGACACGCCCATTGGCACTCGATCCTCATAATGACAGAGGTTGCGGCTTGATCCGTACGTGCTGCTTGAAGAATCCGTCCAGATCGCTGACAAGTTTAGTAAAAGCTTCCTCCGTCACCCCATCCTCTCCCCACATGAATGAGTGCCCGAATCCCGGATAGAGAATCGTCTCCAAGTTCTTGCCAGCAGCGCGGATAGCGGGAAAAAGATGCAGATCGTTAAGTATATTGACCTGATGCTGATCGCTATGGACGACTAGCATTGGCTTCGATAGGGTTCTGACCTTGTCTTCTAGAATCCGCTTGTTTTCGTCCGTAAAGTATTTGTCCAGGTCCGTTGAAACTTCCGCGTTCGGAGCCCGCATTCCCACTGGATACATTTCAGCGTAGAGCGTGGTCGCGGGCTCCGCGACGACGATCGCGGCTAGCTGAGTACGCAAGCCCAACCCGCTGAGTTCGAGGACCAACCTTCCCCCGCCGCTGTGACCGAACGCGACGATGCTTTCGTTGTCCGCTTGCGGAAGTGCCTTGAGATAGTCAACGATTGCTAGGCAATCCTCAATTGGGCCTGGATCCCTCGAATTATCCGCGTAGGTCCGGTACGTTCCTACAACGACTCCATAGCCGGCCGCTAAGAGGCGTGTACTCAAAGGACCTTCCTGGCTTTGCGCGACGAGGCTATCGATATCGCGGTTCCACACTCCGCCGTGAAGGAGAATCACTACGGGGAACGGGCCATCTCCGGGAGGTAGCCTAACCGCTACTTCGTTGGCGTACCCGTCCGGGGAGGTGATCGCCACAACCCCGACCGGAGAAATCTCCTGCGATACTTGAACTCCAGGTAAGCTCGATTGAGCGAGGCTAGGCTGTGTTATGCCTAGGAAGACTGCGACGATTGCCAGTCCGGTATACGCTGTGTGGGCGAAGCGGATGTTATATTGACTCATGGCGGTATTCTCCTGAATAGCCTACCAACGCGATTCATTGGCTGTACGTCTTACGCACACTCTGCGGCGCCCTAGACAAGTAGTATGTCATAGCTTCCAAAAGCGAGTAATCATCACGAGCGTAGTTTATTATTTTTTTTTGACTTCTCTGGGCGCCTTGAAAGGCCGTGCATATTAGAGTCCCCCATAAACAGTTTGCCCACCCACGATGGTTACTACCGGGCGAATATCTTTTATTTCATCTGCTGGAACTGTGAAGTAGTCTCTATCTAAGACGAGCATATCAGCGAGCAAGCCAGGCTTGATTGCACCGATGTTCTGTTCCTGAAACATTAACAAAGCATTGGCGCGTGTAGTGGCAATTAAAGCTTCTTCTCTCGTTAGGGTTTGGTGTTGGATGATTTCGCCGCTCAATGCTTTGCCGGTGATCGCCCACCATAGCGTAACGAATGGGTTGATCTGAGCGGCCTTTGTGCCATCTGTACCGAGACCGTAGGAAACACCGCTGTCCTGCACCATTCGGAGTGGAGGCATGTTGTACGCCGCATCACCAAATACTTCGAAGACAGGAGCACGCCCACCCATGACCATGTTGCTTCTTAGCTGGATATTCATTCCCAGATACCTCACTCGTTCCAGTTGCTCGGCGTTGATGTTGTCAGCATGAGTGATGGACCAGCGTAGCTGTCGTACAGGATGTATCTGGTTTACTTCCGTAACGAGATTTAGGAGGTAATCAATAGTCTCAGGTTGTGTGGCATGTGTTTGCACTGACCAACCGCCTTGTGCGGCAGCTATTAATATCCGGCGTGCCCATGCAATATCATCACTGTCCGGGTTAGTTGGCCGGAGTGTGTTATCCCAATGGAATGGCGTGTAATAGATCTCACCAACAGCGATTAGATCCACGAATGAATCACCCTGAAAAGGCTGCGATCCCTCAATTTCTGCAATCAAGTCCCGTGCATTTTGGGGCGTTCGTGGCATGCTGCCACCCAAAGTGTGGTAGATGCGCACTGTCAATCCGGATTCTAGAGCGATTTCCCGAAGTCTTGTGTAACTCTCCCGCCGAATTCCGACTCCAGCAGGATCGTAGACCGTGGTAAGGCCGATGCTGTTGAGATGGGTAAACGATGACTTTATGGCTTCAATTTGCCGCTCTCTCGAGACGGGCGGAAAATTCTGCAGAGCAAGTTCTACCATAGGGAAACCACCATTCAGTCGGCCGGTTAACTGGCCATGCACGTCCCGTACCACATGGGCGGCAAGTCCGGTAGCAGCGGACTGCTGCTTGGAGGCAGTTAGCGGGATGCCCATGGCGTTGAACCAGGCCGTATTTCCGAAGGCGTGATGGTAGACAGACTGAATGAATGCGGGTCGTTCCGGCGCCACACTATCAAGCTCTACTAATGTAAAGTCCGCTTGATTATCAATGAACTGAGCCTCACTCCAGCCGCCCAGTGACATTAACCAGTCGCCCGGGGCTAAGGTGTTTGCTTTTGCCTTAAGAATGTTTAGCGCCTCCGCACGGCTCGTTACGCCATCTAACCGCGCTTCGTTTGGCCAGTATTCTGTCGCCCTGACGACGTGGTTGTGGTTGTCAATAAGTCCTGGGATGACCGTTCGTCCATCGAGATCCGTCCTCAGCGTATTAGGGCCTGAGAGGGACTCAATATCCTCATTGGTGCCAACAGCCAGTATCCGCTCGCCACTAATCGCAACCGCCTCATGGATTGAAAAGAAATCATCAACGGTGGCAATTTTGCCATTCAGGAAAATCTGATCGGGCGCTTCCTGAGCAAACAACACTAAGTGACTAACAATATTAGACACTGCTATAACGCAAGCGAGTCTGGTTAGCTTCACCCTGATTAACCTCCTTAAGATTTTATATTTCAGTAGTTTATTATTTTTTCTGGGCCGCTCTGGACGCCGTGAAAAGCCGTTCAACATAACGGGCAATGATATCTACTTCGATATTAACAACGGCCCCCACCTCGTAACTGTCAATGATGGTGACTTCTCTGGTGTGGGGAATAATATTCACCTCTAAATTTTTTTTGACCGCGGAATTTATCGTCAGATTTACCCCGTCAATGGTGACCGATCCCTTGTATGCAAAATATGGAGTGAGTGACTGTGGTGCCTCAATCGTAATAACCTGAGAGCGGGCCATTTCCTTCAGCGCAACCACATGTCCCATTCCGTCCACGTGGCCACTGACAATATGCCCGTCTAAGGAATCCCCTAACCTAAGTGAAGGCTCTAGATTCACCGGCGCTCCGACCTCCAGCTTACCTAGCGTAGTGACTGACAATGTTTCCTTTGAAACATCAGCCTCAAAGGCACTAGCATCACAATCTGATACTGTAAGGCAAATACCGTTTACGGCAACACTATCACCGCGCCCAATGCCTGGAAGCGCTACTCCTTGAGTATCAATCTGTATTCGTTGATCGCCGGCCGTGTCGGTTTTTCTCAACACCCGCCCCACGCCTACGACAATACCTGTAAACATGTCTCTAGCCCACTTATCCTATAGTTATAGTCAAGGGCTGATCACCGTATCGGGCCGAGCAATGATTCGCAAGTCCTCGCCTACTCGGCGAATATCGCGGTAATAAAGCATGTGGCGCCCACCAAGATTCTCAAGTGGGGCTATGGAAAACATGCCCCTTGCGGTATCGCCTAGCACATGTGGGGCCATATAGATCACTAACTCATCAATCAGGCTTGCTGCAATCAATGCCCCATTGAGTGCCGGGCCTGCTTCCACCCAGACCTCGTTGATCTCCAGCTCCGCAAGACGGGAGAACACTTGTACCAAATCACAATGCGGATCCCCGTCCACTTTTTCGATTCGGGCCCCACGCTCTTCGAGTGCCTGACAAATTGTAGTGTCATCGCGCGATGTAAAGATGATTACGTCACCTGGCACCTTAAGAGTCCGCGCCGTCGGTGGTGTCCTGAGATCGGAGTCCAAAATAATCCGTTTCGGTTGCATCATGGAAAAAGCTGAATCTTCCAGCCGAGCATCTAAGGAGGGGTCATCTTCGAGTACGGTACCGACTCCGGTTACTATGGCACTAGAGCGACCCCGCCAATTATGCACGTCGGCTCGAGCGGGATCGCCTGTGATCCACTGGCTTTCACCGCTTGCTAAAGCCGTGTGTCCATCCAGACTAACCGCTAGCTTGCTCCTAATAAATGGTCGCCCTTTCGTTATGCGTGTGAGATATCCCGGATTAAGCTCGGTAGCCGCATCTTCCATAAGACCGGTTTCCACAACTATTCCCGCATCCTCCAAGGTGCTCCTGCCTGAGCCAGAAACTTGATTGGGATCCTCGATAGCAAACACAACCCGTGCTACACCGGCTTCAATCAATGCGTCACTGCAGGGACCGGTGCGTCCGGTGTGGCTGCACGGCTCAAGATTCACATAAGCCGTCGCACCATGAGCTTGATTACCAGCCATCTCAAGCGCTACCCGTTCTGCGTGTGGGCCACCGACTTTCTCATGCCAACCCTCTCCAACAATCTTGTCATCGTTAACAAGAACACACCCCACACGGGGATTGGGATCACAGGTATATAAGCCTCGGGCAGCCAACTCCAAGGCTCTCTTCATGCAATCACCATCGGAGTTTATGGTCATTCCTCCGGCTCGTCATCGGATAGTAAAGACATCTGGTCCCGCTCAGCTAAGGCGCTGGGGAAAGACTGCAAAAGACGGATCTCTTCTTCGAATTCAGTGACGTCCTGGAAGCTTCGATACACTGAAGCGAAACGGACGTAAGCTACCTCATCCAAGCACCTGAGCTCCTCCATTACGATACCACCCACCAATCGCCCTGAAATCTCACGTTCACCCAATGTTTGTAAGCGATGCGTGATCCGATCAATAGTCTCCTCAATGTCTTCGCTATTCACCGGCCTTTTTTCTAGGGCCCTTAAAATACCGGTCCGCAATTTTATTTCATCAAAGGGCTCACGCCGATCATCCCGTTTAATAATCAGTGGCATCACAAGTGTAGATAGTTCAAAAGTAGTGAAACGTTCGCTGCATGACTGACATTCACGCCGACGACGAACCTGCCGACCCTCGCCTGACAAACGGGAGTCAACGACCTTGGTTTCCTCGTGGCTACAAAATGGACAATGCAGGAGACGTCTCCTCGCTATTTTTTAAAGTTCATATACTGGGAAACGCTGGCATAGCTCAACCACCTGATCATGAACCTGGTTGATTGTCTCTTCAGAACCCAGATCATCAAGTATGTCAGCAATCCATGTAGTTAACTGTGTGGTTTCCTTTTCCTTGAAACCTCGCGTGGTAATGGCCGGTGTCCCAACTCTCAGACCACTGGTCACACGTGGTGGCCTTGGGTCATTGGGTACAGCATTTTTATTCACCGTGATATTGGCTCTGCCAAGAGCATCCTCTGCCGCCTGTCCTGTAATGTCTTGACTGATCAGATCAACCAGCATCAAATGATTGTCAGTACCGCCTGAGACGATCTTGTACCCGCGACTACCCAGAACCCGAGCCATGCAACGGGCATTATCCACGACTTGCTTTTGGTAGAGCTTAAATTCCGGTTGCAATGCCTCCTCCAGCGCCACAGCCTTAGCCGCAATGACATGCATGAGTGGACCCCCCTGCGTTCCCGGGAAGACCAGTGAACTGAATTTTTTGGTAAGTTCCGGATTCTCCCGAGCAAGAATTAATCCCCCTCGGGGGCCACGCAAAGTCTTGTGGGTGGTTGTAGTTGTAACATCAGCAATAGGTACTGGATTAGGATATTGTCCGGCAGCAACCAGGCCCGCCACGTGGGCCATATCTACCATTAAAAAAGCCCCAACTTCATCAGCAATAACCCTGAAACGCTGCCAATCGACCACACGGGAATATGCTGAAAAACCAGCAACGATAACTTTTGGCTGATGCTCGCGTGCGAGCTCTGCCACTTTTTCACAATCAATTTCTTCACTCGCCTCGTCAATTCCGTACTGGACCACCTTGAACAGCTTGCCAGAAAAATTGACCTTGGCGCCATGAGTCAGGTGCCCACCGTGTGAAAGGCTCATTCCCAGCAACGTATCCCCGGGCTCCATCATTGCCATATAGGCAGCTGCGTTTGCTTGGGATCCAGAATGTGGCTGAACGTTTACATAATCAGCGCTGAATAATCGCTTGGCCCGATCGATTGCAAGCTCTTCGGCAACATCGACAAATTCACAACCACCATAATAGCGTCTACCCGGATAGCCTTCGGCGTACTTATTGGTCAATACGGATCCCTGAGCTTGCAGCACCCTCGGACTCGCATAATTTTCTGAAGCAATCAGTTCAACGTGCTCCTCCTGCCGACGGTATTCCTCCTCCATCGCATGAGCGAGTACGTCGTCAAATCCCTCTATGCGGAATTCTTTTGTAAACATCTTTACCCTTAGCCCCTTTACCGGGTGGCTGCATTTAAAAACGGAATTGTACGATATCTTGGAAGGACTGCTTAATTGTCACAACCGGCAAGATTCTCCACCACGCGCGTCCATGCCGAAGCAAGATTGGAGCGATTATAGCCCCCACCGCCCATAGCTATAATTCTTCCGCCGCAATAACGATCAGCCAGTGCGCGCAGACGCCTTGCCGCATGTGCGTGAGCGTCAGCAGAGTAGTTGAGGTGGGTAATCGGGTCTCCGGCCAAGGAATCAGCACCACACTGCAGAAAAATCAGTTGCGGGCTTCCTGCCTCGATATGCACCTCCACTTCGTCCCAGATTGCGAGAAACGCCGAATCATCTGAGCCTGGGGACATGGGAATATTTAGCTTTGTACCAACCGCCTCTCCTTTTCCTGTTTCGCTTCGGTTTCCGGTACCTGGGTATAGAAAGCGCCCGTCCTCGTGCACATCAGCAAATATCACCCTAGGGTCGTCCTCGAAGCCATAGAAAACCCCATCACCGTGATGTGCATCGATATCCACATAGGCCACTTTTTTCAGGCCAAAGCGATCCAGAGCAATTGCAATTGCGACCGCTGCGTCGTTAAAAACACAAAAACCAGCTGCCGTGTCCCTTGCAGCATGATGTAACCCCCCGATGGGATTAAAAGCTCGAGGCACTACCCCCTCAAGCACGGACTGCAAAGCGTTCAAAGTCCCCCCCACGGTATGCGCTGCAGCCTCGTAAACCCCTGGATAAGCCGGGGTGTCACCACCATCCAAATAACCGGCTCCGGTTTCTGAAAGCTTAATAACCAAATCGATGTACTCTGGGGCATGAAAGAACTCTATCTCCTCACGAGAGGCCTCGCGAGAAAGCTGTCGATCCACAGCCGAAATACACGCCGATTGCTCAAGCTCAGCCATAAAGGCATCGTACCGGTCAGGCCCGAAGGGATGCCCGTTAGGAAAACCATAGGCGGCGAGTTCCGGTCCCGTGATGACGATAATGGGGCCTGACATCTTCTACCTGCACCCTATAACAAACCCGCAGTGGATTTTTATAACCAGGCGCGCGCGTTGAAAAATAATTGCTGCCAAGGCGAATCCTCACCCCAATTCGCTGGATGCCAAGAATTCTGAACCGTACGGAAACACCGTTCCGGATGAGGCATCATTATAGTGACACGGCCATTTTCATTGGAAAGACCCGCGATACCAAGGGGTGAACCGTTCGGGTTCGCTGGGTAACGGTTTGCTGTTTCTCCGTGATTATCTATGTAAGTCAAACTTACAAGTTCCTGGCTCGCCATCCGTAAATCGCTTGCTGAGGCAAACTCGGCAAGACCTTCCCCGTGGGAGGTCACAATCGGTAACCGGGAACCCGCCATTGGTGCTAGTAGGATCGAAGGACTGGGATCGATACGAACCATGGAAAAACGGGCTTCAAACTGATCGGACCGATTGCGTACGAATCTTGGCCAATGACCGGCCCCCGGGATCAATTCCTTTAAGGCAGCTAGCATCTGACAGCCATTGCAGACACCCAGCGCGAATATGTTGTCACGGACAAAGAACTCGCCAAACAAGTGCCTGATACTTTCGTTATAGAGTATTGATTTAGCCCAGCCTTCGCCTGCCCCCAGCACGTCACCATATGAAAACCCACCACAGGCTACCAAACCCCGATACTGATCCAGCGAAACTTTTCCCGAAAAAAGGTCACTCATATGTACGTCATACGGCTCAAAGCCAGCCCGATGAAAAGCTGCCGCCATTTCACGGTGGCTGTTGACCCCCTGCTCTCTCAAGATCGCAACCTTCGGCTTATGACCTGAATGAGTAACACTGCCCTGGTTTTGCTTAAAACTAAGATGAACGCTCAGTCCCGGATTACTGTCAGCTAATACATCCTCATAAGCTTCCCGGGCGCATTCCGGATTATCTCTCAGGGCCTGCATCCGAAAGGTAAGCTCGGACCACCAACCTTGCAGAAGTTCAAGCTGGGCCTTGAAGGCCTCTGTACCCCCGTGACGAACAACTACCTCACGGTTAACTGTCGGCTCCGCTACTACCTCACTGTCCCCAAGGTTGTATTCCTCAAGCACATCGCGAACTCGCCCTAAATCCACCGAACGCACCTGTATTACCACGCCTGGTTCCTCATTAAATAGGTACGCCAGTACATCGTTAACCTTAGATGGAACCTCAATCTTCAGACCAACGCGTGCCGTTAATGCCATCTCGGTCAACGTCATCAGCAACCCGCCATCAGACCTATCGTGATATGCCAATATCAAGCCTTCTTCCCGAAGTCGTCGCTGTGCCTTAAAAAACTGCGCTAGCCTCTTGGGGTCATCCAAATCCGGTGGCTGACCCCCGAAAGTGTCATAGACCTGAGCCAAACTCGAACCTCCGAGGCGCAACTGTCCGGCTGACAAATCGATCAGGAGCAACGATGTTTTGCCGGCGTCCGCTCGCAACTCCGGCGTTAAGGTGCGGCGCACATCGGCAGCCGGAGCAAAGGCCGACACAATCACTGAAACCGGTGCCGTCACTGAGTAAGATTTCCCCTGCTCTTCCCACGCGGTGCTCATAGACAAAGAATCCTTACCTACCGGTACCGCAATACCCAATGCAGGACAGAGGTCCTCCCCTATGGTTTTAACCATGTCGTAAAGTACGCCGTCATCATCTTGGTGCCCGGCGGCTGCCATCCAGTTGGCGGAAAGGCGAATATCGCTTAGTTTGGATACGTCGGCGGCAGCAATATTGGTTACCGCTTCGGTCACTGCGAGGCGCGCTGAGGCAGGCCCATCGTAGGTAGCTATTGGTGTACGCTCTCCCATGGCCATAGCTTCCCCGGTGTAACCGGCGAAACCGGAGGTAGTAACAGCCACATCGCTGACCGGCACTTGCCATGGACCCACGAGTTGATCCCGAGCCGTCATACCTCCGACCGTACGATCACCGATATGAATCAAAAAAGACTTATCCGCCACCGCTGGAAACTTCAGCACCCTTTCTACGGCCGACTCGAGTGTAATTTCCTGATGATTCCACGCGTCCGGCTGAAGCCGCTTGGATTTTGCAGAGCGTGTCAGCTTGGGTTGATTGCTAAAAAGCATGTCCATAGAAATGGAGACTGGTGAATTGCCATACTTTGCATCGGTTACCTCAAGCTTTCTGGCCTCTGTGAGTTCCCCGATGATGGCGTACGGGCACCGCTCTCGTTTACAAATCGCCTCAAACGCCGATAATTTCTTTGTAGGCACTGCAAGCATATAGCGCTCCTGTGCCTCGTTGCACCAGATTTCCATGGGAGTCATGCCAGACTCATCGCTGGGAATCTCTCGCAACCTAATCAGGGCACCTCGATGGCTTTGTTCCACGATTTCCGGAACAGCGTTAGATAAGCCCCCTGCACCGACATCATGTATAGAAGTAATGGGGTTTTGGTTCGCAAGAGCCATACAGCTTTCTATCACTTCCTGAGCGCGACGCTGAATCTCCGGGTTTCCTCTTTGCACGGACGCAAAATCGAGATCCTCCTCACCCGAACCACTGCCCTTTGATGAGGCAGCGCCACCGCCCAAACCGATAAGCATGCTGGGCCCACCCAGTACGATGAGTTTAGTGCCAACGTCAGCAACCTCTTTTTCAACGTGGGTATCGAGTATGTTGCCAACACCGCCCGCGATCATGATCGGCTTATGGTATCCGCGCCAGACACTCTCCACTTCAAAAAGATAAGTGCGAAAGTAGCCGGAAAGATTAGGACGCCCAAACTCATTATTAAATTGAGCTGCTCCAATGGGCCCATCAAGCATGATGCTCAGTGGGGAAGCTATTCGCCCAGGCCGACCCACCTTTTCCGCTTCCCATGGCTGAAAAAAATCAGGTATCTCAAGATGGGAGACCGTAAATCCGGTGAGCCCTGCCTTCGGTTTAGCGCCTCGACCAGTAGCACCCTCGTCCCGAATCTCCCCACCGGAACCAGTAGCTGCACCAGGAAATGGAGATATTGCTGTCGGATGATTGTGCGTTTCAACCTTCATCACCAAATGAAGCAGTTCATTTCGATAGCCATAGAGAGCAGATTCTGGGTCCGCGATAAACCACTGTCCAATAGAGCCCTCTACTACAGCCGCATTATCTTTGTAGGCCGATAAAACACCCTCGGGTGCACAAGCATGGGTATTTTTGATCATTTGGAACAAGCTTTTGTTGGTTACCTTTCCATCAATAATCCAGTTCGCATTAAAAATTTTATGTCTGCAGTGCTCAGAGTTCACTTGCCCGAACATCATTAGTTCTACATCTGTAGGATTGCGCTTGATTACCTTGAACTGTTGTGCGAGGTACGTAATTTCATCTTCGGACAATGCCAGTCCAAGATTTGAGTTGACCTCCTCCAACGATGAAACACCTCGGCCCAATAAATCAATCGAGTCGAAAGATCGTGCCTGATGTTCAATAAATAGTTGTGTTTCGCTCGGCGCTTCACTGAGTACGGTTTCTGTCATACGGTCATGTAAAAGTGGAACCAACTCCAACAGGTCAGCTGGACCAAGCTGCTCTTGAGTGTCAAAGCAATAACAGCGACCTCGCTCCAACCGATGTACTGGAAGGCCGCAAATATGCGCAATATTGGTAGCCTTTGAGGCCCATGGTGTAATGGTGCCCAGCCTAGGAACAACATACAGCGTGCTCCCCTTTGGAATCGGGCCTGCTTTTCTCCCGTAGGTTAGTAAAGCTTTTAACAAATCGATGTCGCTATCCGACAGGTGATCAATTGAGTGCACGAAGTGAACAAAGTTGATTGAAACATCCCGAATAACATTCGAACGAAGCCGGAGTTGCTGCAACAACTTACTCAAACGAAAATCGGTCTCTGCTGCAGGCCCAACCAGGCTCAACATGGTCATGAGTACAATCCCTGCTGCAATGCATGGATGCAAATACTCACGCGCTGAAAAACACACGAAACAAGTTGGTCATTCCGAAATCAGCACCAGACCTCATGAAAACAGGTGTTTTTATAAATGGCTCCTAAACTATCTCAAGCCAAGGACTAGGCACATCTTGACTTGCAATGTGCAATTTTTGACTAGGCCCGTCTAAAAACCCCTTGAGGGATTCAGTAACGCGATCGGGTGAATTGTTTTTTTGGCTCAAATGCAAAGCGATGACCCACTGCAATCCTTCATGCTTGACCCCTGCTAACAAGTCAGCCGCCTGGCCATTGCTCAAGTGGCCAAGTTGCGAGGTGACTCTTTCCTTAACTGCTTTTGGGTATTGGCCCTGCCAAAGCACTTCCGGGTCATGATTACATTCGATCCCTAGCGCATCACAGTATGCCAAGCAATCAAGGATATGGGGGGTCACGTGTCCAGTGTCGGTAATTACACCAAGCCGACGATCTGCCGCTGTAAATACATACTGACACGGCTCACGCGCATCATGGGGTACTGGATAGGGCTGAACATCGATTTCGTCAAACGCCAGTTTTTTGTGGCAGCTAAAGGTTTGCAGGGTCGGCAAATCATCAGCGCCCAAGGCAGCGGCAGTTCCATAGGTCATCCACACTTGCGTACCAAAGCGACGTGTAAAATGAGTCACCCCTTTCGCATGATCAGAATGCTCATGCGTTACCAGTAATGCTGACACTTCATTAGGGTGACGGCCGATCGAGACCATGCGGTCAGTAATAGCCTTTACGCTTAGGCCGCAATCAACCATCAGGAGAGTTTTACGGAATTCGATAAGGAGTGCGTTACCACGGCTGCCACTTCCCAGCGAACAGAACCGGAGCGTCACAATTCACCCAGCTGATTCACTTGCCCCCAGATCCACCCTTGCCGCCTTCTCCGGGCGGCGTGTACATAGGCATGGGAAATTGCGCGACGTTACTACCTTCGGCGCTGACCACCTTGCTGACGCCCTGCTTCTCCACCTCGTCAATGCGAATTACTGAATGAAGAGGCAAGTAAGTTCGAGTTACCCCTGCGAACTCAGTTTGTATTCGCTCCTCAGAAGGATCAACCACTAGGGAAGAACGAGAGCCAAATACCAATTCCTCTATTTCCACGAAACCAAACAGCGAGCCGTGACCTACGTGCTTCGCATAAACTTCATAAACCTTCCCCTGGTTCATGAAAACTATTTTGTAAATTGGTTTCGAAGACATCAAAGTAGGGCCTTGGTGAGCATGCGAAGCTTAGCAGATGTCGCCCGACATGCCGAGCAAGAACCTGAGCTAACTAAATTATTCACCTGTGGTAACAAAAATGGTGTTATGCGCATCACATGCGCTTTTCGGAGCCGCATTGTACACTTCTGCCACTCTTCTTTGCGAAGTACCACAAGCTAATGAAGCAATGACCTATTTCTGGATTGGACTGGGAAGTGCGCTGGGCGGCATGGCCCGCTACTGGTGCTCAAGCCTAGTAATCCGATTGTTTGGGGAAACCTTCCCGTGGGGGACCCTCATTGTCAACGTGGCTGGTTCGCTTGCCATCGGCTTTCTGGCTACATGGCTTTCGCCGGATAGCCGGTTTCTGGTTTTCTCAGAGCCCCGCTCATTTCTAATAATCGGTATTCTTGGTGGCTATACCACATTTTCTTCTTTCAGTTTACAAACCCTAAATCTAGCCCGGGATGGAGAGTGGCTCCTGGCCTTGGCCAATATCTTTTTTTCCGTCACCTTATGCCTGATCGCGGTTTTTTTAGGTCATACGACCGCATCACACTTCAGCCGTTAGGGATTACCAACATGGTCCGGATAGGCATCAGTGCTGCTCATCTAGTCATTAATAGCCAATCTGCTTGCATAATTACCGCCTGCGACTAGCACCCCTTTCCTGTGCTAGATTGGACTGCGGAGGGATGCCGGAGTGGTCGAACGGGCTTGACTCGAAATCAAGTGACGGGCTTGTCCCGTCCGTGGGTTCGAATCCCACTCCCTCCGCCACAACACCTAAATCAAGCCCAGTTGCCATTTTTTGTATGTAGAGAACGTTGGTTTCTAAGAATGATTCTGGTAGTTTAGATCCGCGCTTCTATCTGATTCGTTGTTTATAAGCAACAAATTGATAATACAATCAAAACGCCACGCCCTTCCCAAGAGTGGGCTGATGGCTTGAACCGTTGGGATATATCGGAGGTTCTCATGTCTGGACGTACCAATAATTTTTTTCACTACGCCACAATAACTGTCTTCGTTTTGGGTCTAGGCCTAGCGGGAGGCATTGGTCAGCTATCTGCCCAAGGTCTTGAGGAAATCATCGTTGTAGCCCAAAAGCGAGAGGAAAATATTCAAGATGTGCCACTTGCCATCTCGGCGTACAGCGCAGATTTTTTAGCGGAAAATTCGGTAAAAGATGTGTTTGACCTGATGACCAGCGTGCCTGGCCTGATAGTCAGCGCTAACAACACAGCCAGCACCTCCAATTTCTCAATTCGCGGCATAGGAACGGGCGGTCAGAATTTTGGGCTGGAATCCTCTGTGGGACTCTATGTAGATGGGGCCTACCGTTCCCGCCAGAGTTCCATGATTAACCAGTTAGTGGATATAGAAAGTATAGAGGTCCTGCGGGGACCCCAAGGAACACTATTCGGGAAAAATACGTCTTCAGGGGCCTTATTGGTCAGAACAAAAGCACCATCTCATGATCAGGACTCGTACGTAGAACTGGGAATGGGATCAGACAGTCTTACGAACTTTAGCACCGCATTCAACCACAGCATTATCGATGGAGAGTTAGCCAGTCGTACCACTATTTTCACCAGTAACAGGGACGGGTTTGTTGAGCTAACCAACATGCCAGGCGTCAAGCTTAACGAACGTGACCGGGCTGGAATTCGTCATCAGTATCTCTACACACCGAGTGATACCCTCAGTGTTCGAATCATTGCAGATTATTCAGAGATCAACGAACTGTGTTGTGGCGCCCTGGGCTTAAAAGACAGTCTCGTGGCGTCGGGCAGAACAGTTGGTGGCAAACCCGTTCTGGGAACAGATGCCATCATGACGGCGCTGGGCGGAACTGTGTTCAAGACCGGAACTTTTGCCGACCTCCAGATGGCTACAAACACGTTACCGAACTCAAAAAGCAAGGATCGGGGCATATCGATTGAAGTAACCAAAGACTTTGAAAATTTCCAGTTCACCTCACACACAGCGAGTCGTAAGTTCGACACCCATGATGTGTTCGACGTAGATTTTACGGACGTTGACCTAGCGTGGCGGGACTATGGCGCGGAACAGCAATCTTTCACCCAGGAGTTCCGTATAGCGAGTAATAGTGATGGTCGCATGAACTACCAACTAGGGGCATATTTCTTTAAACAGGAAATAAACAGCAAAGACGACTTGGGCGCGGGGGCCTTCCTCAACAATTACGTCATCGCTGCCTCCCCCGACGTGCTGGGTGCATTAATAGCAAATGCAAGCCCGGGTCTTTTAGGCTTTATTAACCTAGCGTACGCAGCAAGTCCTGTAACGCCTTTTCCTCTAACGGGGCTAGCGAATGCTGTTCAAGCCGGCAGCGTCATTAAAGACAGGGCCTATCAGGATCATGACTCCATTGCCTTATTCGGAAAATTCGACTTTGACCTGTCAGAAGTCGTGACCTTATCAGCGGGCCTCCGCTACACGGAAGAAAACAAAGACATGGTGAGTACTTTCAATGAAAGTATCGATATTCCGGGGCGGACCGATTTGAACACGGCGGCTATAACAGCAGTGCTTGGGATCGCGGGCCACCAGGCGCTCGCGTATCAGGGCTTGCCCCACAATCCCGCCCTGGCAGCAATGAATGCCGCGCCTTACCTGCCGGCAATGGCCGTTTTATTTAAACCCGGCTGGGCCAATTGTTCGGTGACTCCGCGTCTTTGTCCGAGGGATGATCTGGATGTACTACTCAACGACTCTCAGGTCACAGGGGATGTGACTTTAACCATCCGACCGGATGAACAAACCATGTATTACGGGTCCTTTGCTACCGGCTATAAATCCGGGGGCACAAACACAGACCGTATTGGTTTCGGTTTTGCTCCCAAATTTGGGCCTGAGTACACAGATACCTTTGAGTTGGGTATCAAGAAAGACTTCTTAGATCCAACCTTGCGCTTAAATCTGGCCCTGCATTGGACCAAGGTTGACGACTTTCAGACCAATACCTTTACCGGAACCGCATTCAATTTACAAAATGCGGGTAGTATCGATGTGTCCGGCGCAGAATTGGAGTTGTGGTGGCTTCCAAATGATTCCACCAATTTGTCCTTGGTCTGGGCTTTCACTGAAGCCGAGTTCAATTCTTTTAAGGCGGGAAACTGCCAACTCGCCAACATATTCCACACTGGAGACCCAGCTGAAGCGGCTCAAAGTTTAACCAAGGGCTATTGTGATAGAAGTGGAGACCGGATTGGTGGCGTTTCAGACAACCACGTAGTGTTGAATGCATCAAAAAGGATTCAGTTAGGGTCGGGTAACGAAGCATTTTTTGGTGGGGAATATGTCTACTATTCTGACATGATGATGCATGGCAACAATGATCCTTTCGCCCTACAGCAAGGTGTGGGGATCATGAACATCAGGGCCGGAGTGACCCTGGCCGGCAGTGATGTTGGGATAACTTTCTGGGTCAGGAACGCTGATGATGAAAGATGGCACGGAACCGTATTTGATGCCCCACTACAGACTGGGAAACTGGGTACCTATCCCAGAGAAGGCCGGACGGTTGGCCTAACAGTCCGGAAAAATTTCTAACGAAAAACCCCCCCCACTCTTCGTTACTATTAGCTGCACCGAACGACTCCCCTTGCGAGGGGAGCCGCTGGCGGTGTGTTAGAAACACAGCCAGCTCTCTCTCATATAGCCCACACATATTGTGAAATAGACGGGCGACGGTTTGGAAGGCCCCCTCTCGTTTTTATCTCAAAACCTGCCAAGGACGTGTCTTTAGCTGACTCCTGCAAACCTCCAGTTGATCCGCATGCATTGCGCTGCGCTCGCGTACTTCTTGTGCATACCTTTTGACATCATCATTATTTTTCCAAGCGCCAGTCCGATACCCACCCAAACCTTCGTAATAAGCGATGTAAAGATGATAGGCATCATTTTTTTCAATACCAAGAACTCTGTGAGACCGGTCGTTGTACCAACCAATAAAATCAATTGCATCAGAAAAATCATTCCTTGCAGCTAATCGACCCCTTCCCGTGTCGGCCAAATAATCTTCCCAAGCCGCATCGGTTATCTGAGCATACCCAAAAGCATCTGAAATACGTCCCCAGGGAATCACTCCTAATAAATACTGTCGCGGTGGCCGAGCATTTGCTCGATAGCTAGATTCTCGATAGACAAAACTGAGAGCAACCCCCGGTGGCAAGTTCCACCGGTCCTCAGCAGCAATCACCGCTCTGTACCATCTGAGGTTTCCGGAAAAAATGCGGCAGGCATCATGGGGACTAGCTGGCGGAAGACTGGCGCAGCCCGTTAAGCCGAGCGCGCAAAGCACCAAGCATCTTCCTAGTATGGCTCCCATATGAAAAAACCGCGCTCCCACAAACACCAAGCATAGCAAAATTAGTTCCTAGCCAATGATTCGTACCAACTAGCCACATACTTAAAATAAATGGATTTTCCGGTAACAGATGTAGTCCTATGTAACATAACTAATTGATTTAATTATATAAATACTATTGGAATCCGTCTAGTGGTATCTGTTATTATTGGCTTGAGTAGATCGGACGGTTTGCGGCTAAACCACTGAGCTAGTGTCCAATACTAATTATAACAAGGGCTCTACCAACAACTAGGAAGGGGAGCTGTTGCGCATACTTGTAATCATTGCCCTGAGCGGGTTGGCTGGGACGTGCTCCTCGCCGCCCCTTTTGCACGCCCCGGGATCCCTGCTTGAGGAAATCAAGCAGTCCGGCGAGTTCAGAGTCGTTACCCGTAACAGCCCGGTAACCTTTTACCATGGAGGTGATCAGTCCCGCGGAATCGACTACGAATTAGCCCAAGGTTTTGCAAACTGGCTGGAGGTGGATTTAAAAATCTACGTAGCAGAGCCATTTCGCGAAATCCTTTCCCATATCGCAACGGGTAATGCCCATGTGGGTGCCGCCGGACTAACAGTAACCGAGTCAAGTAAAGCGTTAGTTGATTTCGGTCCTACGTATCAAATCATCAACCAGCAGCTCATTTATAAAATCGGCACCCAAAAACCGAAAACCATTGAGGATGTGCTCGAAAAAAACATAGAAATTGTTGCCGGCTCCGCCCATGTTAGTGTGCTTGAAGATCATTATAGGCAACACCCGTCACTCCGCTGGGTTGAAAATCCTCATGCTAATGCTGAGGAACTACTAAGAAAGGTCAGTGCGGGCTTGATTGATTACACTGTCATAAACTCCAATGTCTTTGAGATGCTTCGTCATTTGCACCCGGACACTCGGGCTGCATTTGACTTAGATATACAGAAACAGATTGCCTGGGCGCTACCTAAAACGGATGATCAATCCTTAAGCGAAAGTGTCTCATCCTATTTTTCTGAGATCCAGGCTAACGGGGCACTTCAGGAAATTCATGATCGTTATTCTTTTTACGCTCTTGACTTCGATTACGTAGGAAGTAGATCTTTCTTGCGGCACTTCGAATTACGTCTCCCTAAGTATAGGGACTTTTTTGTTAAAGCGGCCGAGGACACGGGACTAGACTGGCGCTTGCTGGCTGCAATGGCTTACCAAGAATCTCACTGGGATCCCCAAGCTATCTCCTTTACTCATGTCAAGGGTCTCATGATGTTGACCCAAAAAACGGCAGATATGATGGGAGTAGAGGACAGGACGGACGCACAGGAAAGTATAGAGGGCGGGGCACGTTATTTTGTTAGGATTATGAAGAAATTCCCTGAGCGAATCAGCGAGCCTAATCGAGTTCGATTTGCACTCGCTGCGTATAATGTAGGCTTCGGGCATCTCGAAGATGCCCGGGTGATTACCGAAATCCAAAGTGGTAACCCAGATCACTGGAGTGATGTACAAAAACGATTACCGCTGTTGAGTGAGAAGGAATGGTATGAGCGTATCTCGCATGGCTATGCCCGAGGGCATGAACCAATACACTACGTGAAAAACATCGAGCGGTACTACAATTACCTCCTGTGGATGACCGCCCAGGAAATATCTGCTGAGTTGCATCTGCCTTATGACAAACAAGCCATAGGACAAAAAACGGGAATCGGTTATTAGCGTCGTCGATCCTGAAAGAAACGCTGTAACAATAGAGCGCTCTCATCCTCCATAACTCCGCCCGTAACCTCTAACTGGTGATTTAAGTCCGGACTTTCGGCCAAATTGAAGACAGAACCCAAGGCACCTGCACGTGGGTCTTTTGCCCCAAAGACCACTCTTTCAACACGCGCATGAATCAAAGCACCCGCGCACATACAGCACGGCTCCAAACTCACGTAAAGCGTAGTTCCCGACAAGCGATAGTTGCCTGCCGCCACCCCGGCCGCCCTGAGAACTTCGATCTCTGCATGGGCAGTGGGATCATGGTTCGCGATAGGGCAATTAGCCGCCTCCGCTAAGGTAGATCCGTAGCCATCCACCAGCAAGGCCCCTACAGGTACCTCGCCTGCCGATGCCGCTGCCTCGGCTAACACCAGCGCACGGGCCATAAGCGACGCGTCAAGCCTGTCAGCTGCCCTCATGTTCATTCACTCTTTGGTCGATACCATGATTGTGTTTGCAGCGTTGTCATTTGTTCCTGTGTCAGGATAATCGAGTGTGTAATGCAACCCTCGGCTTTCATGGCGCAATAGCGCACTTCTGATAATCAACTCGGCCACAGTGACTAGGTTGCGTAGTTCGATCAGGTTATTATTGATTTTGAAATGACTGTAGTAATCGCGAATTTCTTCTTTCAGGAGCTCAACGCGACGCATGGCCCGCTGTAGTCGCTTGTCGGTACGGACGATCCCGACGTAATCCCACATCGCCCGCCGCAGTTCATCCCAGTTGTGCGTGACGACGATCTGCTCATCGGGGTCCGAAACCTGACTTTCATCCCACTCTGGGACCTGTGGCTCATTGAATTTTTCTTTGGTCAGATCATGCTGAATCTGTTCACCCGCAGCCCTTGCAAAAACTAGACACTCAAGTAGTGAATTACTGGCCAAGCGGTTCGCGCCATGCAAACCCGTAAATGCACACTCTCCGACCGCGTAGAGCCCAGCGAGATCAGTGCGGCCATTTAGGCCGGTCATTACACCACCACAAGTGTAGTGAGCAGCCGGGACAACTGGTAATGGCTCTGCCGTCATGTCAAAGCCGTACCCAGCACAGCGTTTCACAATATTTGGAAAATGCGAACGAATAAAGTCTGCCGGTTGATGGCTGATGTCGAGGTAAATGCAATCGTAGCCACCGCGTTTCATTTCGTAATCAATCGCACGGGCTACGATATCTCGAGGCGCCAGTTCGGCTCTGGGGTCATGATCCGGCATGAAGCGTCGTCCGTCTGGCAGTTGCAGTTGGCCTCCTTCCCCACGCACGGCCTCAGAAATCAAAAATGATTTGGCCTGTGGGTGATATAAGCAGGTTGGATGGAATTGGACAAACTCCATATTTGCAACCTGGCAACCAGCCCGCCAAGCCATCGCTATACCGTCCCCAGTCGCCGTATCAGGATTGCTCGTATAGAGATAGACCTTGGAGGCGCCGCCGGTCGCAAGCACCACGGCTTGAGCGGTCATGGTGATGACCTTGCCCAAACTTTTGTCGAGGGCATAGATACCTAAGGTACGATTGGGCCCCGCCTGACCGAGCTTAGCGGAAGTAATAATATCCACAGCGATATACTGTTCAAGCAGGTGGATATTCGGATGGCGACGTGCCTTATGCTCCAGTGTCTCCATGACTGCTTGGCCGGTCGCATCAGTCGCGTGGATCACTCGACGGTGACTATGGCCACCCTCCTGAGTCAGGTGAAATTCCTCGCTATCGTCTTTGCGTGTGAACGGAACCTGCTGGGCGATTAGCCAATCCACACACTCGGGGCCCCGATTAACGGCGAACTCCACTGCCTGACGATCACAAAGTCCGGCACCCGCACGGATGGTGTCCTCTATATGGGATTGAGTCGAATCATCTTCCCCCAACACAGCGGCGATGCCACCTTGGGCGTAATAACTGGAGCCTTCGTGAAGTAAGCGCTTAGCTAACAGACGGACGTGTACGCCGGAGTCAGCCAAACGTAAAGCAACCGTCAGACCCGCCAGGCCGCCGCCGAGGACGAGGACCGGCATGTAGTCCTGCTGTGACATGCCAATCAGCTCAGTTGCTGCCGACCTCCAGCATTCTCTGCAGCGAAACGGTGGCCCGCTCCGCAATATTCTGATCAAGCTTTATCTCGTACTCGAGATTCTGAAGCGAATGCAGAATTTTTGGCAGCGTGATGCGTTTCATGTGCGGACAAAGATTGCAGGGGCGAACAAACTCAATCTCTGGGTACTCCACGGCGACATTATCACTCATCGAACACTCCGTAATCATGATAACCTTTTCGGGCTGTGATTCACCCACGTGTTTAATCATGCCAGACGTGGAGCCAACAAAATCCACTTCGGCTAATACATCGGGTGAACACTCCGGATGAGCAATAACATGAATACCCGGATAGGCTTTCCGGTAATCCCTAATTTCTTCTGCGGAAAAGCGCTCATGAACTTCGCAAGTTCCGTCCCAAAGTATTAACTCGACATCGGTCTGGGCTTCGACATACCGGCCAAGGTAACCGTCCGGTAAAAAAATCACACGATTAACCCCGAGCGATTCAACAACTTGGACGGCATTTGCCGATGTGCAACAAATATCAGTTTCAGCCCTTACATCAGCATAAGTATTCACGTAAGTCACAACCGGCACGCCAGGATGACGTTTCTTGAGTTGACGGACGTCCTCCCCGGTGATCGAGGCCGCCAGCGAACATCCAGCATCTAGATCGGGAATCAACACTGTTTTTTCGTAGCTGAGAATTTTTGCGGTCTCAGCCATGAAACGCACTCCGCAAAGCAAGATGATATCTGCATCGGTTTTTGCAGCCTGCTGGGCCAAACCCAACGAATCTCCCGCAAAATCAGCAACACCGTGAAAAATCTCCGGCGTTTGATAATTATGAACGAGCAGGATTGCGTTAAGTTCCCGTTTTAGCTCATTAATCGCCGCGATATAGGGCGCGTGTACCGGCCATTCGATGTCCGGAATAACAGTTTTCAGGCGGTTATAGGCAACCGCCGTGGACCGCTCTACAGCCGGCGTATACTCCAGGGGGCTTGCCTCTACAGGCACTGTAACCACTCACATTCTCCTCATCTCTCCAGGCTATGTATACCAATTTAAGCACAATTTCAGCTACTTTTTCCGCCTACGACTTAGTTGCTATTTTACTAAAAACCCACCTCGATTTTATTACTTCCAGGGTCCGTATGAAGTACTACATGGTCCCTTCAGTCAAGTTCTAAATGCTTCAACCGCGAAGAGAATGCAAAGCTCAACGAGAATATACTTACCACATTCACTAATGCAATGAGTTTTTGAATCGTGGCCTGCCTAATCATTTCCTCGCGACTCTCCATAGGGCTACCGCTGACCAATTGGTAAACAACATACGAGAAAGTACATATCAAAAAAAACATCACTACGAAGGCATATCTGTTCTCAATCGGGCTACGCAACAAAACGATAAGATAGACAATAGAAGCTGGTATTAACAACCTGAAAGCATTAATCGCAAAAAAAACATGCATGTCCCTATAAATATCGTGCGGCGTTAACCCGACGCCTGCAAAAAAAATAGTACCAAGCAAGAAAAATATTGAGCCGATCATGGCCAGTGCGTGATTAATAGGGTCCTCTTTGAATAGTCGAGGTACAAATAGGAACGATATACCCACTCCAGCAAATAACAGCATGGAGAAATTAAAAAAAATAGCGGAAGGGAGATTCCCGGAACCCGAGCGGGATTGGTAACCACCCAGGTCACTCAAAAAATTGTGTGTGACTGAATACCCGGCCTGTGCCGGATCGTGGATATTTCCACCCGGATAAAAATAAATCGCAATCGCAACGGAAAAAATAAAAAATAACGAAACAAAACGAAGCAGCTGAACAGTCCAGAAACGATACATAGTTTTCTGCTCAATAGCTGCCGTTATTTTCCGAAAATATCGCAACTCAGTCATCCTGATTCCCATTCATACTCTTAAGCAGGCTGGCAATTGAAAACAGGAATACTCCTTTCTGTTTTTTTCTGGTAAGCATCGAAATCAGGGTAACAAGAACAGATCAGCGGCCATAGTTCATATTTTTTCTCATCATCAACCTGTTTGGCAATCAAATTTAATTTTTTTTTGTTTAAATAAACCAAGACCTCAGGATAAGCCTTTAGATTCCAATACCATGAAGGATGAACGTCAGCGCCTCCCATAGAGGCAACCAAAACTACACCTTTCTCGTAAGGAACATACATCAAAGGGATATTTCTAACTCTTCCTGACTTAGCACCTTTCATTTTTACAACGCAGACATCGTAGCCTCTAAGTCGGCTCATCAATCTTCCTCCGGAAAATCTAAAAATAACCGAGTGAACCGTTACAAATATTTTAAAAAATAACATTTCTACTCTTTCTCCGGTTGTTTCAGCTTAATAAGATTTTTTTAATTCATTCTTTGTTCATCACTAATACTGAATTTTACTATTTGCCTTTTATGGTATCTTCCAAAGATCTTAGAAAAAAAATCACCGATTCTAAATCGAAAACCGTACTTGCTCCTTAACACAGAAAAAGAAAATTTAATTTTTTCTGGCTCATTAATTAATTCCGCTTTAGCATCCATCCAATCGCTTTTGAGTTTTCCCAAACCAGTACAGGGAGCAACTTTCAC
>CAJWKT010000021.1 GCA_913041665.1 uncultured Gammaproteobacteria bacterium | reverse complement strand
TGGGGCTCTATATTGAACTAAAAGCTCCTGAGATACATCGAAAACATAAGCTTGATTCTCGTAGACAATGGCGACCCCGGCACCGGCTCTCGTATGATCAGGAACGGGCGTTCCCGTGCCGAGAATCACGACTTGGGTTTCGCTCAGCACGGGAGTACTCGTGAGTAACATCACGGCACTGACAGCCAGAATACTGATGAATTTATTCATTATAGCTTCCCGGTCTTTGTTCGAATCAGTGCAGTATATCGAATTCGTGAGCGCCCCTGCACGAGAGCTAAAAGACTGACTCACTAGTGAATTAGGAGGCATCGGGTTTTAATCGTAATTCATCACTAAGTCCATCCTTACTAGTGAATGAAGGATCGAGTGAGGGTCAGGGGGCGCTTTTTTGCCTGTAACTCTATTCGCCATAGAACTTCTCAGATATGCTTATTTCTAGCTAGCAATAACGCCGCAACATGAAGAAATTCAAGGAGTATTTTTATGGCCCAAGCTGCTGCAAGGCATATTCTGGTTGAATCTGAGTCATTCTGTAATGAGCTCAAGGGTAAAATTATTAATGGCGAGGATTTTTTCGAGTTAGCCCGAGAACATTCCACGTGCCCTTCAGGTAGTAGGGGCGGGGATCTTGGATCATTCGCGCCAGGCCAGATGGTAAAAGAATTTGACGAGGTGGTTTTTAGTGCAGACCTCAATGAAGTTCAGGGTTCCGTAAAAACACAGTTTGGCTACCATCTTCTTGAAGTTACGAGTCGGGCGGACTGACTTTGGGTTTGTGGAAGAGCTTAATCTCAGATCAGGGGATCTGCTAAAAAAATGACCTCAGCTTTAAATTCTGGCTTTGAGGGTTTTTCCCTTGAAGTATCAAAGGGTAATCAGTGCCTTTTTACTGATCTAAGCTTCCGATTGGAACGCGGTGAAATGGCCTTAGTTACTGGTGCCAATGGTTGCGGAAAGACATCTCTGCTGAGAGTCCTGGCGGGGTTGGCGGCACCTAACTCTGGGCGTGTCATGCTGGGCAAGGCCGATATCCATGGATTTTTGCCCGAACAGCGGCGAGACCTTGTTTTCAAAGGTCACTTGAATGGGCTAAAAAAAGAGCTCACGGCAAGGGAAAATATGGAGTTTTTCTGTCGGCTTTGGCAAGGGAGCCACCAGGTAGATACAGTGCTGGCGGAACTCCAGCTATCCCGGGCAGCTGATTATCTGGTGCGCTATTTATCCACCGGGCAGCGTCGCCGAGCCAGCCTCGGCGCCTTGCGCTTGCAACCAGCAACTCTCTGGATTTTAGACGAACCCTTGGCCGGACTCGATAGATCTGGGATTGACCTCATTTGCGGCTGGGTAAGGGAGCATTTGCAGGAAGGCGGCATCGCGGTGATTGCAACCCACCAGGCTCAACCGTTCTCAGGCAGTTATCAGCTTAATATAGAGCTTTAAACATGAAGGACTTCATTCAGGTTCTGACTAGAGATCTTAAGGTCGCTCTACGACGCTGGAGCGAGCTTTGCAATCCATTGATTTTTTTCCTTATAGTTGCCTCTCTTTTCCCCTTGGCAATCTCTCCAGAGGCTTCTGATCTTAAGCGGGTTGGGACGGGTGTTTTGTGGATTTCTGCGCTGCTATCCTCCTTGCTTGCTTTAGATGGCTTGTTTCGTGATGACGCAGAAGATGGCAGTATGGAACAGCTAATACTGAGTCCGGTTCCGCTAACTATCGTTATTACGGCTAAAATGCTGGCTCACTGGCTCATCACAGGTTTGCCTTTGGTGGTAATAGCGCCAGTAGTAGCTCTTTCCTACTATATGCCGCTTGATACGCTGACAACACTAATTTTAGCGTTGGTCCTAGCTACGCCCACACTAAGCGTTTTGGGGGCTATCGGGGCAGCACTTACAGTTGGTTTGCGCCGCGGGGGGCCTATAGTAGGCCTTTTGGTGTTGCCCTTAACTGGTCCTGTCTTGATTTTTGGAACTCGGGCCACAGATCTAGCGGTGCAGGGAGAGTCAGCTGCCGGACCACTTTATTTGCTGGGGGCGTTGTTGGCGTTGGCGATTGCGCTGGGACCATTGGCTACCTCTGCTGCTATACGTGTTTCATTAGAGTGATAATTCATGTACTTACGTTGGTTTCATAAACTGTCTTCTCCTCCATATTTTTATCGATTGGCCAGCATCCTAAGTCCGTGGCTGAGTGGTTTAAGTATCGCTCTTATTGCGGCTGGAACGTATGGGGGACTTGTTCTTGCTCCCCCTGACTACCTCCAGGGAGATGGCTTTAGAATGATCTATGTGCATGTACCGAGCGCGTATCTCGGCATGATGGCCTATGTAGTGATGGCCATGGCTGCCGCGGTCGGCTTTATATGGCGCATTAAGCTTGCGCACGCCGTTGCGGTAAGTGCTGCCCCATTGGGTGCATCTTTTACCCTTCTTGGTCTCGTGACAGGGGCAATTTGGGGAAAACCTATGTGGGGAACTTTTTGGCAGTGGTCTGACGCCCGCTTGGTATTTTTCCTGATGTTGTTCTTTCTCTATATGGGCTATCTAGCACTTCGTGGGGTGACTGAGGATAGGGATAAGGCTGATCGACTCAGCGCTGTGCTGGCTGTAGTCGGAGTAATTAACATTCCGATCATCCATTATTCGGTCGAATGGTGGACTACCCTGCACCAGGGTCCCACTATCACCCGGTTAGATGGACCTTCGATCACGATGGATATGCTTGTTCCGTTGCTGGTCATGATCGCGGGTTTTTCGTTTTTCTTTGTATGGTTACTGTTTGTCCGACTACGGGGAGAGATCTTAGTGCGTGAGCAGAAATCCCGGTGGGCACAGGAACTTATGCAGCGGAGCAGGGTATGATGGAATTTTTAAGAATGGGCGGTTACGGAGCATACGTTTGGTCAGCGTATGGGATTACTTTAATGGTACTAATTATTAACATTTGGTGGACATACCGATTCTACAAAAAAAGCCGGGAAGCACTCGGGGGAATTTTAGGGAATTTTAGTAAACATCAACCTACCGTTAGGAAAATTTCATGACGCCGAGGCGACGACAACGTATGGTTCTTATAGCTATGATTTTTTCTGGGGTTGCTGTTTCCGCAGGCTTAGCACTAAAGGCTTTTCAGGGGAATCTTCTATTTTTCTTTTCGCCAACGCAGGTAGAGGCGGGCGAAGCTCCCGATTCTCGAAACTTTCGATTAGGCGGCATGGTAGTACCTGGAAGTATTACTCGGGAGACGGGGAGTATGACCGTAAATTTTGTGGTTACAGACTATGCGCACTCCATACCAGTGCAGTACACCGGCGTACTCCCAGATTTATTCGGAGAAGGGCAAGGTGTTGTGGTGCGGGGCCAACTCAGTGAGGCAAGCAATTTTTTTGCAGAAGAGGTTTTGGCCAAACATGATGAAAATTATATGCCACCAGAGGTTGCTGAGGCACTAGCCCAATCGGAAAAGGCCCGTGAACCGTGACCCCTGAGCTTGGCCAGTTATCGCTTATTCTTGCTCTCTGCTTGGCTACAGTGCAGGCGATCCTACCTTTATTGGGAGCTGCTCAGGGACGTGCTGACCTGATGGCTCTGGCAAGGCCTGCAGCAGTGGGACAGTTCGTTTTTGTCACCGCGGCTTTTTTGATTTTAGTGCAAGCTTTCTTAGTCAATGATTTTAGTGTCCTCTACGTCGCTACCAACTCAAATTCTGCTTTGCCGGCGGCATATAAAGTGGCCGCGGTGTGGAGCGCACATGAAGGATCATTGTTGTTGTGGATAGCTATTCTCTCTGGGTGGACATTTGCGGTGGCTGCTGGAAGCCGACATCTTCCAGATGTTTTCGCTAGTCGCGTATTGGGTGTTCTTGGCATTGTCAGTATGGGAGTTATGCTCTTTACGTTGCTTACCTCAAATCCTTTCGAGCGACTTCAGCCAGCCGCATTTGAGGGTAATGATCTCAATCCTCTTTTGCAGGATCCGGCGCTGGTTATGCACCCTCCAATTCTGTATGCGGGTTACGTGGGTCTGGCTGTCCCTTTTGGTTTTGCAGTCGCAGCATTGTTAAGTGCTCAGCTGAGCCAGGAATGGGCCCGTTGGACCCGACCGTGGACGGTAGGAGCTTGGGTTTTCCTGACTATTGGGATAGCTTTGGGTAGTTGGTGGGCATACTACGAGTTAGGTTGGGGAGGCTGGTGGTTTTGGGATCCGGTAGAAAATGCTTCCTTTATGCCTTGGCTCGCAGCAACTGCTCTAATTCATTCTCTTGCAGTAACGGAACGACGAGGCATTTTTAAAAGCTGGACAATTTTACTGGCCATTACTGCATTTTCGCTCAGCTTGCTTGGAACTTTTCTCGTGCGCTCTGGAATACTAATTTCTGTTCATGCATTCGCATCTGATCCAGCGCGTGGGCTCTTTATCCTTGTATTGCTGAGTGTCATTAGCGGTGGTGCCTTAATTCTGTATGCTATGCGCGCGCATCGGATGGATCAAGATGGCGGATTTCAACCGTTATCTCGTGAATCCTTTTTGCTGCTTAACAATATTCTTTTGATTTTTGCTGCTGGATTAATCTTGATAGGAACGCTTTACCCACTCTTTGTGGACGCTTTAGGAATGGGTAAATTATCAGTGGGCCCTCCATACTTTAACTTAGTTTTCCTTCTACCAACGCTGCCCCTGGTCTTCCTTATGGGGGTAGGAATGCATTCTTTTTGGAAGACTATGCCTAAATCGGTTCTCGTCAATCGATTAAAAATTCCAATAATTTTAGCGTTACTATTCGGTGTTGGCCTTCCATTAGTGGTATTTGGTAGAGCTACAATCCTTACCTTGGTTGGTTGTGTTGCTGGAATGTGGGTTGTTGTTACAGCGATGCTTGAACCTGCGCAGCGATTAATTAGGGGCGAAGGCTCTATATCGAAAATAAGGCGCAGTCAGTGGGGAATGATGGTAGCCCATTTTGGGGTAGGTATTTTCATTCTAGGCGTCACGGTCACTTCAAGTTACAGCATTGAAACAGATCAGGCACGCGCACCAGGGGATAGCTGGGAGCTAGCAGGTTATCAGTTTGTCTTTCGCTCTACCCGGGATGTGATGGGGCCGAACTATCAGGCTGTAGAAGGTGAATTTGAGGTTCGAAAGGGCGGACGGTTACTCACTGTATTGACACCGCAAAAACGTGTCTACCGTGTCCAGCAAAGCCCAATGACTGAAGCTGCAATTCAGTCCGGCTTGCGCCAAGATATTTTTATTGCGTTAGGTGATTCATTGGGCGGGGGCGCCTGGAGTTTGCGCGTGCAATATAAGCCATTAATACGGTTTATTTGGCTTGGCGCTCTTATTATGGCGTTCGGGGGTATTTTAGCTATTAGCGATACACGCTACTACAGACGCCAGAAGCAAGATCAAAGTCAATCACCCCACGATATAGATGCTAGTGTCGAAAAAATTGTCTAATGTCACGTTACCTAATTCCTGTCATGATTCTAGGCGTATTGGCAATCTTTTTTGCACGCGGTCTGACCCTGAACCCAGGTTATGTACCATCACCGCTTATAGGGAAGGAAGCCCCCAGTTTTAAGTTGCCCCAACTGAAAGACCCTAGCTTGACACTGGGATCAGAGGACATGCTTGGGAGGCTATCACTCTTGAATGTATGGGCAACCTGGTGTGTTGGGTGCCGCCAAGAACATCAATATTTAAATGAGATGGCACAAAATAATACTATTCCGATCTACGGCCTAAACTGGAAAGACGACCGTGCTACTGCAGTCAATTGGCTCAATACGTTGGGAGATCCCTACATCGCATCAGCATTCGATGGTGATGGCAGAGTCGCCATAGATTGGGGCGTTTATGGAGCACCCGAGACTTTTCTGATCGGGCAAGATGGCTCGGTAATATATAAACACATTGCCCCATTGACTAACGAAATATGGGAAATGGAATTTATGCCTCTCATTCGAGAACATTGTCAGAAATTTTCCTGTTCGTATGGTGATTTAGAATGACGCGTTGTAGTAATTTTTTGATAATGATTTCTTGCGCTGCACTAATGACTTCAACCGTTTGGGCGATTGATGCGGAACCTGAGTTAGAAAATCCGACATTGCAGGCTCGATACCGTTTACTAATTAACGAGATACGATGCCTCGTTTGCCAAAATCAATCCATTGCTGATTCAAATGCTCCTTTAGCTGCTGATTTACGACGGGAAGTCCGCGAAATGATCACAGAAGGCTCAACAGATAAAGAGATTACTACTTTCCTTGTAGCTCGTTATGGTGACTTTGTGCTTTATCGTCCCCCATTCAATGCGAGGACCTGGGTTTTGTGGGGCACCCCCTTGTTTTTTTTGGGAATCGGTTTTTTAGTATTTACGCGGATTTTGCGAGTGCGTGGCAATCAGCCTATCGATGAAGGGGAGGGCATGTGATAGCCTTTTGGATTCTCTCTGCGCTGTTAGCCCTGCTCGCTGTTTCTTTCCTTCTTTATCCGTTGCTGCGATTACGGAAGATGAGTGGAAAATGGTCTGTCGCTGGCCTAACTACTACAGCAGTTATAATTCCGGCCGCATTTTTTCTATATAGCATTACAAGTAGCTGGAATAGCAGCGAAATAACACCCGGGCCTAATACCGGAAGTTCCCTGCCACCGGTCGAAAAAATGATAGTTAGCTTAGCGGAGAGGTTAAAAAATAATTCCGATGATGTAGATGGTTGGAGGCTTCTGGGTCAAAGCTATATGGCTCTTGAAAACTATCCTGAAGCACGCTCTGCCTTTCGGGAGGCTTGGGCTCGTACCCCGGTAGCGGATGATGAGCTAAAACTCGCACTTGGAGAGGCCGAGGTCTTAAGTAATCAGGAATCTTTGACCGGTGAGATAGGGAGTCTGTTCGAAGAAGTCTTAGAATCACAGCCGATGAACCCAAGGGCACTCTGGTACGGCGGACTTGTCGCACTTGCCACAGAGCGCGAGGGTTTGGCTCGTCAGCGCTGGGCTGATCTTTTAACTTTGAATCCCCCGGAGGAGGTTGCCAGAGTTATTAGAGAGCAGTTCGCCGAACTCAGTAACCCAGCGTTAAAACTCGTTCAGGGTAGTACCAACGATGGCGCAGTGATTACGCTAAACATTAGCCTAGACGAGGCTCTTTCCGACGATAATTTAAGCCCAGAATCAGCCCTCTTTATTTTTGCACGGGCTCCTGAAGGTGGGCCACCGCTTGCTGTAATTCGGGAGTCAGTCACTGCGGTCCCTGGGATTTTTTCCCTCAGCGATCAAAATGCAATGATTCCTGGGCGCTCTCTAGCTGACTTTGAGGTACTTAATATAGTTGCCCGCCTTTCAATAACAGGTCAGCCCATTCAGCAACCAGGGGATCTCTATGGCGAACTTCAGTACGAGCGAGGACAACAGTCTTCTTCTGTTGAATTAACGATCAATCAAGTAGCGGATTAGCGCTTTGCAGTCTAAAAGAAGAATTTTTTTAATACAAAACTTAAATCTTCAGAGATCCTAAGCCTGCTGCTCAAGTACTGACCATCGGTCTACAGTTTTCTCCAGCTTTGTCTTCAAGGAACTAAGTTCATCAAGTTCGGATTGAATTTTTGGATAGGGCTGTTGGTAAAACCCAGGGTCATCTATCTTTGCCTGCTGGTCGACAAGAAGGCCTTCTAACTCAGAGATTTTTTCAGGAAGTTTTTCTAGCTCAAGTTTTAACTTATAGGTCAGCTTCTTGCGTGGGGCAGTATTACTGGGGGGTATCTGTCCGGATTTATTTGGGATTGAAAATGTTGTCGTTTCAGAATCACCAGGAGCAGCCAGCTTGCGTCGTTGGGAAGTCCAGTCACTGTAACCTCCAGCATAACGGTTAATTTTTCCGTCTGTCTCAAATACCAGTACGCTGGTAATGGCCCGATCAAGAAATTCCCGGTCATGGCTAACTGCAATAATGGTGCTTCTATATTCCACCAGTTTAGATTCAAGGGCCTCTAAGGTTTCTACATCCAGGTCATTTGTGGGCTCGTCCAGTACCAGTAAATTGGCAGGCTTTGTAAAAAGTTTTGCCAGTATTACACGATTTCGCTCGCCTCCCGAAAGCGCAGCAACTCGGGTCATGGCCCTTTTTGCTGAGAACAAAAAATCTGTTAGGTATCCCACAACATGTTTTTTCTTTCCTAATATATCGATGTAGTCTCTACCTTCTCCAACAATCTCTGCGACAGTTTTTGTAGTATCAAGCTCTCTCCGTAATTGGTCAAAATAGGCCACTTGGAGGTTGGTACCAAGCTTTACGGATCCTTTATCGGGTTGTAGTTCACCAAGCAATATGCGCAATAGCGTACTTTTTCCAATACCATTGTTCCCGATGATCCCAATACGCTCCCCTCTCATAACCCGCAAAGAGAAGTTCTTAATCAAGGATTGTCCCCCAAAGCTATGAGAAATATTCCGAGCTTCAATAACTTTACGTCCTGAGATTTCGTTTGATTCGTTCAGATGTATTCTCGGTTTTTTAGGCCGAGCAATTCTTTCCTGGCGAACCTCGCGCATTGTTTCGAGGGTTCGTACACGACCTTCGTTGCGGCTTTCTCGGGCCTTGATGCCTTGTCTTATCCATACTTCTTCTTCGGCGAGCTTCTTGTCGAACAACTTATTATGACGATCCTCTTCACTGTTGGCCTTTTCCTTCTCGTATAAAAATTTCCGGTAACTGCCGGGCCAACTACGCATATTTCCTCGATCTATCTCAATAATCCTCGTAGCAAGTCGTTCCATAAAACTACGGTCATGGGTTACAAATAATACAGCGCCTGGAAAACGCATTACTTCGTTTTCTAGCCACTCAATGGTATTGATATCAAGATGATTGGTGGGCTCATCAAGGAGTATAAGATCAGGCTTAGAAACAAGTGTTCTGGCTAAAGCCACACGTCGTTGCCATCCACCTGAAAGGGTATTTAATTTTTGCGAAGACGGCAGCTCTAGTTGACTCAGAGTCGCATCGATTCGCGCATCAACGGACCATCCTCCGCCAGCCTCGATCATGCTTTCAAGTTTCTCCATCTCTTTAAGGATTCCCTTGCGAGGCTCGGCTTCCTCGGCGAGCTGTTGATATGCCTGAATTCGAGCAACCTGATCAGACATGCCCTCGGCAACCACATCTTTAACCTGTCGTTCTGACGCCCTTTTTAGCGATTGCTCAAGCATGGCAGAGCGAAGCAAGGGTGCTAAAAAAATTTCTCCTTCATCGGGCTCTATTTCTCCTGTTACCAGTTTAAGAGTAGAGGATTTTCCAGCGCCATTTCGCCCGATTAGGCAAACTCTTTCTTGGGACTCAATGGTGAAATTGGCGTTAACAAGAATTTTTTGGTCACCAAATGCCAATGAAATTTCTTTAAATCTGACAAGCATTGTCATGGGTGTTATCGTCCCTGTAGTTATTTTCAGGAATGTACGGGAGGAGCTCAATGGCGTATTTAGATGTAATTATAGTGTTAGCGTTAGCGCAGTTCATTTTTTTGGGCGTGAAGGTTGGGAGTGCCCGAGGACAATTTGGAGTCGCTGCACCTGCTACCACTGGGAATCCTGCCTTTGAGCGCGTATTTCGAGTCCATCAAAATACCCTAGAACAATTGATTGTTTTTATACCGGCCTGTTATGGTTTTTTTCATTACTGGAAGGATCCTGAGTGGCTTATCCTTATTCCAGGGATAGTTTTCATAATCGGACGTTTTATGTATTCCAGCTCTTATTCGAAGGATGCTGCAAAGCGGGGGCCGGGCTTTATACTATCGATCCTGAGCAACATATTTCTAATACTAGGCACTTTTATCGGCGCATTAAAATCGCTAGCTATGGGGTAACAATCAGCAAAGAAGATATTTATTTTTAAATTTTTTCTGTTGCTCGGGCACGTTGGCGGCGTTCCTCTTCAATTGTTAGCTGGTCCTCTACAAGCGGGTCAACGTATTCAGTGCCATCCGCCGTAATAATTTTTTCAAGCCACATTGATTGACTGGAGGTAAGCGACGGATGACCAACGACCCGGAGCATGTCTCCGTTAACAAACATATCGTCGGTCCAGCCTCGCCGGGCCAGCGATAACTTGCCAGGCGCTTCAATCACCCAACGCTGGGCTTTTCCACTGTTATTGATTACATCGATATACAGACGGGCGTGGGGATTGACCAAATCTAGGTTAACAAATACACCATTAATAGTTGCTCGGGCATTAAAATCATAGGCACCCCGAAACGCATGGTGGCCAACTGCTGATTGCGCTACTACAACATATATAAAGAGGGGGCCAACTAAGGATTTTATTATTAACGCTAACTTGTGCATTACAGCGAGGGTAGGGGCTTCATTGGCTTGCTGGGGGAATCCGTCTACGGCGTTCACGTTCAATAATTAATTGGTCTGCGATGCGAGGATCTAAGTACTCGGTGCCGTCAGATCGGCGGACTCTTTCGAGCCAAATTGATTTATTCCCGGTAATCGAACGACTGCCAATTACGGTTATTGTCTCACCGAGAGCAAACATATTATCGTTCCAGCCCCGTCGAGCAAGGGATAACTTTCCAGGCCCCTCAATCATCCAGCGTTCAGTTTCTCCCTTGTCATTAGTTACATCGATATACAGTCGGGTATGAGGATTGGCGAGGCGTAGAGTAACGAATGCACCTGAAATGGTTTCCCGGACGCTAGGATCATAGACAGCAGTTCTCGCATGGTGAGCATTTAAAATCGGTGAGAAAATAAGAAATACGATGGATACCGTAATAGCAGTTTTCATTTGAGTTTAAACACGTTGTTACTCCTTATCGATGCTACCAGATGAAGGGTATGATGCGATAACGTGTTCTTGACATATATTCTCCATAGCCAGGCAGTGTTTCCTGCAGAATTTTTTCCTCAGCGTAAATCCGCCCAAGCAAAGCAGTGACTGGCAGCAAACCAACAATCAGTGCCGCATAGCTTTGCAACCAAAGCGCCGTACCGGTACAGAACAATATAAATCCAGTATAAAAGGGATGTCGAACCAGCCCGTACAAACCAGCATCCCTCAATTCATGCCCCCGGTCAGATTGATCTCGGACCACTGGCGTGACAAATTCATTTTGATACATAGCTAAAAGTGTAATGCCGTAGCCAAATAGAGTCAGGAGCCCACCAACAACCGAAATCGTCGTTTGCGGCGGTGTCAGCAATCTCAGATAAAAGACATCAATAGGGATAAATACAAACCAGCCGACTAAAAATACAAGGAGAAAGGTCGTCGCAATACGATCCGATAAAGGCTGACTTTCGTCTATTGGTAGCTCCATCCGAGCTTCCAGACTCGCAGGCGCTTTGACAGCCAAGAAAACAGTGGAAATCACGTTTAAGATGGCATAACAAATCAGAAATTGGTTTGCTTCCGTCCATTGCCAAGTCCACGCTGGTAAGAGAAGTAGCGTTCCGATGATTGCCGTTTGAGCAAGAGTGCCCATAACTCCTTTTACCAGGAACATATGCTACTACTTTTTTTCCTTAACTATTCTTCTGGAACAACACAGGCGTCATAGGCATAAATTATTTCTGTGGGTGCCCAGGCCCAAGCGCGCACCATACGTAGTGGCTTACTGAGAGTAATTGGATCCCGAAAGGTTACCTCGAGGTCCAGACGATTTCCATCAGCAGATCGGGCAAAACGTTCAGTTGCAGTCAGTTGATCGCTGTGAGCAAAGCCGGCATTAGAGTGGTTTGCGCTGATGCCACTAGTTTCTACTACTAGCACATCGTCCTCGTAATATCCTACAGAAAAACCGAGTAAGCTTGGAGTTAGATCTACTGGGGGTTGGCGGCCATCGAGATAGATTGTCCGTTGTGCTGTCCACTCTGAGTAGTAAATAGTGACGTAACTCAGGTCATGAAAGTCACTCTGAGTTAGCTCCATAGCATGAGGCGAGAGAATTTGTCGCGCAAATCCCCAGGGAACGCACGAAATCAAGGAAGGATCAGTATTGCGATTAAAGGGGTATGTCGATAAAGCTTCCTCGGTAAGATGATCTGGTATTAATTCGGCGCGCATGTAGCGCTCGGCTTCATCTCGCAGCTGTGTGTAAGTTAAATCCAGCTTTGTTGGATCGTTCAGTAGGGCCGTAAGGTATTCTCGTGCAACTACAGGACATCCTACATGACAGAAGGCGTCTTCAGCTCTAGGAGGTGGATCGCTCCACATACCGCTTAATTGGGGTGCAGCATTTAACTGGACAGTTAGCACTAGCAGTACAGCTATACCAATGGTCAGGAGGCCGTTTTTCTTAGTTATTTTCATATTTTTCGTTGTTTACACTCTGTTTCTGAGCTGAGATTAACGGGAATGCTAATGGCAAGTTGTCTGCTAGCGACCATCGAATATTGGATTAGGGGTCCGAGTTTAATATTATACTTTACATAATATACATTATGCGCATACAGAATTATCTCTCAACACGAAAAGGGACAAGAACAAAACATCTCCCCTATTCTAATTAGAGTTCATATTTAATTGATTTTAAAGTGTATTTTGTCACATTTTCCAATAAAACTATCACAGGAGCTAAATCCGCAGCAAATGACCTCTCTTTTCAAAAAAAAGCAAGAAAAACGGCAACTATTCAAGTTTAGCTCTAAAATACTAATACTTAATAACCCTGTACTGCGCTTGGAGTTCTCATGATCAACGTACGAAAGGCTAAACAGTGGCTATCTATGGTACTTGCAGGGTACCTAGTCTTCTTGAGCCATGGCGCAACCGAAGCCGCAATATTTACATCTGAGAAGGAAATAAAGCGGCAGGCCCGTGTCCAGTGGCTCACAATGAAGCGTAGCATGCCTCTATCGCCCACAGAACGGTTACAGCAGTACGTCGAATGTGTGGCCTATAGTCTGATTAATACCCTTGAGGAGCCCTATTTGAGCATGGATTGGGAAGTAGTTGTTTTTGATGACGACGCTCTGAATGCCTTTGCTATGCCTGGCGGAAAAATTGGGGTTTTCACTGGTTTACTGAAAGTAGCTGACAATCAGGATGCTCTCGCTGCAGTTATTGGCCACGAAATTGCCCATATGACGGAAGATCACGTGATGGAGAGAGCCAAAAAAGAATCCCGCACAGACGCCTTAGTACTACTAGGATCCGCAGCAACAGGGATTAGACAGGATCTGCTTCGTCAAGGCGCTGCAATTGGTCTTTCCCTCCCCTTTGATCGTAAACAGGAAAGTGAGGCAGATGTGGTGGGCATGAGATATATGGCCACCGCCGGGTTTGATCCTAGGGCAACTCTATACCTATGGAAAAATATGGCCGCCCAAAGACAGGGAGGTCAGCCGGAATTTCTTTCTACCCATCCTAGTGACGATACAAGAACGGGTGATCTTGTTCGCTCGATGATACCGTCGTTAATCCAATACAACGATGCCCGTGAGGCAGGTAAGCGCCCGAACTGCGGCGGCTAAGATGGTAGCTGCGGTTCGTGGGCGGCGTTCCATAGGTTCGCGGTATCTGCATGACTAGCTATTTTATCCGACGACTTCTGCTCGTGATCCCAACCTTTGTAGGCGTTACCATGCTTGTATTTTGTCTCACTCGACTTGTTCCCGGAGGACCAATTGAACGTGCTTTAAATGACGCTCTACTTGCGGGAGGAGATCGCGGTTCCGCTATTATTCAAAATGTGGGCGCAGGTGGAGGTGTACTTTCCGAGGCTCAACTTGATCAATTGCGTGTCTATTACGGTTTCGATAAACCGGTTCTGGTGAGCTATTTCGACTGGCTGCGTAAGGTTTTTGTGCTGGACTTGGGAATTTCGACACGATACAACGAACCAGTTTGGGATACTATCAGGGGTCGGTTTCCAATCTCAATTTTCTATGGTTTAACCACGCTTATTCTAACGTACGGTATATGCATACCCCTAGGGGTAGCTAAGGCGATAAAACATACGTCGTATTTTGACAATATTAGTTCAGGAATCGTATTTTTTGGTTATGCAATCCCGAGCTATGTTGTTGCTATTGCACTACTGACATTTTTCTCTTCTTATCTCGAGTTGTTCCCTCTTGGTGGTTTTGTTAGCAATAGTTATGACCAGATGACATTCTGGAACAAAACTAAAGACATCGCACACCATGCAGTACTACCACTACTCTCTTATATGGCAGGTAGTTTTGCAGTAACTACCTTCATGATGAAAAACTCATTGATGGATAACCTTTCATCAGATTATGTACGAACAGCCATCGCCAAGGGTCTATCATTCCAGCAAGCCGTCATAAGACATGCAATGCGGAATAGTTTGATTCCAATTGCAACTTCATTTGGAAGCAATATTTCGCTCATACTAACTGGTTCATTTTTGATTGAAAAAATATTTAATATTGATGGTTTTGGATTACTTGGTTTTGAATCTTTGGTTGAGAGAGATTATCCGGTAGTAATGGGGATTTTGGTGATTTCTTCCTTACTTTTTATGATTGGAAATATCCTGTCTGATGTTTGTGTTGCTTTAGTTGATCCACGAGTGAAGTTTGGGAAGTGATAAAAATGAATTCCCAAACAGTACAACAGTGGAAACGATTTAAATCGATAAAGCGTGGATATTATTCCCTGATAGCGATGTTAGTTTTTTTGGCGCTCAGTATTTTTGCAGAATTACTCATTAATAATAGAGCGATTCTGGTTAAATACGATGGTAACTATTATTTTCCAACATACGCTGGTTTTATAGCGGGAACCCATTTTGGACTTGATTATGCGTATGAGACTAATTATCGGGATCTCAAAAAACATTTCTCAGGTCAAAATGAAAATTGGGTACTACTCCCACCCATCCCTTATAGTCCATTTGAAACAAATTTTTTGGAAAACTCATTCCCGCCCTACCCTCCTAGTATCAGTGACCAACATTACCTAGGTACCGATATTGCGGGGAGGGATATATTTTCGAGGCTGGCATACGGCTTCCGACTCGCTATTACTTTCTCTATGATTTTACTTGCTTGTAATTACCTGATAGGAATTGCAATTGGATGTGCGATGGGTTTTTGGGGTGGTGCATTTGATTTGCTATTTCAAAGGTTGATCGAAATTTGGTCCAATGTGCCGTTCTTGTACGTCATCATGATCGTTGCCTCGGTCATTATTCCAAGCTTTTGGACCTTAGTCTTTATTATGGTGATATTTGGATGGATGGGAATGACTTGGTATATGCGGACAGCTACTTACAAAGAGAAGGCGCGTGAGTACGTAGAGGCAGCGAAGGCATTGGGCGCGTCTAATGTAAGAATGATTTTTAGGCATATTCTGCCTAATACGGTGTCGATCATCGTAACATTTATCCCATTTTCAATTGCTACAGGGATAACAGCTCTTACGGCACTGGATTACCTAGGCTTTGGCCTGCCACCTCCCACTCCAAGTTGGGGGGAACTCCTGAGTCAAGGTACAAGCAATTTGCAAGCCCCCTGGATTGTTACATCAGTGGTTGTAGCTATGACAATTGTTTTATTGATGGTTACGTACATTGGCGAAGCAGTTCGAGAGGCTTTTGATCCAAAGAGGTTTACATTTTATGAGTAACAGGAATTTTTCTACGCGTGAGATGAATTGGGTCGCTCTGTATGCCTCTTTATGGTTACTAATAGGATGCAGCGAACAAAAGGAATCTGAATCAACAGCCGGCACAGTAAATAATATCGAATCGGACAATTATCTAGTTGAAATATTGCCTAGCTACCAAAATGAGCTCTTGCCGGAGGGACTGCGCTGGGAAACAAACGAATCAGATCCTGTTTTTTCCTCTAACGAAGCCAAAAAAGGCGGTAAATTTAATAGTTGGATTCTTAGTTTTCCATTAACACTGCGCACAGTTGGGCCCGACTCAAATGGCAGTTTTTCCACCTATACCAGGGCAAATAATTTAGGTTTAGTTGGAGTACATCCCAATACCCTTGATTACTATCCTGTGTTAGCCACTCACTGGGCATTTGATGATGATGATAGGACGGTTTATTACCGACTAAATAAAAATGCTACGTGGTCTGATGGTGAGCCAGTTACGGCTGATGATTTTATGTTTGCTGTAGATTTTATGCGTTCAGAGCATATCGTTGCTCCTTGGTATAACAACCACTACACGAATGTGATTGTGAATATATCGAAATATGATGACTATACGATTTCAATTGAAGGCGCAACGGCTAAACCGCCAGAGGAAATGCTGAATGAGTATGGCCTAAGCCCAATCCCTAGGCACTTTTATAGATTAGATGAGAATTGGGTACAGGAATACAACTGGCGGCTTGCACCCACCACGGGAGCCTACAGAATTTCTATCGTTGAAAAAGGGCAGTATGTAGAATTCCAGCGTAACGGAAACTGGTGGGGTGACAGTAATCTCTATCTAAGAAACCGTTATAACGTTGATATAATTCGTTTCACGGTAATTAGAGATATGAATGTTGCGTGGGAATACTTCCTTCGTGGTGAACTTGATTCTTTTCCTCTGGTAATGCCTTCATTCTGGCATGAAAAGGCTAACGGAGAAGACTTTGATAATGGATATATACAAAAAATAAAGTTTTATACAGACAGACCCCGACCGTCTTATGGGATGTGGATGAACATGGATGATCCAATTCTTGGAAATCTAAATGTGCGGTTGGGTATTGCTCATGCAACAAATGTAGAAAAAATGCTCAGTACTCTCCTGCGTGGGGACTATGAAAGACTGAAAATGCAATTTGAAGGTTATGGGGATTACTCAAACCCCAGCATTCAACCTCGGGAATTTGATCTGCTTCAAGCTGATAATTATTTTGTTGCTGCTGGCTTTAAAAATCGAGGACCAGATGGAATTCGTGCAAATGAAGATGGGCAACGCTTAGCATTCCGGGTGGTATATGGCTCTCAGGAACATACGCCGAGACTAGTCCTCCTGCGCGAAGAAGCTAAAAAAGCCGGAATTGAATTAAACCTGCAGTTGCTTGACTCCTCAGCGCAATTCAAACAGATTCTTGAGAAAAAACACCAGATTGCTTGGATGGGTTGGTCTACTGGACTCGTGCCCCGTTTCTGGCAGTACTATCACTCGGATAATGCCCACATACCACAGACAAACAATATAACTAACACAGATGATCCTGAGCTTGATTCATTAATCATGCGGTATCGGAAGAGCAAAGAGAAGGATGAGCGAGTACGTTTAGCACATCTCCTACAAAGAATGACACATGATGCAGGAGCCTATGTTCCAACCTACAAAGTTCCCTACACGAGGGAGGCTTATTGGCGCTGGCTCAAGATGCCAAAACATTTTGGAACTAGAACAACGGATACGATATTCAATCCCTTAGGAGAAGCATTATTCTGGTTTGATGAAAATCTTAAGCTAGAAACGATGGCGGCTAAACAGGAAGGTATTAGTTACCCCGTTGTTAATATCACAGACACTACTTGGCGGGTTGACTAATTCGTGCCTGACCCTGTTCTGAAGGTAGAAGAATTAAGTTGCGGGTTCAATACTGAGGATGGCTATATTCGTGTAGTAGAACGACTCAGCTTTGATATCGATGCAGGAAAAACGCTGGGCCTAGTAGGCGAATCAGGTTGCGGAAAAACGGTTACTGCTTTAGCAATTATGGGACTACTTCCTAGGCCATCTGGGCATATTGAAGGCGGGACGGTTTTTTTTCGCGGCAATGATTTGTCCAACACCTCTACTCCGAGTCTAAAAGAAGTAAGAGGTAAAAGTATAAGTATGATTTTTCAGGAGCCCATGACTGCACTGAATCCAGTCCATTCCATAGGCAAACAACTAGTGGAGGCTATTCATCTATATGAACCTGAGATTCATCGAACTGATCAGCGGACTAGGGCACTAGAACTCCTTACAAAAGTCGGGATTCCAGAGCCGGCTCAGCGTCTTAAAGAATACCCTCACCAGCTTTCGGGGGGCATGCGTCAACGTGTGTTGATCTCCATTGCGATAGCCGGAAATCCAGATTTATTGGTTGCTGATGAGCCTACTACAGCATTGGATGTAACTGTCCAAGCTCAGATTCTTGAGTTGCTCAGAAACTTACAAACAAATCACGGAATGGCAATGATGCTTATAACTCATGATCTTGGCGTTGTAGCAGAAATCTGTGATGAAGTATTGGTAATGTATGCCGGCCGGACCGCTGAACGTGCCAATGTAACGCAATTGTTTGAAATTCCAAGGCATCCCTACAGTCAAGGCCTTATGGCTTCAATCCCAAAGTTGAGTGCTCCATGCAAAGTACCCCTACCGGTCATTGATGGAATTGTTCCAGCATTGGATAACCTACCCTCTGGGTGCCCCTTTTCTAACCGCTGCCGCTACTCCGATAACAAATGTGAAAAAGAAAATCCTCCGCTTATGGATGCAGAGCCTGGGCATCAAGTTGCCTGCCATCATTGGCAGAGCCTGGGTAAATGAAAATACCTATTTTGGAAACCCGAGAACTCAGGCGATACTTTCCAGTAAGGACTGGAATATTTTTGAGAAAATCTGGGGATGTGCGTGCTGTTGATGGGGTATCCCTGAAGGTTCATCGTGGCGAAACAGTTGGCTTAGTTGGGGAATCGGGGTGCGGAAAAAGCACCGTTGGGAAGACAATTCTTAACTTACTTAAACCTACATCTGGGCAAGTGATTTTTGAGGGCAAAGACCTATCAACCATTGGAAGAGCACAATGGAGATTGCTACGTCGTAAGATGCAAATAATCTTTCAAGATCCTATGGAGTCTTTGAATAGCCGCCATACTGTAGGAGAAATCCTAGAAGAGCCATTCATAATTCACAAACTGGGCTCGTCAACACAAAGACGAGCTTGGGTGCAAGAGTTATTGAAGAAGGTTGGTTTGACTGCCTCCTCTATTGGACGTTTTCCACATGAATTTTCTGGAGGGCAGCGTCAACGTATTGGTATTGCCCGGGCAATTGCCCTTAAGCCAAAGTTGATTGTTTGTGATGAAGCGGTGTCGGCGCTAGATGTATCGGTTCAAGCTCAAATCATTAATTTATTACTCGAACTCCAACGTAAAATGGAATTATCCTTGCTTTTTATTGCCCACGATTTATCAGTAGTAAGACACCTGTCGGACCGAGTTGCGGTTATGTATCTTGGTCAAATTGTAGAAGAGGCATCTTCGGATGAGATTTATCAAAATCCAACTCACCCTTATACCCGTGCATTAATATCCGCTATCCCTGTACCAAGCCCAAAAAATATTCGGGACCGCGTAATACTTGAAGGAGATGTCCCCTCTCCTATTAATCCGCCCAGCGGGTGCCGCTTTCATACCCGATGCGCTTACTCAAAGCCCGACTGCCAGCGCAAAATCCCAAAAATGGAGGAAGTTAAGAGCAGCCACTACGTGAGCTGTCTCCGATGGAGGGAACTCCCTGCATCTATGATCCAAATACCTTAATTGGTCGCTGGCGGTCTTTGCTCTGCGGGTTCCTTTACCTGTATTTCAGCCGGGTTAGTGGGCGGTGGCGGTGGCAATATACCCTCCTCTACGTATGCCTCCAGGAGTCCGTCATCTGTTAACGGTTTTACCTCAAGGATACGGCAGAGTTCATCGACTCTTGTTCCTGCAAAAAGCCCCGCATGGACAAAGGACCTATCGAATGGGCAGATACGCTCATCCACATCCTCAAACTCTAAGTAAGGAGCGCCTCTTAGGTCGCACAAAAAACCATCAAGTTTTAACAGGTATGGACAGCGTTGAGCACCCACAAACACAATTACTGTTTCGTTTTCAAGGACGTCAAAATCACGTACGCTCCTTTCAAAAAAACAATCGGTCATACTGCAGCCAGCAGGAATTCTGGGCTCACCAGTGCTCGAGCAAGCTGTCAGCGCCAGGCATATAAAGATTAGGGCTATAAGACGCATAAGAAAGCTTTTCCATTTGATGCCCACATTAAAAGTTTAGCAAAAATACCTCATCACCCCTAATATATCGTAGCTCCTGTTTTTTCCCTGCCCAATGTCTGTAAAATCTAGTCTCCTAGGTCACATAGATGTTGTTACCAGTATTTTTATGGATGTTTTGGGTGATGTCCTAGGCGTCTTAGGCCTAAAAGCTACAGCAGCGAGTGTATTAACACTTACCACCGATTACGAAGAAGAACGTACCGCAAACGAATCCGTAGCCTACATTCTTCTTGACGGTAAATGTGTTATTGAATTTCAAGGAGATACTTCCTTATTACCAGGAGACGCCCTACTGCTTGGTGATACCAAACATTTTGTACACCGAATTAACCCAGAGCCCAATGATGGAAAACCAATTCGGCTAATTCAATGTGTTTTCAGGCTAAAGAGAACCCTTCCTCACCCACTACCAAAGTACTTCCCGGCACGACTCAACCTTGAGGCTTGTTATTTGACAGATGAAACAGAACTAGGCCGTATGGTCGATCTTTTGGATGGAGAATTAATAAATAGTTTGCCCGGAATTAATTACACAGGCCTCAGATTAGCTGAAATAATTTTTGTTGAAATGCTTCGGCGTTGCTCTCTTGAAGGAACGCAACCACGATTTCTGGCGGGACTCACAGATTCCTCAATATTGAGGACACTTCTTGTAATGCATCGTGAGCCTGCTAAGTCCTGGCAGGTAGCTGAATTGGCAAGGGAGGCTGGTCTCTCACGATCGGCTTTTTCAAGCCGTTTTCATAACCTTGTTGGGGAGCCACCGCTGACCTATCTTCGATATTGGCGATTACTGAAAGCACGGCTCTTATTGCAGGAGGAGGCAATATCTGTTTGGGAGGCTGCGCGAATAGCTGGCTATCAAAGTAGTGGTGGCTTTAGCCGTGCATTCAGCCGTCTTTTTGGCGGAACACCCAGTACAATTCTGAAAGCAAAGTCAAATTCTCCAGGCCATAAAACACTGAAAAAATAGAAATATTATGGAAGAATCTCTCCCTCTCGATCCGCTATCTTGGGTACACTAACACTTATGCGTCTGCTGCTTTATAACATGCGTTACGGGTTAGGTTCCGGTGGAGCCTTGCACTGGCCATTACCAGGTGCTGGGTATATTTTGGGGAACCAGGCTAATTTACTCCGCATTATTCATTTTATTAAGGCCCAGCAACCGGATATCGTGGGATTGGTTGAAGTTGATACAGGCTCCTTTAGGGCTAGCCGAATAAACCAAGTCGATGCGATAGCGCAGTCCCTTGGTCATTTTTCAGCTTATCAATGCAAGTACGGCAAAGACTCACTTAATCAGGTTCTACCAATTATGCGAAACCAAGGAAATGCTTTTCTGTCTGGATCGCGCACATACATAAAAAAATTTCACTATTTCTCAAAAGGAATAAAGCGACTTATTATCGAACTTGAGTTCAGCAACTGCATTATTTTTCTCGTACATTTATCTCTGAAGTATGGTCATCGGCACGCCCAACTTCATTTCCTCCACGACCTAGTGTCAAGGTGCAGTAAACCAGTAGTTGTTACTGGGGATTTCAACACATTTCTAGGAAGTCGCGAGATGGGTCCATTCATGAAGAGCGCCGGCCTTCGCAATGCAAATGTTCATGGCGCCCCTTCTTATCCTAGTCGGGCCCCACGAATGGAACTTGATTTTATACTTTACAGTAATGGCATAAAAATCACGGACTTTTTTATTCCAAACATTGGTTTGTCTGACCATCTGCCTCTTGTATGTGATTTCGAATTTTGTCCGGCCATCCCCAAAGCAGCGTAAATCAGGCGGTCATGGGCAAACATTGGAAGCAAAGTGTTGAATCCGATGGTATTGCTCGCCTGATACTGGATAAGGCTGAATCTAGTGTCAACACGCTTTCCCGGGAGGTTCTGGAGGAGCTAGAACTTGAATTAACTGAAATAGCAAACAAAAATCCGACGGGGTTGATCTTTGCGTCAGGAAAATCTAATGGCTTCATCTTTGGTGCCGAAATTAAAGAATTTGGCCAAATTGATAATGCTCAGGAAGGTACCGATGCAGTTTTAAGGGGGCAAGCATTATTAAATCAAATGGAGGATCTACCATTTCCAACCGTTGCTATTATTAATGGAACTGCGCTTGGTGGTGGATTAGAACTCGCGCTCGCATGTAACTATCGTTTGGCAGCAGATACCCATGATAAAACACTTGGCCTGCCGGAAATCCGCCTGGGGATTCATCCTGGACTTGGAGGAACTGTTCGAACGGTTCGTCTAACAGGCGCACCAACAGCATTAGATCTAATGTTAACTGGCCGCTCAATATCCCCTAGAAAAGCTATGGATATTGGTCTCATTGACGGGATTGCGCCCCCTGAAGATTTGGATCAGGTTGCGGCTACCTATATTTGTAACCGCCCAAAACAAGCCCGGGCACCTTGGTATCTACGTATATTAAATATACGGATTCTGCGGCTGTTGGTTGCGAGGGCGTTAGAAAAAAAAGTGGCCAAACGAGCACCTCGGGCTCACTACCCTGCTCCCTACGCGATTATTAACCTATGGCGCCAATATGGGGGTCGTGATAAAGCTGCTTACAATGCGGAAGCCGCATCATTTGGGAGGTTATTGATAAGCAGTAGCTCAAAAAATCTCGTCAGGGTTTTCTTCCTTCGAGAGCGGCTCAGAAATTTAGCGCCCCGTAAAAACAAGGTGGCACGACTACACGTTATAGGGGCCGGCGTTATGGGAGGAGACATCGCCGCCTGGTGTGCCGCTAAAGGTTTAGAGGTTACGCTCCAAGATACGACTGAGGAATTAGTCGAAATGGCACTAAAGCGAGCAAACAAGATTTTTTCACGCTTACTTAGAGCACCGGGAGAAGCGCAAGCTGCTCAAAAACGATTAATCATGGATGCTGAAGGCCTCCAGGCCAGATCTGCAGATATTGTCATTGAAGCAATTGTGGAGAAACTTGATGCGAAGCAAAATCTCTTTAGAAATCTAGAATCAAATATTAGTCCGGACACACTCATTGCTACAAATACCTCAAGCATTCGCCTTGAAGACATGGCAGAAGTCCTCGAATATCCGGAACGTTTTGTTGGCCTACATTTTTTTAATCCCGTGTCTAGATTGCCATTAGTCGAAGTTATAAAAGGGGAAAAAAGCGCTAGGGATTCATTGCAAATTGCGATGTCCTTTGTAATGCAAATTGGAAAATTGCCACTCCCCTGCAAAAGTGCTCCAGGGTTTTTAGTTAATAGAATTCTCGCTCCTTATATGATGGAGGCATTGGAAGCGTTCAAAGATGGTTACTGTAGTGAGACTATTGATGCAGCTGCTCGTAATTTTGGCATGCCAGTGGGGCCGGTGGAGTTGGCAGATAGGGTGGGGCTTGATGTCGCATTAAATGTAAGCACGATCCTCCAAGGTATATCCAGCGGGAAAAATGGCTCAGATATCCTCAGGAAAAAAGTAGACTTGGGCCAATTTGGAGCTAAAACCGGACACGGTTTTTACCACTACAAGAATAATCGAGCGCAAAGACGAAAACATTTTCCGACTCCAGATACTCAGCTACAAGATCGGTTGATCTTGGGCATGCTAAACCAGGCAGTAGCATGCCTTGAAGAATCAATTGTTGAGGAACTGGAATTTTTAGATGCTGGGGCTATATTTGGTGCGGGATTCCCCCCCTTTACTGGGGGGCCAATTAAGTATGCACAAGAAATGGGTATTAATAAGATAGTGGAGCGACTGACTCAACTGAGCGAGGAATTTGGCCCACGCTTTCATCCTCATCCTGGCTGGAATAGATTAGCGCGGCTAAGACTATGATTTTTCTAATGGTTTTATGAAGTTTTTTAGGTAACTCTCTCAGTGCTGGTCGGCAGAAAGTCTTGCAGTACCAGTCCAAGCCCTAAGTCAGTATTTATCTTGATCCCCGCATCAATCTGTCTCTGTAGTTTTCGTACAGTATCTAATTTATTAAAAAGAGATTTTTGGGTGATTTTCTCCCATTCCGCAGGCAACCAGAACGCGCCTACCACCCCAGCCCTACCAGACCCTACCTCCCTGAATCTTTCGCGAATCGCCTCTTCAAGGCTTGCAGCTAACCATTCAAGGATCAAGGCCTGGTCATCGTTAAATTTGGCTGCTACCTCATGTGGATTCATTTTATTTATATAATTTACATTAAAAATATTTTTTAATTCATTGTTTATATTTATTATTTTTGAAATATTATCTCTTGTGTGGACTAATGGGGCCCTTCCTACGAAAGATAAATAATGGGCATAGTCGCTCTTCTCTTCCTGCCCACTGGAAGATAGCCATGCTAGCGCCTCCTCTCTTGATGGAGCAGGGAGTGAGAGTATCTGGCAGCGGCTGCGGATCGTAGCAGGTAGCAGAGTTGGCTGATGCGAAATTAACAGAATATACGTATCTGGAGTGGGCTCCTCCAAAGTTTTAAGCAGGGCATTCATTGCAGAATGATGCATAGCCTCAGCTGGCTCGATAATAGCTACCTTGTTATTAGAGGCGTGACTGGTAAGGTTTAGGTCACCGATTAACGCCCTGATTGCACTAACCGTAATCCTTTGCTTACCCTCTTCCGGAAAAACCCAATGAAGGTCTTGATGGTGATCAGCTGGCTCATGACGCACATCCATGGCCGCAAGGGCGGTCGCGCTATCCAAATGATCCGGTAATTCAATCGACCGAGAGAGCAAATGGCGTGCCATCACAAGAGCCAGGTTGATTTTTCCTATTCCAGCCGGACCAGCAAGCAACCATCCATGTGACAGTTTACCATCCCGCTGAATGTTATCTAGCATACGCAGAGGGGTCTTCAGCCAAGGACAGATTCTCGTGCTTAACACTTCGATTGGGGAAAGCGAATTAGGCATCCGTAGCACTGTAGGATTTTAGGAACCGACGAAGATAGCGTTCTAGGTCCCTCTGAATTGCTTTCCGAGGTCTGTTGGCATCGATGGTTACAATCCGACCCCCATTTTCTTCCGCAAGTCTTAAGTAGTGACTCCGTATCCTCTCAAAAAATGGTGTTGCCTCCCGCTCAAAATGATCCGCGGGACGGTCTGAAATGCGCTTCATACCAACATTTACTGGGGCATCAAGTAAAAATGTAAGATCTGGCTCAAGACTTCCTTGAACTGCCTGCTTCAGCGTTTGAAGAAAATTCAAGTCTGCGCCACGCCCTGCTCCTTGGTATGCGAATGTTGCGTCTGAAAATCTATCACAGATGACAAAATGACCAGCAGCTAGGGCAGGCTTAATAACATTCTCAAGATGATGGCTACGTGCGGCAAACACTAACAATGCTTCGAGTTCCCCTGATAACTTGCCATGAACTCCTTCTAGGAGCCACTTGCGTACCATTTCACCCAAGGGGGTACCACCCGGTTCTCGCGTAGTTACAATCTCAATTCCTGTGGCTTGAAGGAACTTTTGGATATAATCAAGTGCAGTAGATTTTCCTACCCCCTCAATG
>CAJWKT010000020.1 GCA_913041665.1 uncultured Gammaproteobacteria bacterium | reverse complement strand
TAAAAAATAACGACTTGATGGGCACCCAAAGTGCGTAAAAAATATTGTCGATACCGGGCAATAAATAATAATCTCTGCTGAAATTACTGAGTGTTGCCAAAGCCACGTGTAATTTTGATGAACATATCAATAAAGTAAGAAAAACTGCTAGTGCAGCTCTATATATGGGATATTTGAGTTCCCGATGATTGATCCCAGCTAAAATAAAAATTACAGACACGGCAAGAAGTATCGGCAGCAATAAATGCACTCCCCCTGAATAAAAGACATAGCTAGAAAGCAATGCAGCAATTACACCCATGGCTAATTCTTGCGTACGACCCCTTGCAGTTAAGGGCTGAAGGAGAAAATAGGAGATAAGGGGTAGTAACATGAATGAATGATAGCCTAAGTGCCCAATAATCATTCTGTAGGCAAAAAATCCATTAAATAAGAATAAACCTCCTGCAAATATTGCTGTAATCTCCTTTAAAGCAAAAGTCCTTCGCATCAACAAATAGCTTCCCAAAAAACCCAGTGCCGCAAACAGCATCGTGGTAATTTTAATGGATACGATTGGATCAAAATAAAAGTTCAAGAATTGTGGTATAGAAAAAAATAAATACTGTGGATTGGCAAAAAATACAGTACCGCCACAACATGAAGGAGTAAACCAAGGAATAACAGACACACCATTGGTAATAAAATAATAAACTCCTGCCAGCATACGTGGAAACCACATTTCATAATCGTGGCCTAAGCCGCCATTTCGGTTGGGGAAAAAGGGCCCTACAAATATAAAATAATAAGCGGTAAGTAGAACAATAAAGCTGGCAATCAAATACAGTCGCTGCCTGAAAAATTTTGAAAGGGCTTTCATTTGGTCTTCGCTATATTAGGTAAAATGCTTGAACTTTATAGATGAGTTTTTTCAGCTTTTAAATCCCTCTCCCCTTCTTACCTATTGCCCACGGCGTTTACTATCTCAATATCATTTCTTCTCTTTGGCCTTGCGCCGAAAAAAACTGAAACTCTCCATTTGTCACCTCGTCAGTAGGATTTAAAAGAATAAACTCACTGGCGATTCCATCTCCATCCAGCAATAAAGGATTTCCCAAAACCGTATTCTCTGGATCAACAATCGATAATTCCGCTTCTATCAAATCTCCTTCTACATTCTCTGTGACTTGGGTTGCACTAACGAGAATCGGCACATCGCTCACTATTCTTACGTTCCCACGAAAACGATCGCGCTTGGAAAGCTCCACCAACGATGTCTCCCATTGAGCATTAATGGGTAAATTTTGCTCATAACGCTCTGCGAACTCACCATCAGACGCAAAAAGATTAATCCGAATATTGGCTGCTGCCGGTGGATCAGCACCCTGGTTTACAAAATTGAATTTCACGTTGATACGGCCGTGCCGAGTCGTAGTCGGGTAGGTGTCTACTGGAATCCACGCCCGATTCGATGCCGTACGCCCCGGAATATATGTGCGGTTCACTAACTCATCTCCGTCGGACAAAGTTACCCAAGCCCCGCCGGGAGGAACAATTGCATCCTCTCCGCGAACCATAATGTAGGCAGTCCTAGAAAGCCCAAATGAAGGTTCGCTGCTCCATACGTAGGCTCCTCCTGGGGCAATCTCATAGCGCTCCGTCAGTTCGCCGCCTTTTAATCCATAAACACTGAGTTCTCCACGCATCACCTGATCCAGCGGGTTCATGAGTATGACTTCACTTTGGTAGCCACCACCAACCTCAATGCGAGGAATATTTAAATATCTAGCCGCGTGGTCGCCCCGAATAGTAGGACTTTCCGAAATAACGATAGACCCTCTCATTACTAACCCCTGAATACCTACGGGTTTGTCACTTTTTATTTCAACGACGTGAAACCCCTGCGCGGCTCCTTCCCAGAGTTCCTCCACCGCGATGATTAACTGTTCTCCAGACTCAATTCTACGCCTAACTGGACGTTCCCCAGCGTGACCAGATAGATTAGATAGCGTGATTTCAAGCTCTGCAGGTTCTTGAGCAGAATTATTAATTACAACATGGGTATCCTCATTGGCTGCTGTGTAAATCCATGCTGTTCGGCTAAGTGCAGAGGGTAAAAGAGATAATTCGCCTCGCAAAATTCGACTCTCACGCTCCGACACTTTATCCATGACTTGCTCACTTGAAGTCAGCATTAAAGACGCAACAACATCTTTCCCTTTACCCTGGAGGACTGACATATAGCCTTCACTCCGTGTTGATTGCTTCCAATCAAGTGTGGAGTAACGCTTCACACCATATGGTGGGACTTGGAAATCGTATCCGAGCGCAGGCATATCAAAACTAACGATTCGTGTTTGGTATGAATCGGCTACAAAAAGTCGTTGATGTCTGCTGTCGAACTCGATATCTCTGGGGTCTGAGAGTTGCTCCTGCTCAGGGCCAGCCCACCAAGTATCAAAATCCATCTGACCTAGTACCGCGACAGCATCAAGCCCATTGCGAAGCCGATCTGGAGCTACATCAAAAACCAGAACACGGTCATTACCCATATCGGTTACATAAAGCTGGTCGCGTACGCTGTCATAAGCCACTCCATCTGGCCATTGAAAACCGCTCTGACCTGCACCAGGGCCATTGGAAGTAAAATCTGGCTGACCGATAACTGCGATAGCAGTAATACCGCTCCGGAATCCCGTGGGATCTGCTTCAAAAACCATAACACGATTATTAGACCCGTCAGCAACGAACAACCGCCCATGACGTGCGTCGTAATCAAGCGCTGCTGGCCAAAAAAATTGGTCCACTTGTGCGGTACTTTGTTCTCCAGCCCCACCTCTACTGCCTTGGACCAGCGCCGTCAGGGCAGTCGAGTCAACTGATCGAGCCCCGGGCGCAGGTCCGCGTCCAGAGGTGAAGTCCGGTTGACCTAGTACCCCGATTGCTTCGGGGTGGTTGTGTAATCGACTTGGGTCCACGTCGTAGACCATTACCCGATGATTTGCCCCATCTGAGACGAACAGTCTCTGATGCTCCACATCGATGGCAAGACCCGTGGGCCTCGGCCCACCTGAGCCGATGCCGTGTCCCATGCTGTCGCCCAAGAAAAGACCATTGCTCGTCCGCTGCGGCAAACGAGTTGTAAAATCCCGCTGTCCGATGACGGCGATAGCCTCCGGATAATTGCTAATCCGCTCTGGATCGAGATCCCAGACCGTGACACGATCGCTAAGCGTCTCAGCAATAAATAGACGTTTGTAGCGGTCATCGTAAGCTAATGCATATGGCTTTTTGAGGTTCTTTGCAGAACGTTCCCGAAGGAAAGAGCTATCCAAGTCCGGCTGCCCAATAACCCATCGAGCCGTGCGATCCTGGATGCGATTATCCTCATCCAGCTGCCAAATTAAGACACGATGGTTATATTGATCGCCCGCTATCAGTCGGTGGTCCACGGCATCTAGCGCAAGACTTCGGATCTCAGCACTAAACCGACCGTTAATAACATCATTTGCAGCGCGGCTTTCAAAATCCGGCTCACCTGCATCATTCAGTTTTCCCAAAACATCCACGGCATCAGGCTGATTTTCAAGTCTGTCCGGATGGATGTCGAAAATGGTCACCCCATTGCGGCCGCTAAAACCATCTACCATATAGATTAATTGGTTCTTGGAGTCCACAGCCACCTGATGGGGAGACCGAGTTGTATTCCTCGATACCGTCGGATCAAACCCTGTGTAATCAAAATTAGGCTGACCAATTACGTTGATAGCGTCCGGGTTATTTTTCAAACGATCTGGATGAATGTCAAAAATTAAAATGCGATTGTTTCCAATCTCTGAGACCATCAGCCGCTGCGTTTCAGGCTCGACAGCAATGTCAGACGGTGCCGCCTTTTTAGGGTCTGTACGCGACTCGCGACTGTTAAAATCTGCCTGCCCGAGTACGATGGTAGCCTCTTGGCCGTTACGCAATCCAGATCTCGGAACATCGTAAACTAAAATACGCTGATTACCGGCGTCCGTTACGAATAAACGTCGATAAGCGGAGTCATAAGCAACAAAGGCCGGCCGTGACAATCCTCCTCTACCAATATTAGGTGTGTTGCTGTTCAGATCTGGCTGTCCAAGAACAGCAATAGCCTCTGGTCCACTCCTTAGTCGTTCCGGATGCACATCGAACACCAGTACTCGATTGTTGGCGCCATCCACAGCGAATAGCCAATCATCTTCTTCATCGATGGCCGACCGACTTCCACCACCAAATTTTGCAGGGCCAACACCCACTGTGTTCGTCTCTAAATCTGGCTGTCCGATGACAGCTATCGCCTCTGAATGATCCCTCAGACGATCCGGATGCACGTCGAACACCAGCAACCTGTTGCGCTGCTCATGGCGGCTTACCCGAATGCCATCACCCACAAACAGCCGTTGGCGGCGGTTATCCATTGTCACAGAACCAACGGAGGCCATGTCACGCCCATTGGACGGCGGTAATGGCTTATTAGTGGCAAGGCTCGACGTTTTTCCTAAAACGAGATCCATATACCGGCGTGCAGGGCTCCCGTCTTCGTTAAGCTGCCATACCCCAACCCTGCCATTTCCAGGTTCAGACTGAAACAAACGATGGTAGACGCTGTCCAGCGCCGCTGAGCTAGGTCACCACACGCTATGAGAATGCGGTCCTCCGTTTGTCACTCCACCAACAAACGTTGGGTTAGCCCAAAGATCCTCCGACGAAAGTACATTACTCGCGGGTTGACCAGTCTGCTGGGCCTGTCCGATAGAAATGCTAGACAAAAGAACTAGGGAACACCCCAAAAACCTAAACGCATTCATCGCTTTCCCCTACACGTTATTAGAGAGTCCACGTCCTAGCAGCCTACCACGGCATACTACCTATGCACACCTGAGGTTAAATCCGAGGTCTGTTGTGTAAACAACGACAATAACAGGTATAAGATATGGTCCAATGTAGCTGGTATAGCAACAATGACCCAAAAACTACTTCGGCAACTCCCTTCAATCGACAAATGGCTCAGCTCAGAACCAGGCAACGCGCTGTGCACAGAATTTTCGCACGGTGAAGTAGCGTATGTTATGCGAGAGCACCTAGCCAACCTCCGAAAAAATCTTGAGAAAGGTCTTAAGAAAATCCCGGCCCTACAAAGCGATGAGTATTTTGCTCTATTGCGCGCCGATTTGTTTACGCGTCGCCGAAAAAGTTTGCGTGGCACTATTAACGCCACCGGAATCATTATTCATACGAATCTAGGACGTGCGCCGCTTGCACGCGAGGCACTCCGAGCGATCAATGAAGTAACCCGTGGTTACTCTAATCTAGAGTTTGACCTCGAAAGTGGTAAGCGTGGCTCACGCCACGAACACGTGGAATCTTTGTTAACACAACTCACGGGAGCCGAAGGAGCCCTCGTAGTAAATAACTGTGCAGCAGCTGTCCTCGTGGCGCTAAATACTTTCGCGAGAGCAGGTGAGGTACTCATTTCCCGGGGAGAATTGGTAGAAATAGGCGGTTCATTTCGTTTACCAGATGTAATCAACCGCAGCGGGGCCCATATGATCGAAGTTGGTACGACAAATAAGACTACCCTTCATGACTACGCTGATGCGCTGGGTGAAGCCACGCGTGTCTTGCTTTCAATTCATCCGAGCAACTACAGAATCGTTGGATTCACCGCCAAACCGTCTCTTCGTGAGCTCGTTAAATTGTCCAATAAGAAAAAAATTGTACTCATCGAGGACCTTGGCAGCGGAAAATTAATCGACTTCAAATCCTCATTCCTTGTGTCGGAACCTACGGTTGCACACAGCGTGGGCCAGGGGGCTGATTTAGTAACCTTCAGTGGGGACAAAATATTAGGTGGGCCCCAAGCAGGAATCATAGTAGGGCGAGCTGAGCTTATCGATGCCATCAAGCGGAATCCTATGTCCCGGGCTATGCGTATAGATAAGCTCTCTTTGGCTGCACTAAACGCAACGTTGCAGCTCTATATGCCGCCTAATGATCCATTAAAAAAAATACCTGTGTTACGCATGATCAGCGAAGACAAAGCAAACGTAAAACGACGTGCCACGAACGTGCTAAAAAAACTAAAAAAACACTCAGCCATTGAATGCTCGCTTGACGATGATGTCAGTTATGCAGGCGGAGGTTCTTTGCCGATGAACGGAATCCCAACCACGGTGATCCGCCTGCAAGTTAAAGGGTTAACGCCTAATGATCTTGCAAAAAGGCTAAGGGAAACAGAACTCCCGGTGATTGGACGCATTACGAATGATAAGTTTGTTCTGGATTTTCGCACTATATTACCCAGAGATGTTACAGATTTGATCGCTTCGATCGAAGACGCCATCCAGTGAATAATCAACTCACACTCGGTGTGGTTGGCCACGTTGACCATGGAAAAACAGCGCTAGTTCGCGCAATGACGGGAATTGAAACTGACCGCCTCCGGGAAGAACAGGAACGCGGTCTTTCCATCGTACTGGGCTTCTCGTACCTCGAGACAACTCAGGGCCTCATTGATTTGATTGACGTGCCTGGACATGAAGATTTCATTCGCGCCATGATCTCAGGTGCCACGGGAATCGATGGAATCGTTCTGATAGTAGCCGCCGATGAAGGGATCATGCCCCAAACACGGGAACATTTTGATATCGCGCAGGTTCTTGAAATTGAACGGGGCATTATCGTGATCAGTAAAATCGATATCGTGCCTGCCGATCAGATCGCTATCGTGGAAAAAGAGATAAAGGCTTTCGTGCACGGTAGTTTTCTGGAAAAAGCTCCCGTTATCCACACCTCCGCTAAAACGAAAAAGGGTATCGATTCCCTTCGGAAGCAATTGGAACAACTTGCTAAAAATCCCATCGCTAGAACGCAAGAAAAAAACTTTTACTTGCCAATAGATCGTGTTTTCACTATGCATGGCTTCGGGTTAGTAGTGACTGGAACAGTACGTGGCGGAAAAGTGTGCACTCATGACAAGGTACAAATTATGCCAGGCGGTCAATTAGCGACCATCCGTGCATTACAGAATCATAACCGGACCGTTGAAAGCGTATATCCAGGCCAACGGGTAGCCGTAAATTTACGTAACATTAAACGGGAAGAGGTGCGAAGAGGAAACACGCTTGCTTCCCCAGGCTTTCTTAGGCCCACTAGGCGTATTGATGCTGAGCTACACTTGCTGACCAGCCATAATGAAAAGATCACGAACAATTCTCCCGTGCGTCTACTGCTTGGTACAACGGAAGCTGTAGCAAAAGTGCGCCTTTTAGATCAAAGGAATTTAAAACCAGGTGGTACTTCCCTCGTGCAACTTCGCTGTGATCGAGACATCGCAACCCACCAGTCTGAGCGATTCATTATTCGCAGTTATTCACCAATGAGAACTATCGGTGGTGGGCGAATTTTGGATGTGAATGCTGCACGGCACAAACGCTTTGATGACTCAGTTACTAGTACACTCGAAATCACCGCTGAAGGGGATCCTGTACACATACTCAAAAACTGGTTGAGAGAATCTGGGACAAATGGCCTTAGCGTGAATTCACTGACCAACAAACTAGAATTGGCATCGCATGAAATTACTAGCACAATTGATGCTAGTGGGGCAATTCATGTAAGCGAACAGCGAATTATTGATGAGGCGATCTATGCAAGCCTTTTAAAAGAAATTCTTTCCGGCATGGCGGATTACCACAAAGAAAAACCCCAGCATCGTGGACTAACGGTAGGAAATTTGAAAAACAAGTTAAGCGCAAAGCCAGATGACGATGTTCTCCGACATGCCTTGAGCGATCTACTTTCTAAAGGGCAATTGCAAAACAAAAATGGTATTTTATGTATTTTGGGTTTTGATCCTTTAGCAGATCTGACCAGTCATGAACGGATACTCGTTCAGGAACTCGAGGATACTTTTTTACAGTTCGATCTGTCGCCACCTCCCTTAGATTCCGTGGTAGGTCAGGACCAGACCAAACGGGATCTGTGCCGCCTATTGATCGATAGCGGCCGGCTCGTGCGCCTCAAAACGTATGATCGTTCCTCAAGTTTTGTAGTACATGCGGATATTTTGGAAAATGTATTCCAAAAGCTGAAAAACAAATACCCTTATCCTAGTAAATTTGCTGTATCGGATGCGCGGGATCTTCTCGGATCAACGAGAAAATACGTAATTCCTCTGATGGAACATCTCGATGCGACGGGCATAACCACCCGCATAGAAGATTTGCGCCAACTGCGGAACAGCTAAAAAAATGTAAAAGGAGGTGAATGGAGTCTGGTGACTCCCCTGGTCTTCAAAACCAGTGGCTCGGCGAACCCGGGCGGTGGGTTCGATTCCCATACACCTCCGCCACCAGAAAACACCCGTGCGAAACGAGCTCACCCAATTCGACAGGCCCGAACCCATCGCAATCTGTTTCAGTTTACTCGATCAATACGGGTTGAGTGCTATCGGTCTCGGACCTAACTGAACCGATAATAGACGCCATCTTGTAACCAAGCTCCCGGAGCTGCGCCGCACAAGCATCAGCCTGGGCACTGGGAACACTGGCTAGCAGCCCCCCAGCTGTCTGTGGATCAAAGAGCATCGGAAACCCAGAATGCTGCTTTAGCATTTTGCTCACACTGATACGGCGCGCGGCACGCTCGTTCTTCGGATGAAGCGAAGACAATATCCCAACGCAGGAAGTTTCTACCGCCCCATCAAGCAGCGGCAACTCGTCAAGATTCAATGTAACCCCAAGGGACGATCGATCGAGCATTTCCAGTAAATGTCCGATCACCCCAAAGCCGGTAACGTCAGTGCATGCAGTAGCACCGTAAGTATGTAGACAATCACCTGCGGCCCTGTTGGACTGCAGCATCCGCATAATTGCTTCGTCCACCCAACGGCCTTTTGCTTTCCCTCGCATATCAGCCGCAAAAATTGTTCCGGTCCCCAAGGGCTTTGTGAGAATGAGCAAATCACCTGCTTGCATGGTGGCCTTATGCAGAACATTTTGACCTTCGGTCAAACCAGTAACCGAGAATCCTAGGCTCAACTCTGACCCTTCACTGGTATGCCCACCAACTAATGCAACTCCCTCCGCCCGAAATACCTCCTGAGCACCAGCTAACATCTGTTTGAGTTCATGAACCAGCTTCTGTTCGGGCCAGACCGGCAGCGTCACGATGGTCATTGCCGATTGGGCCTCCGCCCCCATCGCAAATATGTCATTGAGACAATGGTTTGCGGCAATCTTTCCAAAAATAAACGGGTCATCCACAATGGGACGAAAAAAATCAACAGAGAGAACGGAGAGCTTACCTGTCGGCACCGAAATTAACGCTGCATCATCTGGTTGGCCCAAACCGACGACTACATCAGCTCGAGGAACCGCTTTAATACTGCCAAGCACTTCTGCGAGCACATTTGCCCCCACTTTCGCTCCACAGCCACCGCAGCGCATGTTGTCTTCAAACAGATCCAGAACTTCAGGCTCGATCAGTTCTTCCCGAACCCTTGCAGGTGTAATGGCTTCGCTCATCTCTGGAAGTTCCTGATATCGGCGCATCCATCTGCGATCAATCCAGTCCTTCCAAAGCCACACCCAATAACCCTCCGCAGACCAAAAAGAACGAGCTCCCACAGCATATTTATCTCCACTACTGATAAGGCTCAGGTAATACCGTTGAGGCCTGTAGCGGGATAAAGACCGTTTGAGCAACACAGAACGCAGATTATTCGCGAGGGGAGCACCCTGACGCACAGCAAACACACCGGATTTAGGTCGTGGATGATTGACCATAGCTGCAATATCACCCGTACCAAATATACCAGGATGGGATACTGACTGAAGACAGTCGTCAACCAGTAGAAAACCCTCAGCGTTAACCTCTAGGCCCGAATTCGCTAACCAATGTGGTGCACCCGCCTGAGTCACCCACAGAATCTCCTCAAACTCGAACTTGCGGCCGGAGCTGATCCGGATTAGTCCTGCTTGTGCTCCGGTCACCCGGGAACCAGTATGGACATGTATCCCACGCTCATTAAGCATGCGCCGAAACCGCTCACCAACCCTGGGGTGATAGGCCATCAAAATACCAGGGTCTGCGGTCAGGAGCTCGAGGCTGAAGCTCGATTTCCAAAGCTTGGTAAGTGCGTGGTGTGCAGCCAAGGCTAACTCGACCCCGCCTGCTCCCCCGCCAATGACGGCGATCCTAGCTTTGCCATCACACGCCTCTAAACGTTGCAACAAGTGCTGCCAATGCACCAGAAATTGATCGATGGGCTTAACAGGAATGACAACACCCTCAGCACCTGTCACGGCGCTGGTAGAAGGCGTTGAGCCGCTATTGAGCGAAAGGATATCGTAACTGACTGGTGGACGCCCAGCCAGACTAACCGTCTTCGCCTGATGATCAATGCCAATAACTTCTCCACGAATAAAACGGGCACCAGCGAAACGAGTGAGGGGCGCGAGATCTATATGCGCCTGATCGATTGAGTAATGCCCCGCAATTAATCCGGGAAGCATCCCCGAGTAGATCGTCTGCGTTTCCCGACTGATCAGCGTAATTCGAACGCCCGCTAAAGGTCGCATACCGAAGGCCTTCAGTACCGCCACGTGGCTATGACCCCCACCAACGAGGACAAGATCTTTGATGACCGGTATACCTATCTGCATGGGCGACTGATCCGCGCGGGAAATAGATAGGAATGGTAGGCGATCCATCGGGAACAGGACAACCCAGAACAAGAAATAGATTGATTGTTCAACGATAATAACGACGACAACAGAGATTCGGGTTTATACAGAGTTAATACCCATGGGTATCGAGTATTCAGACATTGCAATTATGGTAATTGCCTTGGCTATCGGCGGCTTCGTTAAAGGCGTAACCGGTCTCGGCTTGCCTTCCATTGCTATACCCGTGATGGCTGGATTCTTGGGAGTCGAGCATGCGGTTATAGTTATGGTGATCCCCATCGCAATATTAAATGCCTGGCTTGTCTGGACACACCGGGGTCAGGCTCTGGAAGTAAAAGAACTGCCAAAGCTTTTAATTTGGGGTTGTTTGGGCGCACTAGTTGGTGCCTGGATCTTGGTGACCGCCAAAGATCTAATCCTGTCAATCTTCTTAGCGCTCTGGATATTGGTATATCTGGCAATCAGATTTGTGCGGCCTGACCTCAAGCTATCCCAAGGCACACGACAGAAGATTTCTCCTGGAATAGGACTACTGGCAGGCACTCTTCAAACCTCGACTGGAATTTCCTTGCCTATACTTGCGACTTATTTTCACGCATTAGCACTTGAGCCAAAAGCATACATATTTGCAATATCTACACTATTCTTTGTGTTAGGGGTGGTGCACTTTGGCGCCTTAGTAGCGCTAAATGCTTACACACCGGTACTGTTGGTACAAAGCGCATTGGCATTGCTCCCAGCCTTTGCCGCAATACCGCTGGGTGTTCGTGTATCCAAACGCATCGATAAGCGTTTTTTTGACAAGCTCCTTGCCGGAGTTTTGCTCCTGTCCGCTATAAAAATTCTTTACGGGGCTTGGGGAGCTTATTAGTTTCTCGTATCTTCGGGCCTCTTTTTTGCTGGGATAGCGTTTTTTAAACAACACCCTGCTCAGGATCCGGAACCAAACCCGCCGCTTTTATCCCTTTGATAGCACAGAATTCATCTTGATCAGATACATCACCGCTGATCCCTACAGCACCGATCACTTCACCTTTGTCATTACACGCCAGAACGCCACCGGGAACCGGTCCAAAACGGCCTTGGGAAACGGGTGCAAGTGCCCCGAGAAATGTCGGTCTATCCTTCAGCCTGTCTCTAATTTCTCGACTAGACATGCCCATCCCGAGAGCGCCCCACGCCTTAGCAATCGCTATATCAGCCCGCATGATGCCGGAGCCATCTTCTCTCTCCAGGCACACCACATGTCCGCCAACATCCAGTACAGCAACTGCAAGCGGCGCCAGATTCGCATCGCGTCCAGTCGCAAGTGCAGTTAAAACAATTTGCCGCCCCTGACTTAAATTCAAGCTGGAATAAATTTTTCTCATAAAACTTCTAATACCCTGAAAGAATAGCGGGGATTATATCTATAGCAGAACTAGAGAAAACCCCCCGAACTTATATGTATGGTCGATGAAAGCTCTAGACTAGTTGGCCCTGGTTCCAAAATCTGAATCTCTTCTGCAGTTACCTACCATGGGGTAGACTGGGCGAAAGAATTTTAGGAATGACTATGGACCGAAAGCGTCGCGACTTTTTATCCATGGCAGCTGCCAGCCTAGGAACTGCTGCGGCCCTTCGGGAGGTCTCTGCCCAGGACAATCTATCCGAGGAATCAACAGACCAACGCTCACAAGGTCGCACTACTCTGGAATTAGGACCTGTGGACGATCCATCCATCACGACTAATACCATTGCAGAAGCGGAAAAATTAGCAGCGGTCAAATTCACGCAGGCTGAGCGACAGATGATGCTCGAAACCTTAGGCACACAGCTCGAGCGTTTTGCGGAACGCCAGACTTATGCACTACCTAATAACCTCGCTACTGCCACACGGTTTGATCCGAGGCTGCCAGGCGTTATTGTCAAAAGACAAAATAATAGAGTAATGGGTAGTGCCCCTACTTCCCGGCTCTTACCAAGTAACGACCGTGACGTCGCTTTTGCATCAATTACCGAACTTGCCGAATGGATACGGACAGGACAAATTTCCAGCAGCCGACTAACGGAAATCTACATAGAACGACTCAGACGTTTAGGCCCAGAACTTGAGTGTGTTGTCACGATGACGGAAAGCCTAGCTAGGGAGCAAGCTGCCCAAGCTGACCAGGAAATAAGTGCAGGAAACTACCTCGGACCACTGCATGGTATTCCTTGGGGCGCGAAGGACCTACTGGCTACTGAGCAGATTTTGACGACGTGGGGAGCCGGACCATATAGGAATCAGGTTCTTTCGGAAAATGCAAAATGTGTGGAGCTACTCCACAACTCAGGTGCTGTTTTAGTCGCAAAACTAACCCTCGGAGCGCTTGCCTTTGGTGATGTATGGTATGGAGGCAAAACCCGTAATCCTTGGAATACCGACGAGGGTTCATCAGGTTCTAGCGCAGGCCCCGCTGCTGCAACAGCGGCCGGATTAGTGGGCTTTTCCATTGGTAGTGAGACCCTCGGGTCCATCGTCTCGCCTTCCATGCGCTGCGGCCCATGTGGACTGCGGCCTACCTATGGCAGAGTTTCACGAGCCGGTGCAATGGCCTTGGCCTGGTCTCTGGACAAACTGGGACCCATATGCAGAACAGTAGAGGACACGGGACATGTTTTGGCTGCTATTAACGGCTACGATCCGGCCGATGCCGGCTCAATCGACATGCCGTTTGAGTTCGATGCCAACGCAAATATCGAGGGCCTGAAGGTCGGGTATATTCCAGCACTTTTTGAGGATGACAACACTAATGATGTCGAACGATCGGCCCTTCAAGCTACCCGCAGCCTTGGCATAGATCTGGTAGAAATCGCGTTACCAAGCGAACCCTTTTCCGCGCTAATCACCATTCTTGAAGTGGAGGCTGCAGCCGCATTTGAGGAACTCACCCTTACCGACCAAGATGAAGAACTCGTAGCCCAAGGCCCAAACAACTGGCCAAACCGGATGCGTCAATGGCGATTTACGCCTGCCATCGAACTCATCCAGGCCGAGCGAATCAGGCTACAAGTGATGAAATCCATGCATAAGATCTACGAGCAGGTTGATGTCATCCTTGCGCCGTCCTTTAGTCCCCTACTGCTTATTACCAACATGACAGGACATCCATCGCTTACGTTAAGGGCCGGTTTTATCCGAAGCAAAGCCCGAGGTAGCGCCCCAGGCGATGTACCCGCTGATCGGATCCCAGATAAACGCGCTGACATTGAACACAGGGTGCCTCACGGGATTACCCTTTGTGGTCGTCTGTTTGAGGAAGGGCGTTTGCTGAACCTTGGCATGGCATTGGAGAATTCTTTCGATGTATGGCGTACACGACCGCCGGTGGGATAGGGTTGGCCCGACAACCAAGTCACCCACCGATAAAAAATAATAAGTAGCGCAACCCTAACGAAGAGGACCAGGGTTTTCGATAATGGTTCCGTCCGGTAGTTCAATTTCGACAAAATAAATCGTGTTGGGTCGATAGCCAAGCCGGCCCTGTAGTTTGATCATCAGCCCAGCTTGGAGTGCATCAAAATCGAATCCCTGACGCTCAAGCGCATTTTTTGCAAGCATTTCAACAAGCCACTCCTCGGAAGCGCCATCATCATTTATGACTTCCAGCACAAAAGAGCAGTGCGGGTTTACGATCTTAAGGGATTTAATGATTCCCTCTAACGGGCTCACCGCCCTTTCGAAGTTCACGGTCGTAGAGTGGTGCGCAATTAGGTGTGTGGACAGAAAAATACAACCAAAAAAGGTCAAGATCTTCATTACAGTGAAAATTGGCTTTTGCATTATCGGTAACTTGCGTTTTCAGGGGTACAGCCGTACTCCGCTACCTCAAACCGTGAGGGATTTAAACGATAAGATACTGTGAATGGAGCCTGAAAAATAATCGGATCAATAAAAGTAATCTCCAGGGCGACCTGCTCACCTACCCGAAAAAAACGCTCTAATGTACGCATGGCCTGAGACTGAGGAATCCCCACGGAGGTTGTGAGGTAACTGTCAGCGTAGCCAATAGTCTCAACCAAGAGTATTTCCTCCTCATACCATCCGATGGAGTGACCCATGGTCCCGAATGCCTGCCCGTCGACGTTAACTACGCTGGGTGCCAGATCCAGTGGATGGCCATTTTGATTGAGCTTAATGGTCCTGATCAGGTCAAACAACTCATAGCGGATTATCACTCGATCTTCGTAAAGACGGAATTCAATGGGAGAACCAGGGTTGCCCCACATACGCCCCAGACTCGCGGGTACGCATAGAAGACTCGGGTCATCAACTAAAAAATCGTACGACTGTTGCCGTGCCTGACCCTCGTCCGTATACAAAAGCCCCTGAAAACCAGAAGAGCTTCCACTCGCCAGCATCCAAGTGCCATCAAGATCCGGGGCTGCCGACAAAGCAAGCGGTAAAATGAAAAAAAGGGTCCCGCTTTGAAGAACCCGAGGCCAGCTGACTAAGGTAATACTCATTTTCTTTATTTTATCGCTAAAAGCCCTATCTCCGTATCCCTTTACCTCTAAGTTCAGCAGCGCTGAGACGCCCATCCCCAGTCTGCTGGTACCACACCGAGTAGTCCGCTGCTGCAATGTTATACGCATCCAAAGGGTCTTCGCTTTCTACCTCAAAGGCATCGAACCCTGATCGCGCCATGAAATGAAGTTGATCCAAAAGCACATCACCTACAGCACGGATCTCGCCCGAAAAAACGTATTTGTCCCGCAGCAGTCGAGCGTAGGAATAGGCCCTCCCGTCCCTGAATGAGGGAAATTCAAGCGCGACAAGACTCAGGTATGCTAAATCTCCTGCGATTGTTTCAGGGTGCTCATCACTTTTAAGCCATATTCCGATTAAATCACTTCTTTTAAGTAAGTCGTCACGCCGAACCATCCATTGATCAATGCTGACAATCACTGGACCCTTGGCTGGAACTGTCTCGCAGTCTGATACGTTTTTAAACGGGTCATTAACAAGCTTCCCTTCCTTAATTAGACCCATTACACCACCACTTTGGTGTCCGCAGAACCGTACACCGCCTCCTTGAAGGGCACCATGCCAATGCGCCGATAGGTATCCAAAAAACGTTCGTCATCTTCACGAATATCCATGTAAGTATCGACAATAGCCTCGATTGCAGCGGGAACTTCTTCCTGAGGCAACGCTCGACCAAGGCGATCACCCAAAGAGGCTCCCTCATCCGATGACCCCCCCAACGTCAACTGGAAAAATTCTGTTCCGTGCTTGTCCACTCCGAGAATGCCGACATTCCCCACGTGGTGATGACCGCAAGCATTCATACACCCAGAGATATTTACAGTAAAGTCACCAATAGCAATCAATCGGTCTACGTCTACGAAATGTTTGTTGATGTCCTGAGCCACGGGAATCGACCGAGCATTAGCAAGGTTACAATAATCAAGCCCCGGACAGGTAATCATGTCGGTCAATTGACCTAGGTTCGGGGTTGCCAGTTCCAATGGCCCCAACTTCTGCCACAAATTATGCAAATCCATCTGTTTCACATCAACAAACACCAAGTTTTGTCGGTGATTCACCCGCATTTCTCCTAAGCTGTATTCGTCCGCTAAATCCGCTACAGCATCCATAGCAGTCGCAGTAATATCACCGGGAACCCGATCAGGCGCTTTTAGAGTGAGGTTCACGATCGCATAGCCTCTAATTTTGTGTTCTGCCACGTTACTCGACATCCACAAATCAAAGGCCTTATCTGCCAATCGGAGCGTACTGAGTTTATCTGTGAAATCCGGGAGCTCTTCATACTCAGGTGGAGCAAAATAGGCTTTAATGCGCTGGATTTCGGCTTCAGGGATGCCCTTAACATCTCCTTTAATACGATCAAACTCCTGGTCAACGAGTTCTCGATATCGATCAATACCCAGCTGGTTAACAATTATTTTGATCCGGGCTTTATGAATGTTATCCCGGCGACCATTCAAGTTATAGACACGCAGTATTGCTTCTACATAAGCCATAAGATGCTCGGGGGATAGCCACTCGCGAATTGTTTTGGCAATTACCGGTGTTCGTCCCTGGCCGCCGCCAACTAGTACTTCAAATCCCAGTTTACCAGAGTCATTTAAGTGCATACGCAACCCGATATCGTGGAGCGCTACAGCGGCTCTATCTTTTGGGGAACCCGTTACTGCAATTTTGAATTTTCGCGGCAGAAAAGAGAACTCCGGATGGAGTACGGTATATTGACGCAAAAGCTCGCAGTAGACTCGTGGATCAGCCAGCTCATCTTTGATTCGGCCAGCATAATGGTCTGAAGTAATGTTACGTACGCAATTTCCCGAAGACTGGATGCCAGTTACCTCAACCTCTGCTAGCTCAGCAAGCAAGTTAGGTGTCTCCTCAAGTTTGACCCAGTTATATTGAATATTCTGCCGAGTGGTGAAATGACCAAATCCCCGGTCATAGGTTCTAGCAACATGCGCAAATTTACGCATTTGCCTAGACGTCATCGCGCCGTAGGGTACATTCACCCTTAACATATAAGCATGTAACTGCAGATAGAGGCCATTCATTAGGCGAAGAGGCTTGAATTGATCTTCTGTCAGTTCCCCCGACAGCCGACGCTTGACCTGATGTCGAAACTGCTGGACACGCTCTTGGACGAGCTTGTGATCAAATTCATCGTATCGATACATGGTTCTCGTTAACCCCCATTGCCTTCTGCATCCTCCAGCAAATCGGTACGCACTGACGGGCCGAATGCCCGAATAGTTTCGCGCGCACCCACGGGTAGACTTTTGCCGCCCCCAGCATCGATATCGATCAGGTATGGATCCACAACGACGCTATCTTCCACCGCTTGCTGAGCCACAACCAACCAACGCTGGGCATCGTGTTCATTCTCGAACACAGCACCCTCGCTAATGGAACCCACCCATTCCCCCTTTGGGCCCATATAAATTACCAAGCCATCAATGAGGCGGTTTGCAATAATCATCTGTGACATCGTCAAAACCCGATAAAAACTTCAAAATTTTCCAGCGCATTTACACACTCGATCTCTGGAACTTCCAATCCAGCGTTCTGCTGTCAACAGTAGGTTATAACCATTGAAATCGGATAGTTAGATGAATTCTTTAGAAGGATATGAGGAAAAAAAAGGTCTTCTGCACTAAAAACCATACTATTCTTAGTATTATCAGTATTTTAAAGAATAAATGCCTAGACCAATCAAGAGGCTATCTAGCCGAAAGTAAATTGCAGCTTGGGGGCGTGCGAAGCCTCATGATGCCTTAGCCTTCTCATTAGCGGTTAAAATCTGACCCTGACACAGACCCAAGCCGGCACTTGGTATCTATGTTTAGTCAAGCTCTGGTATAGAGTTAAACGGGAATTTTTTCGGACTCTGTATCGAACGAACAACTCGGCGGATACCCATCCACGTTCCCGAAAGGACGCCAACTGTGACGCCTAGCATCAACGGCCACATTAGAAAATCCCAGATAGGGCGTTTCCGGATCAGACGGGAGAAGTCTCCTCTGTGGAGTGCGTGAAAAATCCATCGTAACCACTGGCGTTCGCGGTCCACGGCAAAAACAAGTTCACCACTCACATTGTCCAGATAAATCCGCTCGCCATCATCATACTTTATTCGATACACAGGAAAGGGTCGTGCCTCGTGGTGATTAAAGTAATAAGCGTCTCCTGTGGTAATCCAGTCAGATTCTTGCACCGGGGTCCCGGGACGAATTAAGTGTCCGGCGCGCGTAAAAAAATCTTCAGGCAGTGGGTCGGGAATAAGAGCGTCTCTTTGAAGTCTGACACGAACACCTTTTAAGTCCGAAGCGACTAGATTGAGCTGCCCATCGACAAGGGAGCCTTCGAGGCGGACGGTAGAGCCAGGAATGTAGTTTCTAGGTAACGAAAAAATGAAATCTCTAACATCTTCAAAGTCCAGGACTGCACCTCTCAGGCGCTGGTTTTCTTCAAAATAGTCTCTTCCTTCTAGCGCGCCCCATGGGTTTACTGAGAAGAGTCCGCTGACGAGCCATGTAAGGGTAAACAGCCCAAAAACCAATCCGGCGTAGTGGTGCCAAAGAGCCCAACCCCGATAGGGTGATTTTCGCCTATTGCGTCGCACCTTGTACTGACGAAGACCGATGTAAATTCCAATCACCGTGAGAAATATGCTAACTATGGTTAGCCAAATGACGGTCTGTAGCCACGCCCCAGTGTGCTGTCGGAGCATGGTAGGGTAAAGCCAGTGCACGACCGCTCCCATCCAGTTCCAAAAACGTGCTCTGGACGTCGTCATCTGCACCACCTCACCCGTTGTGCTAGAGACGTAGAACTTCGTGCCAGCAGAGTCATTCATCGCAAAATGGTATAGCGGGCGATGGGAGTGATAGGCAGGATAGACTGTCCACTGATCCTGCTCGATAACACCTAGCAACCTTGGTTGACCTGATAGCCCGAATTCCTTGGCAGCGATGGCAGCTGAGCGTTGCGTCTCGGCTTCGTCAAAGCTAGCTAGATACTCGCCTGCCAGGAGATCAATCACATATTGGTAAGCCCCACCCATCAGTCTGAGCACAGGACGGCTATCAAACATTTCTACGCGAAAACGGTCCAGAACGATGTTGCTGAAGTCAGTTGGTAGTCGACAGCAGGTTTCGAGTTTCAAAGATTCGAGTCCGGCCAGACGTTCCTCCGCATCGAGGTCTGGGTATTGCACATACATCATTACGAACCCAGATAAACACCAGAGTGTAACCACCAAACCTAGGGCAATCCCAAGGTAGCGGTGTATTAAAAAGAGCAATCTGATCATAAAGGTTAGGCAATAGAGTACCGGGGGCTAGTTGCTCTTGGAATACTGGCCGTGATGCTACCCTTAATCGTGTCTTGGTTTTTGCTTTATAGATTTATCGATTTTGGAAAGCCCTTCATCAACATTCTTTTTATTATCGGTACTTTAAAGAATAAATGCCAGACTAATCAAAGGGTTGTCTGACCGAAAGAAGCCTCATGGTGCCTTAACCTTCTCATTAACGGTTAAAATTCGGCCTTTACCTGCAGATTAAGCTAGCACTGGCATAGACTTCGGCGCTTGACTCTAAACTCAGTCCTAAAGAAATACGACTATCATTGCTGTGAAACAAACTGCCCCACCCCCTAAGTATCCGGACTGGAACAAAGTCATGCTATTTTCGTTCCTGATCTGTGGGGTTAACTTCCTAATCCCTGCGGTTGTTGCTCAGACAATGGAAAATAGTGCGCTGGAGGAAGTAACTGTGTTCGGACGCAACAATGCACTTCTTGGGACAGCCCAAACAGCTAGCGAGGGCACTGTAAGTGGAGCAGATCTACTGGTACGCCCCATGTTGCGAATAGCAGAAATGCTAGAGGTTGTGCCAGGGTTGGTAGCAGTGCAGCACTCTGGGAGCGGGAAGGCAAACCAGTATTTTCTCAGGGGGTTTAACTTAGACCACGGTACTGATTTTTTGACCCACATTGATGGAGTACCCTGGAATTTGAGGTCGCACGGGCATGGCCAAGGATATCTAGATGTTAACGGCCTAATACCACAAATGATCGAAAGTATTGATTTCCGAAAAGGTCCATACCGCGCAGATGTTGGAGATTTTGGAATGGTCGCTACCTCGTTCATAAATACAATCAATGAACTGGACTCTAGTCATTTGTCTCTAGAAGTCGGTGAGAACGGCTGGAGAAAATTTGAAGGTGGCCAGAGTATGGAATTAGGCGAGGGGATTTTAACTACCATTGGTGAAATAAAAACCTACAGTGGTCCGTGGGAGCGTGACGAAGAACTAAGACAGGTTTCTGTCTGGGGAAAATATTCTAAACCCACGGACTTTGGGTCAATCTCATTCAGTTTATTTGGTTACGATGGAAATTGGCACCCGACAGAACAAATTCCAGAACGGGCTATCGGTAGTGCAGTCTGCAGAGATAAATTTTGCTCGATAGACCCCTCGGCAGGTGGCGACACATCACGATGGGTTGCAAATGCCCAAATGAAGGGGGCCAGTTGGGAGGCATCTGCCTACCTACAACATTACGACTGGTGGATGCAATCTAACCCGACCTACGATTTTCAGATCAACCAGTTTGATAAGCGTGCAACAACAGGAGCGATATACAGGCGCACACTCATTGAAGAATCGCACCTGGATCTTGACGTTGGTGTTGAATTCAGACACGACAACATCGGGCCTGTGGGTGTAGATAGACACACTTCTGGACAATTTCTATCCGCCATTGGTAATAATGATATTAAAGAATCTTCATTTGGTGCCTACACAGAATTGACCTGGCTACCAAACGAAAAAATTCGTATTCTAGCGGGACTTCGTGCTGACTATTTCAATTTTGAAGTAGTCGCAAATAACGCAGGCTCATCTTTAGGAAAAAAATCAGATAGCCTTCTTTCGCCAAACATCGGGTTGGCCTATGCTGTATCAGACGCACTAGAACTCTACGCCAACTGGGGACGTGGATACCATTCCAATGATGCGCGTGGTGTTGTCAATAGCGTTACACCACTGCCGGGCTTAGCGGAAGGAACAGGACACGAGATCGGCACAAGACTAGAATACGGGTCAGTAAAAATGACTGCGGCCTACTGGTGGCTTGATTTAGCTAGCGAGCTACTCTTTGTTGGCGATTCAAATTCAGTCGAAGCAAGGGGGCCAACTACACGTAAAGGTTCCGAAATAACCCTATTTTGGCGCCCGTTCGATTGGCTCGGTATCGATGCAGTCTACACCTCTAGCGACGCCAGATGGAAAATGAATCCAGATGGTCTTTTTGTGGAAGGTGCGCTTGAAACGGCGGGACAAATTGGCTTCTCTGCCTTTGGCGATAGCTGGGAAGCGAGTTTTAGGTTACGCCATCAAGGGCCCTATGCATTGACGCCAGACAATACGCGCAGAGCATCAGGGCACTTTACAGGAAATCTTCGTGCTTCCTACAAATTAAGAGATTGGACTATGTATGCCGAACTTTTTAATATTCTGGACGCGGATGGCCATGACATCGTCTATTACTATAAGGCCTATGTTGAAGGTTTTGATCCACCCGGACTAACGTCCGAAAATATTGACTGTAACATCATAAATTGCCGAATGAGCCGTGCCACGGAACCCCGAACATTACGTATCGGACTCCAATGGGAACTCTGATTTTATCTCTCCAAAATTTAAAGACACCGAGCTTACTAGAACAATAGGCTCACATAGCCTGCATAGAAATTGAAAAACGTAATCTCTGCGTTCACTTTCAAGTATTTTTGGGTAATGTGATATTTAGTCCCGTTAACCGTAACCGATGCTATGACTCTCCCGATACCCAGGGGATCCGGTCAGCCGATCCGGGGAGTGCCAAATTGGGGTACGTTGCTCCGGTGACGGTATGTGACAGTGGGATCAGTGTGAAATATTTCAAGGATCATAGAGTTAAAAGAAGAATTCATGTCGTTGCCCTTTATGTTGAATGAAATACACCTCCCCCAGTCCGCATAGAGCTTGAAATAGACCGGCCCTGCGGTTGATGCGATAGCATTTTTGGTAGTGTGTTATGCGGATTGGGCCTCCGTCTGTAATATACTGAGGTGGAGCGACATAAGGCCTTCCATAAATACAACAATAAAAAAACACAGAGAAAAATAATCATGTCAAAGAAAAAAGCAGCTGATTTTGACCAACGCGTATTCGATTTGTACGATGAGTACTGCCACGGAAGAATGGACCGTCGGGAGTTTCTCGATAAATCAGCCGCCATCATGATTGGTGGCGTTTCAGCGTTATGGATGGCTCAGGCACTATTGCCCCGTTATGCAGAGGCTCAGACCGTTTCCTTTACGGATCCCCGTATAAAGGGAACCTATGCTGAGTACGCATCTCCAGACGGTACATCCGGCATGATGCGCGGTTATTTGGTTCAGCCGGCAGGAGATGGGCCGTTCCCGGCTGCACTGATCATTCACGAGAACCGTGGTTTAAATCCTCACATTGAGGATGTGGCCAGACGTGCTGCAATTGCTGGATTCCTTGCGTTAGCGCCAGATGGTCTTGCGCCTGTGGGCGGTTACCCCGGGAATGACGATGATGGTCGCGAGCTGCAACGAAATCTTAACCCCGACGAGCTGGACCAGGACATGATCAATAGTGCCCGCTATCTAAAAGGGCACGAATTATCCAACGGTCAGCTGGGTGCTACTGGCTTCTGCTGGGGTGGCGGAATGACCAATCGCCTGGCTGTCGTGCTAGGCAGTGACCTGCAAGCTGGCGTGCCGTTTTACGGTGCTGCGGTTCCAGCTGAGGCTACAAGTAGCATCAAAGCAGCCATGATGATCAATATGGCAGATACGGATCCGCGCATAAATGCAATGTGGCCAAATTATGAGGTAGCTCTCAGAGAGAACGGCGTGGATTACCGCGCACATATCTACGAAGGCACGCTTCACGGATTCCACAATAATTCTACTCCTCGTTATAACAAGCCAGCCGCGGATCTTGCGTGGAATCGCACTGTTGGCTTCTTCCGAGAGCACCTACGATAAACGGAGAAAATTATGAGGCGCTTAAAAAACTACCTCGTGGTCCACAGCACAAAGGTTTAACTGACATTATGTGTTTCCAGCCTCTTTTCCAGTCCTATTTTTTGCGTAGATGTGGCCGTGATACCTAAGGAAAAATTGATTCTCTGCGGAATAGCAGGCCAAAAAAATAAAATAGGGATCTCTATAAGATGAAGAAAGAGGAGGGAAGAGCTGAAACTAAAATAGAAAAATCCCGCTCTGTCCTGGATATGGGCCACTGGATGCTGCCCCGACGTGAACTACTCAAACGTATGGCTGGGGGCCTTGTTGCGGGTACGCTCGGCACAAAATGGCTCAATCTAGCCGCCCAAGAAAATTCTGAAGCCAATCTGGAGAATGAATCATTTTGGGAGCAGATTAAGAGACAATTCCCAATTCGCCCAAGCCTTATCATGATGAACTCGGCTAATTTGTGTCCAACACATTATGGCGTACTTGAAACTTTGTTCGGACTCACACGAAATCTCGAAGGTGATGTCTCGTTTCAAAACCGAGCAAAATTCAGAGAGGAAAAGACGAACGCCCGGTCATTGTTAGCTCAGTATGTCGGAGCTGATCCGGAAGAAATTGCCATTACCCGAAATACAAGCGAGGGTAATAATATAGTTGTCAACGGACTGGAACTCGGTGAAGGCGATGAAGTCGTCATATGGGACGAAAACCACCCCTCTAATCACGCTGCCTGGGACGTCCGTGCTCGACGTCAAGGTTTTAGCGTCAAAAAAGTTCCAACACCGGAGGGGCCAATCACCCCAGAGAGTCTAAGACAGCATTTTATAGGCGCTCTAACGCCAAATACCCGAATCTTTGCTGCGAGTCATGTCTCCAATGTGTCTGGTTTGACTTTGCCCATAAAAGCGTTGTGTCTAGAGTGCCGCTCTCTGGGAATACTAACCTTAGTAGATGGCGCACAATCGTTGGGTGCTCTCAGCCTGAATTTGCATGATATGGCCTGCGACTTCTATACCGGCAGCCTCCATAAGTGGCCCATGGGACCTAAAGAAACTGGGCTGCTTTATGTGCGTCGCGGTTTAGCAGAAAGAGTTTGGCCCTCATTGGTAAGTGTTGGTTACGAGGCAGCTGAAACCCAGGGTGCTCAAAAATTTGAAACTCTGGGGCAGCGATCTGATCCTACAATTGCCGCCATAGGACCCGCCATCGAATTCCACAACGCCATCAATAAAGAAATTATCGAAGCACGGCTGCGTTTTATCGTCCAACGTTTACGCAATGGAATTTCTTTGATTCCTGGCGCCTCGATTCTTACTCCTCCTGATCCATCCATGAGTGCTGGGGTGCTGGTCTTTAGCCTACCTGGAATTGGGGGTCGGGAAGTATTTGAAGCGCTTTATCATGGATACGATATTGCAGCAGCACCAGCAGGAATTAATAACGGTGTTCGGCTAAGTCCGCATATCTTTAATACCCTGTCAGACGTTGAATCCGTTATTTTGTCGCTGACAGAAATTGCAGTTGGAGAATTACGCGGTAGTAGACCCTGAGTACGCAGCTTCATCAACTTTTATTTCCACTGCAGATTGTCGAAGTGACCTCAAAAAACCGCGAGCCCAGGGAGAAAGACGTCCCTCCTCAGGTCGAACCACAGCAATGGGAAAAGGGTCCGAGCAAAAATTCAATGGTAAAACAGTAAGCAATCCATATTTTAGTTCTACTCCAATCCGAGAAAAAGCAACGATAGCCAATCTATCTGTCTCGCAAAGAATGGAACGTAAAACTGCGAGGGTATTAATTTCAATCCAAGTCTTCGGTGGGCTAAGTCCGGCCTCTTGAAATGCCTCATCAAATGCTTGATGAATCTTAGTAGCCCGAGGGGGTAATACCCACCCATTGCCCTCTAGGTCTGCAAAGGTTAGATCAGGCCTGCCTACTAAAGGGTGATCGGGCCGACAAACGATAACCAAACGATCTTGTAGCAGCACCTCAGACACCAAATTTTCTGATGAGCGAGTCACAAGAGCGGAGCCCACGAAGAAATCCATATCCCCTGTCTCAACACTGCGAAGAAGATCGTCCAAAGTGCCCTCCCGAACCACGACCCGCAAGTCAGGGTGCTGTCTTTTGACGTTACGGACGCGCCGGGTCCAGCCGCAAATGTAAGCGTTCCCGTTCCCGTGCGCTCATAGTAAATAACGGTACCAACCGCAAACGCTTGTACTGAATGCTGCGGCAAAGTAACTAATGCTGTAGCGTGCGTTGTCCTAATATAGTTGTTCTCATCACCAAGAGCGGGGGCAATAGCCGCGTCGCCGTTGTCGCCGGGAACAGTCAGATGGTTGGTGGTGGTGCCGGTAACCGTCAGGTTCCCGGTAACCGTCAGATTGTCGGTAATCGAAACATTACCGTCAGCAACCTCTAGGGCATTCGCCCCGTTAGTGCCGGTGATAACCAGTTTCTCTTCGGAGGCATCCCACAGCATGTTGTCGCCTGTGGTCGCAGAATGGAATGTG
>CAJWKT010000019.1 GCA_913041665.1 uncultured Gammaproteobacteria bacterium | reverse complement strand
ACGGTCAACTCATCAATAAAATTGGCCACTTTTGGATTTATGAGATTTGGGAGTAATCTGTAAAAACAGAAAATAAATAACCTCCAGAATGCATTATCCCCAGTGGTGTCCATTGGCTATCAGTGCTGGTTGCTGGTAGTCATTTTCTTCGGTCTTGCGAGCACAAATCCCAATCGATTCCAGGTGTAGTAGGTATGCAGAAAATAATTTGCAACTGCCCCGAAACACACTCCAACGAAATAAGTTAAATATAAAGTGATATACAACGATGTAACAAAGGGCAATCTAGAGATCACCAGACTTACAACAGAGAGCTGAATCGTTATGCCGTAAAGACTAATCAATTGATATAAAATAAGTCCCTGGAAAAATCTTGGTCCATGGTATCTAAAGGGAGAAAAGGTAAATAAATTATTGAGAAAATAACTCCAGACCATGCCCAGTTCAGCCCCAATTAAGATTGAAATTGATACAGGGATATCTTGATTTTCTGCAATCGCAAAACATAAAAAATTTACTAAAGACCCTGACACCCCAACTATGCAAAACTTCACAAAACGATTAGGTATAAACCATCCGAATCGAAGGTCGATAAGAGCCAATAAATACTCTAGGGTAATGCTTGCGTTGAGTTTGGTTTTTCCAAAAACTCTCTTTTTAAAGACATAACCTATTTCATTAAGTTTCGGAGAATCACCTCTTACAATAAACTCAAGAAGTATTTTAAAACCAGAGGGGTTAACCCTATTCATTGTATTTCTATAGTAATCTCGAGAGAGTGCGAAAAATCCACTCATTGGATCTTTGACTGTTGTCCTCAATGCAATTTTTGCTAGATATTTTGCAAAATTACTTGCAAATTTTCTGCCGGCCGTCATGTTTATATAACCACCTTCTTCGACTGCCCGGCTTCCAATGCAAATATCGCAGTGTCCTTCTCTTACTCTTTCATAGAGGGTGGGTAAAATATTCTCATCATGCTGCATGTCCGCATCCATTACAGCAATCACCTTTCCACTTGACTCCATCATGCCGGATATAACGGCGCTCGAAAGTCCTTTCTTATTTAATCTCCTAATTGTTTTGATACGGTTATTCAAAAGCCCAATATTTTGGGCTACCTGCCAAGTCAAGTCAGGGCTATCATCATCAACAATAATTACCTCAAAATCTAAATCATAAAGAACTACGGATAACCTTTCGATTAAGGTTTCTATATTTTCCGATTCGTTATAAGTAGGCAAGATAACCGATAAGTCACACCCATTAGCTTTCATATTCATTTGGGTCAACCGTATCTTTTCTCAAATAGTTCTGCCATACGAAAACCATCACGCACGGCATAGTTTGTTCCCCGATCCATAGGATAGATCTGGGAAAAATTACATAGATAAACTTCTGGGCACGGCGTTTGATATTCAGGAATCTTATCCTCGAAACCTACATCAACAATGTGTTGCGCATCCTTAAATCGATACACTTTCTTTTCAAGCACCGAAGTTGGATCAAAATCTGGAAACATTTTTTGTAACGACTTAAACCAATTTTCCTCCAAATCTTCTTTTGAAATATTCATGTGTGGGTGATCGCTAAGTATATAATCACCAATGTAGTAAATATGCTTACCTTTAAAGCGATCACAACCGATTAAACTAGTGAGGCTTAAAAATACTACAAATGGAGAGTTTGGAGCATTGATATTATGCCAATAGTATTTGGTAATCGGTTTATCAGTAGCAAAAAGAAGAATTGCAGCATCTAGATATTTGATGCTTTCCAGTTTCTGGAAATAACTAGCATTAGAATTTTTAAAATTTTGTAAAATCTTTTCAGCTACTTTACATGAAACCGTTAACAATACTCCATCAAAGGTTAGGTCCTTATTATTGACTGTAACTTTAACAGTATCATTTTTTGAATAATGCTTAATCATATTGATCGGGGTATTAAGTTCAAATTTTGCAAGACCAGTTTCCTCTATTTTCTTAATAAGTTCCTTGATTATTGTTGCAAAACCACCATCTATATAACCTAGAACCTCCCCTTTTGCTTTTTTATCCCGGCTATCGACACGTTGCTTGATCCTACCCCACAGCCAAGCCATTGTTACCTTATCAAAATAAATATCAAATTTGCCCCTAAGAAGTGGCTCCCAAATAACATCTGTTACCTGCTTACCAGCAAATTTAGTAAGCCACTCCATTGCACTGATCTTTGCCAGTTTTCTCCAGTTTTTTACATTCTGCAGGTAAAGAACTACCAATCCTGCTCGAATTCGATTGTGAAATTTAAGAGGCAAGAACTTTATCAAATCCATTGGATTCATCATGGGATAAAACTGGTTTCCATAATAGGTAGAAACCGAAGATTTGTAGTAAGTCAACTTATCCCGTAACCCTAACTCTTCCAAAAGTCTTATCATGTGTTTGTCAGTTTTATAAAGAAAGTGATAAGCCTTTTCGACGGGCGCATCCAAAATCGTACATCCTGCTGCTAAACCTCCAAGCACGTTTCCAGCCTCAAAAATTGTCACCCGCGCTCCTAATTGACTCATCTTGTATGCGGCAGTAAGGCCAGTGAACCCTCCACCAACAATAGCTATATTTTTTCCAGATAACTTGCCAGCCATACTAATCCCTGAAGGATACTTTAGAATTTAAATAAAACTGAAATAAGAATACGAAAGGTAAAGAAACCAATTTCCCAATAGTTCCACCCAACTGTAATATGTCTCCTACGAAAATAATAATTATAGCTCCTAACAAATAACCCAGCGTTACAACAGTAAGAAATGAAATGGAACGAAATAGTAGTAAATCTGTTTTTCTAAAATTAAAAAAAGCGTTACATAAAAAACTGAATATTGCTGATATCGGTACCGATACAGAGTGAGAAATCACTGCTGTCAATCCAGCTAACTCGTACAAGAAAACAAATATCCCTAAATCTATAGATGCAGCAATCCCACCAATAAAAAAATAGGCCAGCATTTTGCTCTCAACAAAATATTTAAGTAAATTAGAAAACATATCAATTAGTTGCGCACAAAGGGTTTATTTATTTGATTATACAGAACCCTAGCATTCAACAATAATGCGTAATAATTTTTAATAACAAAAGTCAATGTTTCAGTAAACTAAATTAAACAGGTACTTATTATATCCATTAGAAAAATTTTAACTCAGGGCTAGATTTTACTGATTAGTTGCTCAAGCTGATGCAATCAGGTAATAAGGTCATGCATTAACTCTAGAAATTTTTATACATTGAATACCAACTTGATCAAAAAAGAACATTTTTCCATCCTTTTGGTACTAGGGTTTTCCTTGGCCTTTCATCTCGTCGGTTGTTTCTTTCTATATGATTTTTCGAATGATGAAGGCGGGTATTTAATTAACGCTAAAAATATTGCTTTATTCAATACGATCTCTTTGGAAGGAGTGTATAACGCCGCCCTAGCTCCTCTACATACTCTCCTCCATACTTTTTTATATCAATTGTTTTCACCAAGTATATTTACCAGTCGTTACATTAGTATTCTATTTTCATTTTTTCTGTTAGCGCTTTTTTATGTCTTTGCAAAAAAGGGCTATGGACGAAAAATAGCAATTTTTTCGGTCTTCATTATTGCTGTCAACGGAATATTCAATCGATTCACGACTCTGGCGGTCATGGAGGCTGAGATCTACTTTTTTGCCATCCTGACTACTCTCTTTTGTTTTTCTTCAAAATCCTGGGTCAGAAGACTATCTTTTTTACCATTCTCTGTCTGCTTAGGATTCAAGCCAGTTCTATTTTATCTGGCAATTCCTTTGTTATACGCCATATCCACAGCCTCCCCAGAAGAAGACAGCACCCCAAAACTTAATAAAAAAACCATTACAGAGATTGGGATATCCACCCTTGGTACGCTTCTTTTGACGGGGTTGATTTTTTATGGTGCATACGCTTTCAATCCGGAGGGTTTTCTTACCACTTTATCAAAACAGATGAACTGGCTTAATTTATCCGAAGATCACACTTCACGCTTCGAGATTTACAGAATAATTCAGGACCCCCTCCACTATGGGCCCCTCCCGGCCTTATATACTTTCTTTCAACGCTCTCCAATTACTTCTTTGTTCTTTCTGTGGGGTATGGTTGCGGCTGTCCTGGAAAAGAAAAAAACGAATGTAGATAAATTTTTACTGTTATGGGTATTTACAGAGATTACCTTCTACTCACTACAGAGTCAGGTTGACTACCGTTACTTCATGGATCTTATGTTCCCGTTGTCAATATTATCCGTAAAGGCTCTTCTCAGGAGCACGAACAGCGGAAAATTATCTGGCATTAGAAAATATCACGCACCTCAATTACTTCTAGCGTTGATCGCAATTTTTCAAATAGGAGCCTCATTTTTCTTTTTCTTGGCCTGGAAGCCAGAACGCCCTGCCATAGAAACATCTCAGTGGCTAGCAAAGAATACCTCAGAATATGAGTTAACGCTGGCTCCATTCCAAACAATCATTGATGTTCCTGATAAAATTTTGTCTATGTCGGATGTATTCACTATAAATGATGTACTGCTGGCCAGGAAAGTTACCTACCCAGTACTGTGTATCGTGCAAAGATCTGCTGCCCGAGTTTTCGAAGAAGACGAGGCCCTCCTTGAGACTAACGGTCAACTCATCAATAAAATTGGCCACTTTTGGATTTATGAGATTTGGGAGTAGAAATTTTCCAAATTTAAAAGCGTATTCTGTTTGTTAGAAAGCTCAATCCACCTTTATATATTCCAAAAAATACGCTAACTTGCGCTCATGATTAGCCATGATTTTGTCCAACAAGAAGTAAAAACCCTGTGCTCAAGCGGAGCCCTTGGCCGGTCCAACTCATATAATCGACTCCTTCAATATTTAGCCGATCAATACGTCAGCGGAAAAATACCAAAACAAACCAAAATAGCTACTGATGTTTTCGGAAAAGACAGTAATTTTGACCCTAATCAGGAATCTCTAGTTCGGGTCTATATTCATAACCTTCGCCAAAAACTTGAGACCTACTACAGTCAGACCGACGGGCCGGACGGGCATCGTTTAAAAATCCCAAAGGGCGAGTACCGTCTTGATGTTGTTCCGACAAAAAATTCCGTGAAAAAAAAGGATCCCTCACATAGTGTGGGGCAGAAAAGAAAGATTTTTGTTTTTGCGTCTATCGCTTTGTTTGTTTTTTGTTCGGCACTAATATTCAGGCCCTGGCAGAATAATTCTACTATCTCCGAACAGGTAGCTGCTGCCCCTTTCTGGTCAAATATCCTGACCGACCAAATTCCTATAGTTGTCGTTGTCGGAGACTATTACATTTTCGGGGAGCTGGATGAAACCCTGAATATTGGCAGGCTTATTAGGGAATTCTCCATCAATAGCGCGCAAGATCTGAGTGAATTTTCTCTTAATAGCACCGAAGCTGCAAATAACTACATCAATCTTGATCTGACGTACCTACCAATCGCAACCGCCTTTGCACTAAAAGACATACTGCGTATCGTTTACACCTCTGAAAAACCGATACGTATCACGTCGATGTCAGAGCTCGACGGTATTGATCTCAGGTCGAACCATATTCTTTATATTGGCTACATCAGCGGTCTTGATAAGCTGATGAAGTTCGTTTTCGCATCCTCCTCCCTGACTGTAGGTGATACATACGATGAGTTGATGAATCTAAAGACTGGAGAGGAATATATCAGCGGAGCTGGTATACCCACAGGTGGCCAAGGCAATTATCATGATTATGGGTTGCTCTCAATGTTTCCAGGGCCAAGTGGCAATCAATTTATGGTGGTGGCAGGAGCGAGAGATGAAGGACTCATGCATACCGCTTATTCTGTCACCGACCTGACACACATAGAAGCCATAAGAAAATTGTTTGTTGATATGGGGCCTGATATAGCGCCAGCGCTCGAGATACTCTACGAGGTAACTGGCTTTGATCGCATGAGCCTGAATGGAACATTAGTCCACTCAGCTCAACTTGACCAGCAACGAATCTGGGATGTTCAGAATTCCATTCAGTTTATGCGATGATCACACAAGTGATATATGGCTTAGAAAAAGGCGTAGAAATCGAGTGGACTATACAAATGGCTTCCGCGATTACCGTTTCGCGTAGAGGCTGGAACCGTGACTCTCTCTGTGGGCGATCAAGTTTCGATCGGGATACATCCTGCAAGGGACAGACGGTCGTATGGAATGCTTGAGTGGATCGATCAAGCCTAGTCAATTATTCTGGCGGCCTGTTGCCACCGCAGCCGTGAAGAAAGGCCGCGTCCAGACTAAATTAAACAACTGTGCTGGAAACATCACTAGCAAGTCTACTCGGAAGGACGGTCTAACATATACAGCTATTATTGCCATCTCCTTGATGGTGAGCGCACCTGCGCCAGGACACCACAGTGATGCCGGTCTTGACATGGAATCGCTGGTTACCCTGGTCGGTACGGTTAGCAATTTTTTTTGGCGCAACCCGCACGTTTATTTCACGGTCGAGGCTATCAATGAAAATGCTGAAATTAAAGAGTGGTCGCTGCAGATGGGCTCTACAATTACTGTGTCGAGAATGGGCTGGAACCGCGACACATTATCACCAGGAGATCAAGTCTCCGTCCAAGCTCATCCGGCAATTGACGGGCGTCCTTATGCATATGTAAGGGCAGTCGAAAAAGAAGGTGGGCTCAGTCCAGGTGAAGTCTTTCGCGAACCAGACGTAACAATCGGTTCGACTAGCCTGGAAGGGAGATGGCTGACCAAGCTGTCTGAAGTTCCCCGTTACCCAGGTGGCTTTGATGGTTTTTTTATTGCTAACCTCAAGTTGACCAAAAAAGGGATAACAGCCCGCGCAGCTTATGACCCGTTCTCAGCCGACAATCCAGAGTCCCTGTGCATTGGTAGGCCAACGCCGGCGATGATCGTTTCTAGCACCCGCTATCCCATCCAAATCCAGTTCAATAACGATGAAGAAACCATCGAGATTCGAAGCCAGTATTGGGATGAAGTCCGGACAATCTATATGGACGGTCGAAAACATCCTGATAGCAATAAACGATTTGCCTCCGGCCACTCCATCGGTCACTGGTCGGGAAAAACACTGGTCGTGGATACCAGAAACTTTTCAGATCACCGATCACCATATCAGATCGGTCTGCCCTCGGGCGAACACAAACATGTCGTCGAACGATACCAACTGATAGAGAGGGGCACACGCATTGCGGTTGAATTCATGCTGGAAGATCCAGAATACATTTCTGAACCCATGGCCCACTCTAGAGAATTAATCTACACACCCCAAATACCAATGTCTCCATTCGACTGTAACCCGAACGCCACTAGAATGTTCATGCCGCTCTCAAATTAGGGCCAACCTTTTTCTCGTATTAACTAGTAATATAAATACATTCGGTTACCCCGAATTCTTTGCTGGTCACCGCTCCCATACCAACGAACCGCTATCCACTACCAGCTTCTCAGTGTCAATCCCGTTACCCTTCCATGCTGGAAAGCCAGTCGCTGTTACAGTTTGCCCTAGCTTAATGGAGTCCTCTGTCCAGCCTATACGCAAAAGTCGGTTCCTTGACGTACCCTCAAGCTTCCACTCCTCCGTGGTCCCATCAGCTCTTGCGACAGTGACAAAAATATAGACATGAGGATTCAGGAACTGAAATTCCGTCACAACACCCGTAACGGTAATCTGGTCGGCATTAAGATCGTACCAAGGGATACTACTGTGATGTGACTGCGCTGTCCCAATGACAAAGACAGCTATCAACATTATCCGCCCTATTAATACTCTCACAGCTAATACTCCGTTAGGTGGCATTCGAATGGAAAGAGTTCCCAATTTGACTCAAGCACAAAAACCTCGGTTGATGTATGAGGCTCTGCAAAGTTTTCCGGGTCCGTTATTGTTAAATTGACAATAAGATACGTGTCATCATCCCGTTTTTGTAGATCAAATGTTTCATAAAGCGTCATAGATTCGCTTTTAGGTATACCATTCCTGTTGACCTCGCCTGCCGTGAGATGAGTAGTTTCTACCACTAATGTTTCTCCGTCCCAGCGACCGATCGCGTGACCATTGGGTGTGTGTGGCTTATTGGGCGGTGGTGAAGTCCCATTCATGTGCACGGTACGTACCACGTCCATCGTTTCGTAGCGTACCGTGAGCGTATTGCCGGAGAAATTAAAGTCCATCGGACTTCTTGGGCTAAATCCTCGTGGCATACCAGGGGGCTCACACTGCAGAGATGGGTCCTGATCCAACCGAAAATTCTCATAACGCTTCTGCCCAAGAACAGTGAGAGGGTACTCCCGAGTGCTTGTACCTAGGCCAGCGGTAGATCTCCACACGCCAGCCGAAAGCTGCAGTGAGCTTACTGGGTTCGCGAGTACGGCCGATTCACACAGCAATACCAGCACACCTGATACTACGAACACCCGAACCATAGCCTTTTTTTCTATCATCACCTACTCTCAATGAACCTATAGAATACGCAAAATTTGTCAAGGTACCAATTGGATGTGTGGCTATAACTGCCTGCTAGCTATTTGGACTCTAATAGGGTTCTCAGTTATCTGTTGTCTTTTCTTTGTTACGGCACCCTATGGGCGCCACGAGCAACCTGGCTGGGGCAGATCAATACCTTCCCGTCTTGGCTGGATTCTAATGGAATCACCAGCCTTCTACGTTATGTTAGTCTTCTTCTTGGTCTTTAGAAGCACAATTAATCTCACCCAGATCGTACTTTTCGTCTTGTGGACCCTCCACTATTTTCATCGGAGTTTCGTTTGGCCATTCCGCGCAAAAATTTCAAGAAAAAAAATTCCTGCGCTGATTGCCCTGATGGCTTTTATATTCAATTGCATCAATACTTCTTTTCAGGGAATTTGGATTTTTTCATTTGGGGATTACACACCAAAATGGATTTATGGCCCGCAATTTTTTTTGGGACTTTGTGCGTTTTTGTCAGGAATGTATGTAAATGTAAAATCTGACAATATTTTGATGACCTTACGCAAAAAAAATGGGCCTGGCTACCATATCCCAAAAGGGTTCCTTTTTGAGAAAGTAAGTTCTCCGAATTACTTGGGGGAACTCACCCAATGGCTTGGCTGGGCCATCATGACCTGGAGCCTTGCGGGCTTAGTGTTTTTTCTCTGGAGCCTTGCGAATCTATTACCCAGAGCAATCGCCCATCATCGATGGTATAAGGAAACGTTCGATGATTACCCAGATAACCGAAAAATTCTGGTACCTGATGTTTTTTAACAGGATCTGGAAAAGTTAATTTTTTAATGAAAGTTAGATGAATTATTATTTTTATTTGTACGCTCCTTCCGTCTCATGACATATGCTCAATGATCGATCTAAATAAAAATAGAATTCATTTTTCTTATTTTAAATTTTTTAGGAAAACAATGAGTAATGCCGTAAAAATAATGCTATTAAAAACAGTCTTCTTAATAGGAATCAGTTCAAACGCTTTCTCGCAGCATTTTGAAGACGGTAAACTCATCTTTCCCGAAAGACGCATTGCTGCGTTTGCCTACAAAGGGGCCGATGAGGAAATCATCCGTAGCACGCTACCCAGAATACTGACAAGAGAGGGCGGTGACCCCGGGTCCTGGGTGTATGAGTGGAGTTATCTAGGTGAATATTACGAAACTCAAGGAGCAAACTACGAGAAAAACAACCAGTTTTCGGCAGCAAAAAATGCTTATATGACGGCATCCAATTATTACGCGATGGCTTGGTTTCCATTTAATTATTCCCCTGAGGAAAAACAGGCCTACAACAAGCATCTAGAAACTTATCAGAAAGCAGGCCAGTTTTTTGATGAGCCTATGGAGGTGGCTTTGATCCCATTCGATAACGAGACAATTACCCTGTATTTGCACAAGCCAAAAGACATTAAAAATCCACCGTTGGTCCTGTGGACTCAGGGAGCAGACCAATACAAAGCGAACGCCTATGTGTCAGTCAATGAATTGGTAAAAAAAGGTATCGCAGTTGGAACCTTTGACTTATTGGGGTTTGGCGAAAATGAGAAGTGGATTTCCTCGCCAACGTCCGATGAATTACATATCAAGATCATGGAATATTTTATTGAGCGAGGTGATGTTGATGAGTCACGGATTAGTTTTGTTGGCTTCAGCTGGGGAGGTTACTACGCTGCAAAACTCGCAACCCGTAACGATCCTAGGATTCGATCAATAGTCAGCTTCTGCGGGCCAATTCATGAAATGTTTGCCGCCTCAGAGGCTGTGTATGAGGATATGCTAAACGGCCCGGAAGGCCCTACCCTTAGCAATCTTTTGCGCCGACTGGGAGTTCAAAGCCCAGATAGCGCTTCCATGAAAAAAACCTTGAATCCATTCTCATTAGTCGAGCAAGGCCTCATCGGTCAAGGAAAAACTATCAAGACAAGATTGTTAATAGCCAATGGAACCCAAGATGATATTCAGCCGGTATCCGATTTAGAATTACTACATGACTCTGCTGAAAATTCAGACCTATGGCTCCTGGGGCGAGCCGATCATTGTGCGGCAGAGTATTTACCCGTCGCTGTTCCACAGATGGCAGACTGGATCCTTGAAAACTGATCTTCCTCAGTCAAATAGAAAATTACGGCCTTATTGTAATTTAGGGAGACACTAATTCAATAGCGGTCCTAATGAGGCGGGTTCTGCTCCCGTCAGGTTTCAGGTTGTAACGAATCCGGGCACCTTTTTCATCAAGAAAAACTAGAGACTGCTGGAACAACCCTTGGGGAGGGGCACCAGCAGGTACAGTTGCTTCCAGAACATAAAGCCGACTGTTATGCAGATACATGCCTGCATAGGTTCGCGATTGATTCTGATTTGTAATTTGCAATTGATGACCTTCAACCAAATCAATGTGGTGCCAGGCATCATAGGTCACCTCACCTCCACGCAGACGGAAATTCCTTGCAGCATACGCCACCGAACCCCGCTGATCATACAGCCACACACCCGGAACATTTTCATCGTCATCGGTCTTATCTTCCGGCTCACGATAAATGCCCTCTGAATCACTAAAATCAACAACCGTTACAGAATAAAAATTCTGGCCATTCTGTGCCGTATATACATACGCTGGAAAAATTGATCCATATTCCGACTGATAGGGGATCTGATGCACTTCCGGCTGGGAAGGAAAATGAACACTGAAAAAGTGGGTGTGATCGACATGGGTTATCCAAATCTCGGAAAAGCTTCGCCCCGGACCTACTAATAAAATTGCGGCAAAAAATAATCTAGCTATACCCATATTTGATCCACCTCCTAATTTTCACAAGAAATGATCAAAAACCGACCGTATTTCCTTAGTCCCATTCTTTCTCTTCGCCACCTTCTGTCGTGATGAAGCCGAGCAAACACCCCTTAGAGCGATCTCTAAGCTGATGGCAACGAACAGAGATAGCATCGCCTGCTCCAATATCATCACGAGCCCACCCGCGCCTTGTAAGTGCCGCAATGCTGCCACCCTCCAGTACCCATAAGCCTGATTCGGTACCTAGCTCAGTAACATCCAGATAAATCCAGGCATGGGGGTTCATCCAGTGAACCTCCTGTACTGTTCCCTGTAGGCGGATAAGTCCTTCCAGTTGATAATTGCCGTGCGAATGGTGGGCCACTGCGGGTGAAATCCACATAGCCACGCCAACCAAAGCAGTAACTAGGAATTTCCTGATCAATACTAACGTAAAAACGAGGTTTTTTAGCATCGTCATCTATCTGCTAAATATTTTTTTATCACTAGGATCCAGGGGACTTCGTTCTCTCAGGGTTCTACCATCCGGCAACCTAGCCTCCACAAAACGGAGAGCTCTATCCCGGTAACCAATGCGGCCTGTGAGGGTAATATTCCAACCATTCTGCAACTCATCCAAGTTCCAGCCCCCGCGCTCCAAAGCAATTCTTGCAAGAAGCTCTACGAGCCACTCCTCTTTCGTTCCATCTTCCTTCGCGACCTCAAGTATGAATGAAGAGTGTGGATTGACCCACTTCAGCTCTTTGATCGATCCCTCGAATGTGATTCTTTCCTGAGAAAATACAAGGGCAACCGAGTGGTGTGCACACAGAAGCGCTGGTGTTGAGAACAATATTGTGAGGACGAGGTTTCTTAACATTATCTATTACTCATGGTCGAATTCTTCTTTGATGCAACCATACACCGTCAGATTAAATTTTGATCTCAGGTAACGGTTTGTTGAGACCAATGGTTCAGCTAAGGTGATGGGGTCTACCCAATCAATGTTCACCATCAGCCGGTCGCTTTCATCCCGATAGATACGCTCAATACTACGCAGGGCCATGGATTGCGGAGGATAGCGCAACAGTGTTGTGATATTTCCACGCGCGTAACCGATGGTTTCAATCATCAAGGTATCACCCTCGTACCAGCCGATGGAATGACCCATGGTAGGCATCGGCTCTCCGTGAATGTTAACGGTGCTAGGAATTAACTCAACGGGGTGCGCGTTCTGATTCAGATACACAGTTCTTACTAAATCAAACATTTCGTACTGGATCACGACCCGATCCTCGAACTGCTCAATTTGCACTACCGTGTCTGGTTCATCCCAGGCCCGCCCCAGCCCTGAGGGAATGCATTGATAGCTGAAGTCGTCGACCAAGACATCGTAGGCATCGTGACGACGTTGGCCCTCCTCCGTATATCGGACCTCGGAGTATTGTCGGAACAACGTCCTATCAATTCCCCAGATACCCTCAAGGTCAGGCTGCCCAAATGAGGCTACAGGCCATCCATACAACAGGATACAACCCAAAGCCATAGTACTTCCGAACCCTTTTGAGAATCCGAGGGGTTTTAATAAACCATAGAAACGGGCGAAACGAAAAATATTAAGGTCAATCATTTAATCCGGTTACCGCATTTCAGCCAAAATGCCATCCAATCCCATATCCATCATCAAGTCTTGCCAGTGGTATTCGTCACGGAGCATTGCGGCAATCTCCTCGCGAGAGCTCCCCTGACGAGACATTTCCCTCACACGGGTACGAAGACGAACTGTACTTTCTCGGAAATTCTGCATCTCTGCCTTTGTAGTAATCTCACCATGTCCCGGAATGACAGTCTCAAAGCCAAGCTGCAACACCCCGTCGAGAGTCTTTGTCCATGCAGTAGCGTTTCCGCCGCCCCGGTAGTCAATCAGTTGTGGCGTTGCATCTCCGTAGGTAAACATGTCTCCGGCAGCAAGCGTCCGGTATTCCGGAAAATAAACAACAACATCTCCGTCGGTATGGGCAGCCCCGAAGTAATACATTTCAACCACCTTGCCGCCAATATGAATTCTTGCATACTCTTCCAGCGTAAAATTGGGAAGACCGGGCAAATTATCATCAACCATCCTGTATCGGGCTTGTTCAGACGCAACAATTTCAGCACCAATCATCTTGAACAGGGCGTTCCCCCCGCTATGATCACTATGATAGTGAGTATTGATGACGTACCGAACCGGTTGATCGGTGACTGTTCCTAATAACTCCATCATTCTTTCGTAATTGGCCTCAAATTTGGCATCAACCAATAAAACACCTTCATCCGTGATTAGAGCTGTTACGTTTCCAGGCACAAATTCGTTGTGGATCACATACATATCATCATTCACTCGGACGATCTCCAGTTCCACAGCCGGAAACTGAGAATGGGCTGACGATAAAAACAAAAAGGCTAGCAATACAGAAGCGCCAGACCAGATATTTTTCTTCATAAAACCTTCCCCTCCTTATTAGTTATGTTTACCGCAACCAATCATTAAAGCAAACTAGTTATCAAAAACTAATCCCAGGCCGCGTATACTGGTCCACCGATTAAAAAATCAGGGTTTGCTCCAGACCGTGGAATGAATTTCTGGACGCCACCCTTGTTATCGACCTGGGCAAGGTACAGATTCCCCTCTTGGTCAACACTCATGCCATGTACACCAGCAATCCCACCAGGAAATTCACCGTATGTACCCCAGGAATAAAGAAAATTGCCCTCCAAGTCATATTTCAAGATTTTATGGCTTCTGCGATCGGAAGCCCAAAGATGTCGGTCCGCAGTAATGATAAACGTGTGAATATTTGCAGGCTGCGCCCCAACACTCCATTCATACAGATACTCACCACCTTCATCAAAAACCTGAATGCGACGATTTGCTCGGTCATTAACAAACACCCTCAGGGTTTCTGGATCTACCGCAATTCCATGGACATTATTCATGTAACCAGGCCGTGTCTCATTGGGTGGCACACCCCTTTCCCCCCAGGACGTGAGGTAATTGCCATCCGCATCAAATTTCACAACGCGAGTGCCGTTGTAACCGTCTGCCACAACGAAACTACTATCCGGAAACCAAGCCAGAAAAGTTGGTCGATTGAAGTGCGCCTCATCCGCGCCAGGCTCTCCGTAAGTTCCGATAGATTGCACAAGCGTTTCACCATCATTAGTAAACTTGTGAATTACATGCTTGTGATCATCGATAATCCAAACATGCTTCTCCGGATCATAGGGGTTGATCGCGACAAAATGAGGACGCTGCATCATCGCATCCCATTGGGTCCAAGACTCGGTAACGTTCCCTTCCCTATCAAATACGAGTATGCAGTACTTCCAGAGGGCATCCACCCCTATCCTGCCGCCACGCTCAATCCAGTCCTGTACGCCATCCTCTGCGATACTACCGGTTCCACCACCGGCTGGTAAGCTTGCCCTTGTGGCATTCCGCCAGACGCTGGTCGCTGGAAAAGAAAGACTGGGGCCGACTTCGGGATAAAGCCGGGCCTGTGGTGGATCCATGTTCGGCAATAAGCCACGCTGCAAATAGAAAATCCTTTCTGGGCTTTCAGCGAAAACGCTCTGTCCGGCCCCAAAAGTCCAACCGTCTGCTTCCGGTAGCGTTGAAATGTCCTTAGGCCAGCCCGCATCAACATCATAGGCACCAAACATGTCCTGACCACCCCTTTCCCCAACAACTGCCGCATAGCTAACGCCGGAGACAATGTTTTCAGAAACTGAAGTGGGCTCCTGCACGCACCCTGCCAAAAATAGACAGGATCCGAAGATGCCAAGGCCAATAAAACTGTAATTCTTTATATAACTAAACATTTCTGCTCCTCACGTATAGTTAACATCCGTTTTTTCATTTTTCTTAAAAACCTACGCTTAGTAGAAAAATTTACTATAGCATTCACCCATCAGCCTAACTACCACATCCTAAGATGAGTAAACCAGCAGAACCAGGATTTTTCCATTCTCTCCTATGCTTTGGTGGAGTCATATTCATTGTGATATTTGGGCTCCTAGGCCTAGAAATTAATCTCCATGTCCTGTTGATTGCAAGTCTTGCTTGGGTCGCATCCCATGCAGCGAAGCTCGGTTTTAGCTTCGCTTCCATAAAGACGGCCATGAGTGCGGGCATAGAGAAAGGCTTGGGGGCTATTTATATATTTATTCTGATAGGTGTTCTCATCGCGGCTCTGATTGAAGCAGGAACCATCGGAAGTCTCGTGTACTACGGAGGAAACTTGCTGCACCCGTCCATCTTTCTGCCGGCCGGGTTGCTTTTTTGTAGCCTCATGTCAATCGCCACCGGGACAGCCTGGGGAACAACAGCCACGATTGGTGTCGTTCTAATGGGGCTAGGGGGTCCGCTCGGAATTCCGCCGCCTGTTGTGGCTGGCATGGTTGTTTCTGGCGCCAGCTTCGGGGACAAAATGTCACCCGTTTCGGACACTACGGTCCTTGCGGCCATGAGTGCCGATACTAATATTTATGCCCATATCAGATCCATGCTTTATACGACAGTTCCGACCTACATTATCTGCCTAGCCATATATGTGGTTTTAGGCCTGCAATACGCAGACCAAAGTCTTTCGATTACACAACTTGATGAGCTGCAGAGACACTTAGCCAATGAATTTGTGATTAGTCCAGTTGCACTATTACCTCTCTTCGTCCTGCTCATTTTGAGCATCAGGCGGTTCCCTGCTGAGCTCAGCATGATGGCAAGCATCGTAACGGCCATAGTACTTGCCGTAACTGCTCAAGGTAATCCATTACCTGAAGTGCTGAACAGTTTGCATGAGGGCTACGTATCCAATGCCGGAATTGAATCCATGGACATGCTGTTAAACCGCGGGGGCATACAAAGCATGATGTGGACACTATCACTTGCCCTGATCGCTCTGGCCCTCGGCGGACTTTTGCATAAAAGTGGCTTTATTCAGGTGCTTCTTGCTGGAATTCTTGCGCGCATTAAAAGGTCAGCCAGCCTTGTAGCAACAACTATTGCCGCTGGCGTTATCAGTAACATGAGTATGGGCGAAGCTTATCTTTCTATTATCTTTGGTGGTCAGATTTTTAAGGAAAGTTACAAAAAACATAAACTCCAAAAATACATGCTCTCCAGATGCCTGGAAGAGGGGGCCACGCTTAGTACTTCAATTATTCCATGGACCACCTCAGGCGTTTTTATGGCGGGTGTACTAGGGGTTTCCGTAATAGATTTTGCGCCATGGGCATTTTTTAATTACATCAACCCACTCCTGTCCATTGCTCTAGCTTACCTTGGTTTTGGAATCTTTAAAAAAGAAGGCTGATATTTCACCATGAGCATATCTGAGCTTCCAATAATCGATTTATCGCCACTGCGTTCCTCTAATCCAGCTGACTATAAAAAGGTTGGGATGGAGCTGTGTGAGGCTGCTAGTACAGTTGGTTTTTTTTATATTAAAAACCACGGAATTTCCCAAATAGAAATCAAGGAAATCTTTGATATCTCAGAACGTTTTTTTGCATCTGAGGAACACCAAAAAAATGCGGTTTCGATCTCCCCTTTTCACCGCGGCTGGTTACACATCGGTGCTGCAAAAATGTATGGTAATAAAGAATCAGACTACAAAGAAAGCTTTGTATGGGGCTTAGAAGTGGCCGAAGATGACCCAGACTTTAGGACCGGTGGGCGCCTTTTGGCTCCAAACCAGTGGCCCGCCTTTATACCGGAAATGAGAGAAAAATTGGCCGCCTATTTTACTGAGGCACAGATCTGTGGAGAAAAATTGCTCGAGGCCCTTGCAAAAGGTCTGCAAGTACCAGGAGATTATTTTCTGAAGGAAATAGATAAGCCGATCAGCCGGGGAGCGCTTATCTACTATCCACCAAACCAGCCCAATCGGTACCCCAATCAACGTTTGCCTGAGAAATACGGCCGGTTTTTTCAAGTGGGTTCTGGTGAGCATACCGACTACGGTACCCTCACTATGCTCTGCCAAGACCAGATTGGGGGGCTCCAGATAAAAGGGAAATCAGGCACCTGGGTTTCTGCAGAACCCATTGAAGGAACCTTTGTTGTAAACATAGGTGATTTACTGGCCAGGTGGAGTAATGGTCGCTTTGAATCAACACCTCATCGGGTAATTAACTCTTCTACGCAAGCGCGTTATTCGCTTGCGATGTTCGTCGACCCGAACTGGAACGCTACTATCAACCCATTGACCCAGGATGGAGAGTGTGCGAACTACGACACCGTGCGGTGCGCTGATTATATCAATGCACGTTACAATGAAGCCTTTGCATACCGAAAAAATCGGAATAATGAATAATAAAAAAAATCAGGTACGCAAAGCAGGGGATTGGTCACCTCTGTTGAAATCGGACTGGAAGTATGTCGAAAAATTTAACTTGGATGAGTTCCGTGAACCAGACTGGGCCCTGCTAAATAGCCAAAGGGCAGAATATCTCGCGGAACAGATTCCAGAGCAGGTTCTTGCGTTACTGAAAGCCTCGAAAGATGTGCCCAGCTTTGGGTACGCCATTAACAACTACGAACACTGTGTACAAACAGCTGCCCTACTACACCAAGATAACCATGACGAGGAAGCGATTGTCACGGGACTACTGCACGATGTTGGGTTCGTGGTTTGTCCGGAGAATCATGGCCGTTTTGCGGCCGATCTTTTGCGGCCTTATATTTCTGAAAAGAATGTGTGGATGCTTGAGCATCATGAAATTTTCCAGCGCATCCATTTACATGAGTTTAGCAATAAAAGCGATCCTAATTGGATCAATGAACGGGATCGTTGGCGGGATCATCCGTTTTTTGAGTGGACCGCCGATTTTATTGAAAAGTACGACATAGTTGCAGTTAACCCGAACCTTGCGGGTACCCCAATCGAAATTTTTGAGCCAATGGTTCAGCGGGTCTTTTCCGGGACCTCAAAATGACATCATGGATTAAAATTATTCCTCCAGGTGAAGCCACCGGAAAATTGGCAGGTGCATATGAAAACACCAAGACCCCCCAAGGAAGAATAGATAATGTCATGAAAGCCCATTCCCTCCGTCCCCATACAATGGAGGGCCACGCCGCGCTCTATAAAGCCGTACTTCACCACCCAGACAATGGATTGCCCAAATGGTTTCTCGAAGTCATCGGTACATATACCAGCATCTTGAACAACTGTGACTACAGCGTCGCTCACCATGCAAAAAATACACTGGCCCTTCTGGGTGATGAGAAAAAAGGGAATCAGGTATTGGCGGCTCTCCACGAAAAATCACCAGAAAAAGCTTTTTCCGGAAAGTACCTGGCACTTTTGCAATACATCGAAAAGCTCACCGTCGACGTTGCACACATCACTGAGAAAGATCTTGACTTAGTTCGCCTTGCCGGTGCCGATGACACAGAAATCTTGGAGGCGAATCAGGTCTGTGGTTACTTCAATTACGTTAATCGACACTTAAATGGCCTTGGTGTATCAACAGAAGGCGACTTACTTGGTCTCTATGGACCGTCTTCTAGCAATACCTGAGCAAAACCTTGTAGAAATTTGTTACCCTTTTATACCCCCCACTGGGAGATGAAGACAATAACGTTATCATCGGGGCTATTGCGAGAAAAGATTAGGAGAACAAGAATGAAGAAAAAAATACCACCCAGCTTGCTAATTTTTGTAGGTCTAGTTTTTGCAATGCCAGCCGTTGCCCAAAGGGCCAACCTCACGCCGGAAGAGCAACGTAACAAAGAAATCGCTTTAGAATTCTGGCGGGTCGTCCTGCAGGCCGGAGATGTTGAGAAGGCAGGAGACTATTACGCTGTGGACATGATCCAACACAACCCCAACGTCCCGACAGGACTTGCGGGGTTCAAGCAGTTTTTCTCGAGGTTTGCTAGAGAAGTACAGCCGGTGCAGGATGAAGTGATCGGCGAGGTTGCTACCATGGTTGACGGTGATCTGGTAACGATTATGCGGGTTACTCATATTCCCGAGCCGGAAAACGAAAACGAAACCTACGAGGCATTCAATTTTGATACTTTCCGGCTGGAAAATGGAATGATCATTGAGCACTGGGATGCGGCCCGAAAACCGACACCCTGAACTGCAGCATTCAATAATTGGTCAGAACAGACCTTCTAGGACTGGAGGCTAAGATGCGACGCTATGTTATTTTTACCAATGGATTATTGGTTCTGTCAGCCTGCTTACTGATTCCGGGCATGTCGACGCTTGCCCAATCCGATTTAACCGGTTTTTGGGTTGGCTTATACCATGAGGATGCGCCTGAGCGTTTACCGGGGCCCCAATTCGGGGATTACCTGGAATTACCCCTCAATGAGGCGGGCCGAATGAGGGCGGATAGTTATGACCCTAACCGCATCTCGGCGGTGCAGGAATTCCAGTGCCGCCCCCACGGGGGTGACTATTCCATGCGTGGCCTGTCTGTCCCGTTGCGGATCTGGGAAGAATATGACCCGAATACCCAACAACTGATCGCGGTCCGAACACGAACCGCCTGGATGGAGATGGAAAGAACTATTTATATGGACGGGCGCGCCCACCCGCCCGAATATGCACACCACACATGGCAAGGATTTTCCACGGGGGTCTGGGAAGGAAATATGCTCTCAGTGACCACAACCCACTTGAAGCCCTCCTACCTCCGGCGCAATGGCGTACCGAGAAGCGCCAAGGCAACCTTTACGGATCATTGGGTCCGGCATGGAAATTATCTTACGGTGACGACTTTTATCGATGACCCGGTGTTCCTGACGGAACCATTGGTACGCAGTAGTAACTGGGTCTTTGAGCCAACAATGAAAATGAGTCCCTATTCCTGCGAACCTGCCACGGAAATGTTTGTGCCTGAGGGTACTGTTCCGCACTATCTGCCCGGGCAAAATCCTTTTAATTCAGAATTTTCAGACCTTTTCGGCCTACCCTTTGAGGCCACCAGGGGTGGTGCTGAGACCCTTTACCCGGAATACAGGCAAGAGATGGGTGAAATCCCTACCCCCCCGCAATGCTGGAGGTACTGCATTTGCACAGGCCTGTTTAATTGCCCAGAGAGGCCAAGTCCATCCCCGAGCACCAACGGGAGAACCCTCGAATGATAGGCGGGACAGGACAACCAATGAATTTGCAACGTGTGGCACTGGCATCCGTGATGCTGGTTTTTCTTGGGCTACTTAACTTTACAAATGCCCAAGAAAATCCAAATTTTGATGAGGTGAGCATCCGCGTCCTGCCGGTTCGAGACAACATTTACATGTTGGTCGGTCTGGGGGGGAATATTACCGTTCAGGTCGGCGAAAACGGTGTGCTTGTGGTGGATACTCAATTTGCGCCACTTTCGGAAAAGATCAAGGCAACCATCAATGATCTAGCTCAGAGTACATCCAGATACATCATCATCAATACCCATGTTCACCTAGATCACGTAGGTGGTAATGAAGCGCTGGCACAGTGGGCACGCGAGCACACCGGGACAGCCCCGCAAATCATTGCACACGAGAATGTGTTGGTGCGCGTGACCGCGCCCCCTGATGAAAATATCCCCGAAACCCAAATCTCACCGACAGCATGGCCCAACGCGCCATACCTGACTGGATTCAAAGACCTATACTTCAACGGCGAACCAATAGAAATATTACACCAACCCGAGGCCCACACAGATGGAGATAGCATGGTGTTCTTCAGAAGCTCGGACGTGGTAAGCACCGGTGATATTTTCACTCCGGGCAACTACCCGGTCATTGATATAGCACGGGGCGGTAGCGTACAGGGGATCATCAATGCCCTGAATCGACTGCTCAGAATTACCGTTGTAGAAGCATTCCAAGAAGGCGGCACAAAAGTTATCCCTGGTCATGGCAGGCTTTGTGAGGAAGCCGATGTAGTTGAGTACCGAAACATGATTACCATCATTCGGGACCGTGTTCAAAATCTGATCAATCGGGGAATGTCCCTGCAGGAAGTGAAGAACACTCGCCCCACTCTGGACTACGATACTGAGTACGGATCAGACACCGGGTTCTGGACAACAGACATGTTTATTGAGGCAGTCTATAGGAGTTTAAGTGAGTAACTATCGCTTTCTAAGTATCCCTTCTTTTGTTCTCACGGGATCGATGCTCTTGGTGCCGCTGCTCGGGCTTACCCAAGAACGAGTTGATTTCACGGGCTACTGGGTTTCGGTCATCTCCGAGGACTGGCGCTGGCGTATGGTGGTTCCCGCCAGGGGTGACTATGCCAGCATGCCTATCAGTGCGGAGGGCCGCAGAGTCGCCGATTTATGGGACCCGGACAACATTGGGCCCGATGAAACCTGCAAACCCTATGGTGCAGCGGGCATTATGCGGGTACCGGGTCGGTTACACATCACGTGGGAAAATGAATCCACACTACGAATTGATACGGATGCAGGCATGCAAACCAGATACTTTCATCTGAATGGACAAACGCCGAGCGAAATGAAACCAACCCTGCAGGGGTATTCTGTGGCCCAGTGGGCAGTCCCGCCAGGAGGAACCTCAGCAAGGTCTGGCCTAGGGGCAGTTGCAGGTAGAGCAGCTGCCATTACCCAATCACGCACCCTAGAGGTGAGAACCACGCATATGCTGCCCGCTTATCTGCGCTGGAATGGTGTTCCGTATAGTGCGGACGCTGCTTTGGCTGAGTATTACGATCTCATAGAGAGGCCTAACGGCAATATCTGGTTTGTAGTCACGACTGTAGTCGACGACCCTTTGTATCTCGATCAGCCCTACGTCACCAGTGCAAACTTTAAAAAAGAATCTGAGGATTCTAGGTGGAACCCAATACCCTGCCCGGAACAGTGAGCTCCTGCTGGGAATCCTGTTCGGTTCACTCCCTAACTTATACCAAACCCTGACCCGGGAAAGGTTGTGCTGATGCAAAAAAAATATTATGTGTATTTGCGATTAACCCTCTTGGCAACGTTGTTGTGCTCGGGATTGACGCACGCCCAACTGGAGGGGCCGAGCTTTACCGCACAACAAGCCTCGGCGGGAAAAAATACCTATGACATACATTGTGCGGTCTGTCATGGCCCGAATTTAACCGACGGGGAATTCGGACCGCCGCTTAGGGGCCGTATGTTCATGCAGCGCTGGGGTGGCAAATCCTTAGATACACTCTTCATCGAAACAGCCACTACCATGCCTACCTCCGCACCCCGGTCACTGGGTGACGAAGTTTACGCGGACCTGCTCGCCTATATGCTTGAGCAAAATGGCGTAAGGCCCGGCCCGAATCCTCTGCAGCCTGACCCTCAATCTTTGGCGTCTCTTCTGATACCGACCTATGGCCCGACCGCAGCCGGCGGACTCACAGCCGGCACAGAACTACCACCTCCACCTACACCACAAAGGGTTAATCCGTTACAAGACATCACCCCGGTCACAGAAAGTATGCTCGCAAGGGCTCCGGCAGGCGACTGGCTGACCTGGAGGCGAACCTATGATGCTATGGGCTATAGCCCACTGAGTGCAGTAAATAAAGAAAGTGTAAAAAATCTACGGGTGGCCTGGGCGTGGACCTTGCCCGAAGGACCCAGCCAAGTCACACCCCTGGTTCACGACGGAGTAATTTTTGCTCATGGCTTCGGTGATGTCTTGCAGGCCCTGGATGGGGTGACAGGGGACCTGCTTTGGCAATACTCCCACTGGCTACCCAGCAACCTGTCGGCGACTGCCAAACGAAGTATCGCGATCCACGGGAACCTATTGTACCTACCGACCTCGGACGCCCGGATCGTCGCTCTGGATGTCAAGTCGGGCTCAGTAGTATGGAACCATTTGGTAGGTGATGCCCCTAATGGTTATGGCATGACAGGGGGGCCATTGGTTGCCAAGGGTACAGTTATGGTTGGCACTACGGGGCGGGCGCCGGGTGGTAACTATATAGTCGGTTTGGACGCTGAGACCGGAGAAGAACAGTGGAGATTCCATGTTATCGCACGACCCGGAGAGCCGGGTGGTGATTCCTGGAATGGCTTGTTACTCGAGGAACGAAACGGCGGTTCAGTCTGGGGTCCGGGCAGCTTTGATCCGGAAACGGGATTAGCCTATTTCGGCGTTGCTCAGACCTACGACACCGGACCACTCCTGAACCCAATCGACAGAGCTGGGGTGACCAATGATGCACTCTATACCAATTCCACGTTAGCACTGGATCCAAGCACCGGACGGCTGGCCTGGTACTTTCAGCACCTGCCCAATGATCAATGGGATCTGGACTGGGCATTTGAACGGCAACTAATCAAACTATCAGTAGATGGCCAAGAAAAAACGATTATTGCAACGTCAGGAAAACTTGCCATCTACGATTTCTTAGAAGCTGACTCGGGCCAGTATGTCTCTTCCATGGACCTAGGTTTGCAGAACTTGGTTACTGCTATAGACCCAGAAACTGGTGCAAAACAAATCGATCCTGAATTATTTCCAGGCAAGGGAAAGGCCGTCATGGTGTGCCCTCACCCAGGTGGTGCTAAAAACTGGATACCAGGCTCGTATGTGCCAGATACGAAGATCCTCTACCTACCATTGATGGAATTCTGTATGGATCTTACGCCTGTCCCGGAAGGGGAACGTGGTAGCCTGTCCTCGGGCGTTAGCTGGACGGTCCGCCCGTGGCCTGACAGCGATGGAAACTATGGCCGTCTTCAAGCTGTAAATCTTCAAACACAGAAAGTAGTTTGGACACACCGCCAACGTGCGCCCCTCGTGAGCGGAGTAATGGCCACCGCAGGAGGAATTGTATTTGCCGGTGATCTTGACCGGTATTTTGCTGCGTACGACCAGGATAACGGCCAAGAGCTTTGGCGTGTGCGTCTCAATGACGTACCAAACAGTGCGCCCATCAGTTACGAGGCAAACGGGAAGCAGTACATAGCAGTAACAGTAGGTCACGGTGGAGCGATATCGGTGGATAGAACTCCGCTCGTACCGGAAATCCGTTTGCCCTCTAATCCGGGTGCAACTCTTTGGGTATTTGAGTTATCTGAAAATTAAATCAGGGAGTCAAAAACGAGGCGGCGGGACTGATGCCCTCCTGGGCGATACGTCACTTGCCCTCATTACAAATAAGCAATCAGTCGTCCTGTAACAACAGCAACCGTCCAAAATACAAAGGAACTCGCGGCAAGCCCCACTGCGAGCGGAGCGGGCCTACTTAGGGACTCCCAACCTTCCGCTTCCCGAACAATAATTTTTCTCGTGTAGTGCAAGTTGACACACCCCAGAATAATAAACGTGATCTTAACGAGAAAGGGAAAACTAGTGATGTAGGTGGTTGCCTGAGTCATAAACAGAGATAACCCTGTAAACAGGTTAATAAAGAGACCAATCCAGGCTACCGACACAAATCTGCACATCGCAGAAAAAGGAATGGCGCTATAAAGACCAAGCATTCGTAGATTGAGCGAGAAAACGATACCGACAATAATTGCCAAACCGATCGCGTGAGCCGAAAGCATAAGCGGCCAACCAGTGTAGGATGTCAGGATCCAATCCGAGTACGCTGTAGATTCCAGCCAACTTAGAAGTCCCATACAAACCCCCGGTTATTCTTTTCCGTCTGATACATCATCATGAATCTCAGGACCAAGGCTTTTCAGTTTGCCCTGATTCACCACAGGCACCGCTGTCATGGCACTGCGCATTTTTATCGATCAAACAAGCCAGGCTACCGACCACGCCTAGAACAATAATTATAAAAAAACTCACTGGCCCGATAATTTCCATGTTCTATCCTCCGTCCCCGTAGTAAGGCAGCAATCGTCCGAAAACAATTACTCCCGACCATAGCAGTATCGTTAGGCCTGCCATAATTTTAGCCTTCACCGGCGCATCGTCCCCGCCCCCTAAGTCCCAGGCATCGTCAAAGATGGTGAAATAGACAATGGCTACAGCGCCAACCGTTAGCATAATAATTTTTGGTGGGAATCCATCCATTGCCACGTACCGTCCAGAATCGGCAATAAAGAAAAACATACCGGTCACAACATTAACCAAAAACCCTAGGAGACCCAGAGGTAGCAGTCGATGGAAGGCAGCAAACGGAACATTTCTAGCCAAACCAAGTACGCGTAACGTTACAAGCAATACCACACCGAATCCCAAAGCCATACCAATAAAATGAGCAGCCTCCATAGCAGGCCATGCCCAAGGATTATTCAACACGCTGGCCTCTACAAGCGAAGTTCGGCCTGACTCAATTCCTGCTGACAACACTTCTTCTGCGGAACCAATTTCCGGGTGGTTAATGTGACCACCGATATTTCCGGCCTGAGTCATTAAAAGCAATGTGATAATCCCAAAGCCTAAAACCAAAACGGATAGTACGCTCCGATCTGACAGGCCCGGGGTACGCCGGTACTGCCAAAGTGCAAGCCAGGACAGACAGCCCGTTATGCCAAGAAAAATAAACGCGAGCAAGGCAGCATCTTGATGTGCGCCAATTAGGTCCGAGGAAATATCAATGGTTCCCTCAATCGCCCATCTGGCAGCAGCCCCACTAATGTAGGTTGGAAGCGCGAGCAAACCTAACAGCAGAAAAAGGACCAGGCTGGTCCTTTGAAGGGTTGTGTTTTTGAGATACAAAGCCGCGAGGAAAAGACCAATCGCAACCACAACCCCTACCGAAGGAAAATGATTGAGCAGAATATGCAAATGCGGCCCAGAACTCGGAATGAATTCCATACTTTTCCCCGTACCCGGTTTCACTTATTGCGCGGGACTCTACATTAGGGAGTCACTTAATACAATG
>CAJWKT010000018.1 GCA_913041665.1 uncultured Gammaproteobacteria bacterium | reverse complement strand
GGATTAATGCTCATATGAGCGTTGATCTTTCGGGAAAAACCCAGGATACCAATTTGCAGTTTTTAGGTAGCGAACTCTCAAAACTTGGTATCCAACTTGAGGAAGCCCGCGTTGTACAGGACGAGGAAATGGCCATCGTAACCGCAATCAACGAATGCAGAGTTAAATATAGCTACGTATTCACCACCGGAGGAATCGGACCCACTCATGATGACATCACTGCCAGTTGCGTTGCTAAAGCCTTTGATCGCAAATTAGAGATCAATGCGGAAGCTCTAAAAAGAATGCGGCAGGGAACCGGGAACCTTAACGAAGCGCGAAGGAAAATGGCTACCGTCCCTGAGGGCTCAATACTCATTGATAACCCTGTGAGCAACGCACCAGGTTTTCAAGTAGAGAACGTGTTCGTGCTTGCGGGGGTTCCCAGCATAGCCCGCGCCATGTTTGCAAGCGCAGCGAAAAGCCTACGCAAGGGACAAAGAATCTACTCCCAAGGCGTGGATATATTTCTTCGTGAAGGTGATATAGCAGAACCTTTAACGCGTATTGCGTTGGATAACCCGGATGTCGAAGTTGGGAGCTACCCATTCTCAAGAGAGGGACGCTATGGAGCTAATCTGGTCGTTCGCTCCCGTGACCCCAAACGCATTGAGAAAACCTTGGCCAGAATTGTAGATACAATGACGGCTTTAGGGGCTGAGTTCGCCATCGGACCGCTTGTTTAGGTAATCATTTGAGAGGGTACACATGAGGGTTATTCCAGCACTGACCGCAGTGCTATTTTCCCTATGCTGTTTTGTTCTTCCGGTTGCGACTTTGGGCCAACCACCGGATTTAGGAGGGGTGTTTGATCTCAATGAATCGCGCGGACTTCGTTTAAAGGCCGATGAACTTGGCCCAGGCTACGTTCTTTTCTCGCCCATACTATCCGGCACGACTTACCTCATCAATATGGATGGTCAGGTCGTCAACACCTGGGAAAGTGATTACGCGGAGGCGAGTGCTGCCTATTTGCTTGATAAGGGGAACCTGCTGCGAGGCGGGAGGGACCCCAGCTCTTCTGTTTCTTTTAACGAACCTGGCGGAGGCGGGCGTATCCAAGAGTTTAGCTGGGAAGGTGCTCTGGTCTGGGACTTCTCTTTCAACACTGAGACACACCTGTTGCATCATGATATTGAGGTCCTGCCTAGCGGTAATGTCCTTGCTATTTCATGGGAATTCAAAAGCGCCGAGGAGGCCCGGCAAGCGGGCCGCCGTCCAGAGCTAATATCGCAACAGGGATTGTGGCCTGACATGATCCTTGAATTTCAACCCGAACCACCGAACGGTGCACGGATTGTTTGGGAATGGCATGCCTGGGATCACTTGGTTCAGGATTTTGACCCAAGCTCAGACAACTACGGGAATCCCGCTGAGCTGCCTGGGCGTATCGATATCAACAGGGGTCGCCCACCGATAACCTTCGAGCCCGGCACTCTCAACCCAAACCTGATGCACACAAACGCTGTGGAATATAACGCTGAGCTCGACCAAATCCTCCTCAGCGTACCTAATTTCAGTGAGATCTGGATTATCGATCACAGTACCACTACTGAAGAGGCATCCGGTCACATGGGCGGTCGGTGGAACAAAGGGGGGGGCTTGCTTTACCGCTGGGGCAACCCCCAGAACTATGGACGTGGGGATCAGAAAACACAGTTATTAGGGGAACAACACGACCCGCGTTGGATACCCGAGGGATTTCCGGGCGCCGGGCATATCCTCATATTCAATAACAACGATTTCGGTTCGTGGGGTCTTCGTACCTCGGTCTTCGAAATTATCCCGCCCATCACTGATCACGGTTATATCTTAGAAAACGGTCGCTCATTCGGGCCAGATGGGCCGGTTTGGACTTATAACACGGTGGATTCTTTTCGCGCCCCCTTCATTTCCGGCGCACACCGCATACAAAACGGCAACACCTTCATCACCTCCGGTCCACGCGGGCGCTTTCTGGAAGTCACCTCCGCAGGGGAAATCGTTTGGGACTACTGGAGTCCATACTCACCCAATATTGCCATGCCGGATGATTCCACGGCACCGGGTCTCGGACCAGACATTCATTCCGTATTTCGGGCCACAAAAATTCCACCGAACCACCCTGGGCTGACCGGTCGAGAGCTGCGCCCACTGGAGCGGCAACCGAAAGTAGCACTTCCTAGGATCCCCGAATAGGTTTTTGCTTACAAGTCTATACTGGATAAAACATCTTTTTCCCTCACGGGATTTGTGCCCATAGGCCCAGTGAAGTAGATTCGGTCCTCATGAAATCCCTATTTCCTTTCCTCGGTGTCTTGCTCCTGAGCCCTTGCGCTGATTCCCAGGAGGTTGTGACAGGACCTTTTGTGATCAGGGAAAATGTCATCTACCACGAAAATACCAATGAGCCTGTCACTGGGACCGTTGAAGAGTTCCACGAAAACGGCCAATTGAAAGAAAAGAGAAACTACCAGGGCGGGGTCCGGGAAGGTCTTGGGGAAATGTTCCATGAAAACGGTCAGCTATCCACGAGGGGAGGCTTCAAAAGCGGGCGGGCAGACGGTCTGTGGGAGAGATTCTATGAAGACGGCCAGCTAGAGAGGCGGCTAACCTTCAAAGACGGGAAGCCCGAGGGTCTCGCTGAATTATTCCATGATAACGGCCAATTAGCGGGACGAAGAAACTGGAAAAACGGTGAGCTGGAAGATCTGTGGGAAACGTTTGATGAAAACGGCCAGTTAACCGAGTCGGGGATATACAAAAACGGAATTCTCCAGTAGATGGCTTAAACCCCTGTAACGCACCGCAGCTTATTCTTAACGTTCCTCTCGTTTCCTCTTCTCACACTCCAGTGTAGCCCAAGCAAGCTCTCTCCGTGCATCAAGGTCATTCATCGCCCATGCAACAGCACTGATAAAAGACATGCTTGAGCGAAGGTCGCTTTCGATCTTCCTTATCTCCATCTTCGATAAGCGACTACCAAGCCGCAATTTGCCCTTTAAATCACAACGGAAACCCGCTTCGCTTCCGAAGATTGAAAAATCGTCAATACCTCGTCTGCCGGAACGCTGATCGCCCCATGTCCATGTAAAGTCGTTTTGCGGCAAGTTCATTTGCCCCGGGAAACCAATACCGAACTGGGCGTTCGTTGTGTTAAGAAAAAACGCACTCAAAAAGCAGGCCAAAACAACTGTCCATATCGACTTTGGAAGGCTCCCCGCAAAACCCGAATTACTATCCATTTTCTTCTCCCCAGACTAAGTCGTGTCATCGCCTTTTTTTAACTTGCGTCGCGGCCACAGCATTAACACAATTCCCGAGGCCACTCCAACAAATCCTACCCATACCGGTGCAATTTCAAGTCCGGCCCAAAAAACGCCGGTCATCAGCAGTGCAGCGCCGCAAATCGTCCATGTCCCTGCATTGGCTATCATTGAATTCTCGCTCGCATGCGCCGCCAGTTCCTGCCCGTTTGGAGCATCCTGCGCGGCGTTTTCCAGCGCCCTACGAAAAAGGCCGGGAAGAGCCAGAATATCTTCGCTGATTTCAGGCCAACTGCTGAGGAACCTCATCAGCTGAGCACGTGGATTTGTGCGTTCCTTGGTCCATTCCTCCAGAATCGGCTGCGCCGTTGCCCATAGATCTAGCTCTGGATACAGTTGCCTTCCCAGACCCTCAATGTTGAGTAGTGTTTTTTGTAGCAGAACCAGCTGGGGCTGGACCTCCATTTCAAATTGCCTTGCGGTTTGAAAAAGCCTCAACAAAATGAGCCCAAATGAAATGTCTTTTAGTGGCCGGTCAAATATAGGCTCACAAACTGCCCGGACGGCCGACTCCAGTTCATCGACCCGTGTGTGACCAGGAACCCAACCTGAATCCACATGAAGCTTTGCAACGCGTCGATAGTCCCCTTGAAAAAACGCGAGAAAATTCCCCGCTAAATATGTTTGGTCAGTACGGCTTAATGTTCCGACGATCCCAAAATCCACGGCGATGTAACGTGGCTTCTCCGGGTCTGTGACGTCGACAAAAATATTACCCGGATGCATGTCCGCATGAAAAAGATTGTGCCGAAATACTTGAGTGAAAAAAATCTCTACCCCGTTCTCTGCCAGACGTTGAAAGTTGGTGCCCGCTGCCCTCAGAGCATCAATATCTCTAATGGAAATGCCTGACACACGCTCCATCGTGAGGACTTCGGGTCTGCAATAGTCCCAATAAATTTCTGGGATATACAGCAGATCCGAATCGTTAAAATTACGCTTAAGCTGGGATGCATTGGCAGCTTCTCTCGTGAGATCTAATTCATGGAGCAGGGTCTTTTCAAACTCCGCGACGATCTCAGCCGGGCGCAGCTGTCTTGCCGCCGGCCAAAACCTCTCAGCCATATTAGCCAGAGCATGAAGCACTTCTATATCGCGCTTGATTTTCCCGTGTACACCTGGCCGGAGCAGCTTCACCACAACGTCCTCGCCTGTTTTTAACTTTGCGGCGTGGACCTGGGCCACAGAAGCAGCAGCCAGTGGCTCCCTCTCAAAGGTCCCAAAAATCATTTCAACGGATTCACCGAATGCGCGCTCTAAAATCTCCAATGCCTCTTCCGGAGAAAAAGGCGGAACCCGGTCCTGCAGCTTTGCCAGTTCGTCAGCGATATCCACCGGTAACACATCGCGCCGCGTTGAAAGTACCTGTCCAAACTTCACAAAAATAGGGCCCAACTCTTCCAACGCGACCCGTATCCGGACTCCCAACGGCGCGCCCTGCTCAGCACGCCTGAATCCTAGCCGGCCAATACGGACGAAGGGCCGAAACAAATGCGTGGCCCTTACGACTTCCCCCAGTCCGTGCTTCATTAACGTTCTCTGAATAGCCAGAAGACGCAGCGCTAGTCGAATCTTCGTCATTGGCCCAGTTTGGTTTCTAGCCTTTTGATTCGGATCCCGGTTCGCTCGATGTCATCACGAAGCCGTTCGAGGCTAGAGAAAAACCCGTCGATTTCAACCCGCGGTGGTAGTTGCCTTACTTCCTCTTGCAAGTACTCTGTCGCGTTCATTTGAAACGCACTCAGCACACGCCGGCCGTACTTATCCAAAGAGTTCGCGGTCTTTCCAATTTCATGGGCCAACACATCACCGACAACACGGGAAAGCTCCTCCTCTGCATCCGGTCTCGCAGCCTGTAGTAACTGCCAAAATCCGGACGCGACTTCCGCGTCTCCCTCTAATGAGACGCGCGCTTTGGGCAGCGCCTGAGCTCCAGTAGAGCCCAACAGAGAAAAAAGATTCAGCACGGTGCCACGAATAGTAACGGTAGCATCAACAGAATCAGGCATGGCCACTACCAGCTCTCCGTCATCAGCCGTCAGGCTAATTACCAAACCGAGGCCTTTCACCTCAATACACATGCTGTTCCCGTTCAAGCTTTCTAGCGCATCTTGGGCAACACTCGACTCATTGATGTAACGGTTAAGCGTGCGTTGGACAAAATGTAAAAGATCCCCTCTCACGCCTCCACCTGCTACAAACGAAAACCAACATGGACCGAGACAATGCCGCCGGAGAGATTGTAATAACGGCAACGCTCAAAGCCCTGCTCCACCATCAAGGTCTTCAGCTGCTCCTGATCCGGGTGCTTGCGTATAGATTCCGCAAGATATTGGTAACTGGCAGCGTCGTTAGCCAAAAGCTGTCCCAATTTAGGTAAAACTTGAAACGAGTACATATCATAGAAACGATCTAGCAGCCCGAAATTTGGTTTGGAAAATTCGAGCACGAGTACTCGCCCACCGGGCTTGAGCACTCGGCGCATGGATCTCAGCGCTAAACTCTTGTCGGTCAGATTTCTAAGGCCAAAACCAATGGTTACACAATTAAAAACCTTTGACTTGAAGGGAAGATTTTCAGCGTCGGCTTCCGCGTACTCAACATTACCTACCATACCTGCATTCACCAATCGGTCTCTTCCCCTTCGCAGCATTGCGGTATTAATGTCCGTGACTATTACACGACCGGTCGGGCCAACGCGTTTCAAAAGACCAAGGCTTAAGTCCCCGCTACCCGCTGCCACATCCAAGGCCTTCTGGCCCGTTTTTAGTCCGCTCTGAGCCACTACAAAACGTTTCCATAGCCTGTGCAATCCCAGGGACATCACATCGTTCATGATGTCGTACTGTTCCGCTACTGAATCAAAAACGGCACGTACCCGTGACTTTTTTTCATCTTTCGGTATGGATGCAAAACCGAAATCTGTAAGAGTTACGTTATCTTTCTGATCCGTCATGATGCTATTACAAACGAGTGTGGCCTGCTTCCTTTAGTCGCGCCAGATACTGGGCCCATTTATTGTCAAATTCGCTGCCAAGTTCATAGAGTATGGGCCACGTATAAAGACCAGTTGCATGCCCATCATCAAATATCAACCGCACAGCATACCTTCCGATGGGCTCGATCTGCTCTATGTTGATGTTTTCCTTGCCGGTTACCAAAATTGCACTGTTACTGCCGTGTCCCGTCACTTCTGCGGATGGCGAGTAGACTCTTAGATACTCAGCCGCCAGGTTGAACTGACAGCCATCAGAAAAAAAGATCACCAACTGACGAGATTTCTTGTGTAACTTAATCTCGGTCGGATAACAATCGCTTTTTTTTTCTAGCGGCACTGGATAGCTCCTAAAGAATGTAACGACTCAGATCATCGTCCTGTGCCAAAGCGCCCAGATGCTCATCCACATACAGCGCATTTACGATAACGGACCGGTCACTTGAATCCGCTGCTTCAAAGGAAATCACTTCAAGTAATCTTTCCATGACGGTGTGCAGACGTCTGGCCCCAATATTCTCGGTCTGTTCGTTAACCTGGTGTGCCACCTCAGCAATGCGCCGGATTCCATTTTTCTCAAAAGAAAGATCCACTTTTTCTGTGGCCATCAGTGCCCGATACTGTTCTGTTAGAGAAAAATCGGGTTCCGTGAGAATCCTCTCAAACTCCTCAGCCTTGAGCGCATCCAGTTCTACACGGATCGGAAATCTGCCTTGCAGTTCTGGAATCAGATCCGACGGTTTCGCAACGTTAAAAGCCCCGGAAGCGATAAACAAAATATGATCAGTGCGAATCATGCCGTAACGAGTGCTCACCGTGCATCCTTCCACTAACGGCAGCAGATCCCTCTGCACTCCCTCTCTGGACACCTCTGCGCCTGCGATGCCAGAACGGCTGGTTACTTTATCGATTTCATCGATAAACACGATCCCATTCTGCTCAACACCTTCCAGTGCTTTCAATTTAACCTCATCTTCGTTGATCAGTTTGGCTGCCTCTTCGTCTCTCAAAAGCTTCAGTGCTTCCTTTGCTCTGAGTTTTCGGATTCGGTGCTGTCCACCAGAAAGATTCTGGAACATTCCCTGAAGTTGATTCGTCATGTCCTCCATTCCCGGGGGCGCCATAATTTCCACACCAATCGAGGGAGATTGAATATCGATTTCTATTTCTCGTTCATCCAATGTGCCCTCTCGAATCTTTTTTCGAAATATTTGCCGTGTTTCCCCGTCATCTCCGGAATCCTGATCGCCAGGCAAAAGAGCGTCCAGCAACCGTTCCTCTGCCGCATCCTCTGCGCGATGAGCGACTTTCATGAGTTCCTCCTCACGCATCATTTTCACGGCCATATCAGCTAAATCTCTGATGATGGAATCTACCTCCCTGCCCACATAACCGACCTCTGTGAACTTGGTCGCTTCCACTTTGATGAAGGGCGCCTTAGCGAGCCGCGCCAAACGCCTGGCGATTTCGGTCTTACCGACTCCTGTCGGCCCGATCATGAGTATATTTTTTGGGGTGATCTCGCTACGCAAAGGATCATCCACCTGTACGCGCCGCCAGCGGTTCCTTAAAGCAATCGCGACCGCTCTCTTCGCATCAAGCTGACCGACTATGTATTTGTCCAGTTCTTGGACGATTTCTCTTGGTGTCATGGACATATAAATTAAACGCCTGTTTCTTTTATAACTCTTCGATCGTAACTGACTGGTTGGTATAGATGCAGATCTCGCCGGCGATCTCTAGCGCCTTTTCTACAATACTCCGGGCACCCAATTTCGTGTTGTCCAAAAGAGCTTGTGCGGCTGCTTGAGCGTAAGCGCCCCCAGACCCGATTGCGAGCAAATCTCGCTCAGGTTCAATCACGTCCCCGGTACCAGAAATCAATAATGATTGTTCTTTGTCCGCAACGCACAGTAGCGCTTCCAAGCGCCTGAGCATCCGGTCAGTGCGCCAGTCTTTTGCTAATTCGATCGCAGCGCGATTTAATTTTCCATGTTGATCAAGCTTTTTCTCGAAATATTCGAATAGGGTAAAAGCATCTGCCGTACTGCCAGCAAAACCTGCCAATATTTTTCCCTCGCGCAGGACCCTGACCTTACGTGCGTTGCCCTTCATTACTTTGTCACCCAAGGTGACCTGGCCGTCGCCGCCAAGAGCTACTCGGCCAGAACGCCGAACGCAAACGATAGTTGTGCCGTGAAAACTTTCCATTTTCTACCCTACATGTGTTGCAAACTGAGAATCTAGTACTCAGTCTTCCCGGCGTCGAGCTCGCGGGTGTGACTGATCATATATTCGGGCAAGATGCTGAAAATCAAGGTGCGTATAAACCTGTGTTGTCGAGATACTAGCGTGACCCAAAAGTTCCTGTACCGCCCGTAGATTTCCGCTTGACTCCAAGAGGTGTGAGGCAAAAGAGTGCCGAAGCATATGCGGGTGTACGCCCATTGGAACCCCCCGCGCGAGGGCCCATTTTTTCAGCCGCGCCTGGACGGTTCGGGCTGCAAGTCGCCCCCCTCTCTGGCTGACAAAAAACGCCTTTTCGTCTGATCCTGCTAGGGCCGAACGAACCTTTAGCCATGCTTGAATCGCCTCAGCCGCAAACTTGCCCACAGGTACAACTCGCATTTTTTGCCCTTTACCGGTCACACGAACTGTCCTGTCATTGAGATCCAGATCATTCAAATCCAGACCCACTAGCTCCGAGAGTCTCAGTCCGGATGAATACAGCAGCTCCAATATTGCGCGATCACGCACCGTCAGTGGTTTTTTTCCCTCCAGCGCAAGTAGGCTTGCAACCTGATCGACGTCCAGCGTGTTGGGCAAGCGACGTGACGGCTTCGGGGCTTGTACATTGATAGCAACATTCGAGCTTATGAGTCCTGCCTGTACTGCAAACGACAGAAAGCTTCTCAGAGAAGACAGTCGCCTCGCAATACTGCGAGGACTGAGTCCGAGCCGATGGGATTCCGCAGCAAACCGTCGCACGGCATGGGAATTGAGTTCAGTTAACTCATGAAGCTCCTCACGGCTACAAAAGCGCAGGAAATCATGCAGGTCCCGCTTGTAGGCCATAATGGTATTTTTCGAAAGACGCCGCTCAGCCTTCAGCTGCTTCAGAAACGCCTCGAGATGCTGTTCAGCTTGCACGATCCTGGGCCGCGTCAGGGTGTTGATCAAGCACCATCGATACCAACTCACTCAGTCTGTTCAATAAGTCGATGCGTTGGCCCGGGTGAAAATGATTAGCGTCATAACTGCCGATCACCAGAAAGCCCCGCTTACAATCCTTGCCCAACGACATCATTACAGCAGAGGTTACAGCAGGATCAGCTTCGTTTGCCTCCCGGCCAAAAAGAAAGATTCTCTGTTTAGAATTGAGGGGGCCACACCTTATTGTTTTTGATTTAAGAAAACCCTCAAAAGGCCCAAGCCTAGAGTCCTTTTGGTCTAGGACTTGCACAAACGTATCCTCTTGAAAATAAGACATTCCTTGGTTTGACTTGAAAAGCACTAATACAGCACGATCAACCGCAAAATCCTTATTAAGACTTTTTTTCAGAACCTTGAGACGATCAGCTACTGTGGCTTCTGCAATTATTTCTAAGGATAACTGATGAATTTTCTCAACAAGACTATTGTTAAGTTTGGCAACTGAAACCAAATCTTTAAGCTGCTCTTCAGTCTCGCGATTACGCTGACGCAGAAGAGCTATCTGCCGCTCTAATAAAGAGGTCGCCGGACCCCCCGTTTCATGAGCCAACCTTAGGTCAGCAAACAAGGAGGAATGGCGCTCAAAAAAGTCAGGATAATTTTTGAGATACTCGGCAACTGCCTCCTCAGAAGGCCCATCTATCACTGGTTGCCCTTTTTTCTGCCTGCTCATAATTCGATCTGGCCCTCGTACACCCGTGTCGCCGGACCCTGTAGCCAAAGCGGCGAGCCAGCTCCTGCCCAGTTCACGCTCAACGTGCCACCCGGAAGGCTCACCAACACATTTTCTGCGAGGACCTTCCAGCGCCTGCCCACAGCAACGGCAGCTGCGGCGCCCGTTCCGCAACCCGGCGTCTCCCCGACGCCCCTCTCAAATACCCTAAGGCTCACTTGGGCTTGATTCCTAATCTCCACAAAACCAACATTGACACCTCTAGGAAACACGCTATGGCTCCCAAACGCCGGCCCTAGTATATCTACAGGAGCAGCATCGACCGAATCTACGGCAATGACGGCATGAGGATTGCCCAAGCTAACGGCCCCAAACTCAATCTCTTCGGCTTGGATGCCGAGCTGATAAAAATCCTTCTCGCTCTCTACCTGAAATGGCAAAGCTTGGGGATCAAAGCAAGGCTCACCAAGATTTACGGTGATTGCTTCATCCGACAACACTCGCGCAACGATTGTTCCTGCCTTACTTTGTAGCTTAAGTTCTTCTTTTCCTGTCTCGTCTGCCAGGAAACGCGCTACACAGCGTACCCCGTTCCCGCATTGCTCAACCTCGCCTCCGTCTGCGTTAAAAACCCGATAGGCGGCATCAACGCCCGAATTTATGTCGTTGTCTACTGTCAACAGCTGATCGAAGCCAACCCCCAATCGTCGGTCCGCCCAGCGCCGAACGGTATTTGCATCCGGGCCTGGTACACCAATAGGCCATCTCACAACCAAAAAATCGTTGCCTAGACCCTGCATTTTGACGAAGTGGAGGTACATGTGACTAGTAATAATGTGCGAGGAAGGTTAGTTTGCCCGACCGACCTTTTATAGAAGACAACCAGTTTGGGGATTATAGTGGATTCTTCCCGATTAAGACCTGTCTCGAAATTCAAAGATCTGCGTGGCTTTCTCAAATTACTGGCAGATCAGAACGAGATCCATGAGATCCATGCCCCGGTTGACCCAAAGCTGGAACTCACGGAAATTTGCCACCGTTCGTTGATCCATTCTGGTCCGGCCCTCTTGTTCCAAAAACCCCGCGGCAGCAACTTTAGAGTGTTGGGAAATTTGTTTGGTACACCCGCCAGAATTGCTGCTGCTTTGGGCGTGGAGGGACCGGAAAGCTTTAGAAAGTTGGGCCAACTGCTAGCCTCGCTGAAAACACCCGAACCACCTAGGAGCTTGGGAGATGCTTGGTCGAAGGTTCCCTTGGTAAAGGAGCTTCTTAAGATGGCTCCTAAAACCAACACAAAGGGAGCGTGCCAAGAGGTCGTTGTGGAAGGAAAAAAGGTGGATCTCTCTGAGTGGCCCATACAAACCTGTTGGCCAGACGATGCTGGTCCCCTGATTACCTGGGGACTGACCACCACCCGCAGCCCAAACGCCGAAAGGCAAAATCTCGGAATCTACCGCCAGCAGGTAATCGGTCGAAACCGAGTCATTATGCGGTGGTTGCCGCACCGGGGCGGTGCCACCGACTACCGGGACTGGCAAGAAAAGTTTCCGAGCGAACCGTTTCCGGTGGCGGTGAGTATTGGTGCCGATCCCTCTACCCTTCTAGCTGCTGTAACACCGATTCCCAATACGCTTTCCGAATATGCATTTGCCGGGTTACTACGTGGCGGGCGAACCCAGCTAGTCAGATGCTTGGGCTCCGATCTAGCTGTGCCTGCCAACGCAGAGATCACCCTTGAAGGTCACATTGAGCCTGGAGATACGGCCCCTGAGGGCCCATTTGGCGATCACACGGGCTATTACAATGAGACCGAGTACTTCCCGGTTATGACTATTGACCGGATAACACATCGGCACGATCCCATTTATCACACTACCTACACCGGGCGACCTCCCGACGAACCCTCGGTATTGGGCTTAGCACTGAACGACGTTTTTGTGCCCCTCCTCCAAAGCCAGTTCCCGGAGATTGTGGATTTCTACTTACCGAGCGAGGCTTGCTCTTATCGCGTAGCAGTGGTCTCCATGCGAAAGGAATATCCGGGGCATGCTCGGCGGATTATGTTTGGTATCTGGTCTTATCTGCGGCAATTTATGTATACGAAACTTGTGATCGTAGTTGATGAGGATATCGACGCCCGGTCCTGGCCTGATGTAGTCTGGGCCTTGAGCACCCGGGTGGATCCTGAGCGCGATACCGTGATCGTAAAAAATACTCCCATTGATTATTTAGACTTTGCTTCTCCCGTCGCAGGACTTGGCTCCAAGCTGGGCATTGACGCCACCAATAAATGGCCGGGAGAAACGCAAAGGCAGTGGGGAAGACCTATCGAAATGCGCAGTGATATCATTGCCAAGGTGGACAAACTATGGTCCGAGCTGGGTATAGAATGACTATTGGACATTTGATCGAGGTCCAGATACTTTACCAGTGCGCCCAGGCTGCAGGTGATTGTCCTAAAACCTCAAATAACACTTGGCAACCCGGCTCGGAGCCTCTATGCGTCACATTTTAATTACAAACTCTAAGGGAGGGTGCGGTAAAAGTACCCTCGCTACCAATCTCGCGGCCTACTATGCCTCTGAGGGTTACTACACGGTGCTGGCCGATTATGACCCCCAAGGCTCTACTTTGGACTGGCTGGATCAACGGGCCGAAGAAAACGCACCGATTGTTGGAATCGAAGGATTTAGCACCGGACTACGTCATGCGCCCCGTAATGCAGACGTTGTCGTGATCGATGCTCCCGCACGCAGCCACAGCAGAGAGCTGGGTGACTTGGTGCGCCGGGCTGAAACGATCCTTGTACCGGTCCTGCCATCCGTTATCGATATCAATGCAGCTGATAGTTTCCTGCAAGAACTTCTCAGCCTAAGCAAAATAGCCCAAAAGAAGGCAAAGATAGCTTTGGTTGCTAACCGGGTGAGAGAGAATACGCTCATTTTCGGAGAGCTGGAGGAATGCCTTGAAAGGCTTAAGGCACCCTATATCGCTGCTTTGCGTGAAGCTCAAAATTATGTCCGAGCCTATCAGCGTGGTTTAGGTATTCACGAACTGCCCCCCTATCTGGCCTGGCGAGATTGGGAACAGTGGGACCCCCTGATCGAATGGCTTGACTCTCGACGTTCACACCCGCGCGCAGACTAGGCGACTATTTTTTGCCTTCGGATTGATTCAGCCCCGGTGGATCCGCCACGGGGTCAGTAACTAACGCGAGACCTGAACAAAAGGCCGCCTTAGCTTCCTCTTCCCGTCCCAGTTTATTCAGTAGCCGGCCGTACAGTGCATAGGCATTACTTCCAGGTGCAATCGCAATGCTTGATTCCAAGTAACTTTTCGCCTTTCCCCAAAGCTCGTTGACCATACAGAGGCGAGCTGTCGTTACCAGTAAAGCCGCATCTTCCGGATGACCTTTCAACCATTCTTCGGCCTGTTTAAGCTGCCGCAACGGCTCTTCCGTTTCAATCTGGCCGTAACCCAAAACAAGCTCTTTATCCCAATGCCTTTTAAGCGCGGCTCGGATTTCCCTTTCCGCCTCATTCCCCCTGCCCAACATATTTAGCGCCTGTGAACGAAGACAGACCAGCTTGGGAGATTTGCGGGTTTTTGCCGGCAACCCCGACCAAAGCGCATCAAGTTCCTCCTTACTTATGCCCCGCTGCATGAGGATAGCCTGAAATCCTTCAGCCGCTAAGCTGTCAGTGATCTCGGGCATTAGGCGTGCCTGTCCGAGTTTGGGCAATAGCATCACAAGCTGATCCCAGTCCTGTAGCGCCTTATAGATCCTGGCTAGCAATGCTAATGCTACGGGATGTTCCGGGCGTGCTTCCTGAATTCGGCTCAATGTAGCGAGGGCACGCTCTAATTCATTGTGCTCTAGCTGAAGTTCAGCCTGTGTCAGCAGGACGGCGATTTCCGCCTCAGGCAGCTCTTCATATGCCAACTTCAACCAATCGTCGCGTCTCTCACTGGAGCCCTGTAATTGGGCCGCCCGAGCTGCCATTAAGTAGTTAATTAAAGGGGCATCAGTGTTTTTTAGTCCTTGGGTTAGTAACTGTTCCCCTTTAGACCATTCTCCCTCCGCCAGATGGATGAGCCCTCGGGTTAATTTTTTTCCGGCTCGCCTGAGTCGCCGGTCAGCTACAGCCTGGCCAAGACGCCGAGGTGTGCGCCAAAGCACCACAAGTACACGGACTGCCAGATAGGCCACTCCCAAAACTAAAATGAAGACGGGCACAGACATCTCCGCAGCGTAGCCCCAAAAATTGATCCCCACGTACCCCGGGTCCTGAAGGAAAAAATGAGCCGTCAAGGCACCTACGAATAAGGCCATTAGCGACAGAAGCACAAACCGCATTAACCTGCTCCGGATTGGATATTGCGAAGTAAATCCAGCGAGCCACTGATATCAGGGCGGGGCGGGGCGATGTCTATGCTCAGCATCTCTTCGATCAGACCTAGTGCACTGATTACCGATGGATCTGCCGACTCAAAATCCTGACCAAGAATATTGCTTACAGTAGCTAAGCTCTGTCGAAAAACTTCCGGCTGCTCCCGCAGAAGTGCCAGCTGGGCCGTGTTAAGTGCTACCAACGCCCGCTGCCGCGCCAAGTCGCTCTGTTCGAGGGTCAGGATCTCGCCAGCCGGCTCCCCCAAACGTTCAATCCGGATCATGCCAGACAGTCCATCCTTGAGAGTTTGCCAAAATCTCGGTAGACCCAACTCCGTTGCCGGCCCCAGCGCCTGCCCGGTGGGGTTACTTGCGGACAACCTTGAGCGAATGGGCAACTCGTTGACCCGCAAAGCAAGCGCCCCCAGATTTAGGATGAGCCCCTCCGCATCGGGTTGCGCAACCGCTCTAAGGGCCTGTATTTCACTCTGTATGCGCTGACGCACAACACTGAACGCTGGGTTAGCAAGTTCCTGAAGTTTTTCATCGGCCAACACAAGCGCCATCACGGCATTTTCCCAATCCCCTGCTAGCTGGAGTTCTCCATTGGCGACTGTTAAATAATACTCCGTCTCAGCCTTCAGCCAACGGCGGCGAGCATCCTCCGAAACACCCTGCATTGCGCCAAGGCGTTCTTCGACACTTAGTAACCGGTTCGGCAAGGTTTCAGTACGGTTTGTATTCTCCTCTGTGAGCCGTTGATTTGATTCGCTGGCCGCACGCAAAGAATCAAGGCGGCTCTCAAGCGTCTGGAGATTGTTGCTAGCTTGCTCCAAAAGCGCTGAGCTTTCCGTATGAGCGAGATTTGCCTCGTTTTCGAACTCAGCCACCACCGCAGAAAAATACTGGTGCTGCCACCAAAGCGCCCCGATGGCGCCTACTGCAAACAACAACAAAATTAGTCTGTGTGACCATGTCCGCGAAATAAAAGATTTTTTTTGTCTCTCAGGGTTATCAGCTACCACATCCCGATGCTCTTTGTTCATGGGGGTCTCAGTTGCCTGAGTTGAATCTAACCCCCTCGCCTTTTCATCGCCTTTAGTTGGATGGTTGCCGTTGTTCATGATCTTTTCATCTAGTCACTGATAAGCCCTTTTACCACACGGCCCAAGTTACATCACGGTCAAATTAGTCTCTCTGGCGTTATGTAAGGACTGCCAGCGCATTTAGGTGAGGTGATTCTTGCCTGTATTCATTACATGTGGGTGGGCGTAACATTTATATTACGCCGAGTGGGTGCTAGGCTAAAACGTGTAGAGTCTACTGCGGAGACAGTCACAGGTATTATCACTCCACCTTTTAGCCACTTTTATAGAATCGTTGCTGGCCACCCCAGAGGAGGGGAAAAATGACTAAAGATTCGAATCGTCCTAGCTTGGATGACCTTGCTCGGCAACTCGCTGAGTCTATCCCTGATAGCCTTAGAACCGTCGGCGAAGATCTCGAGCGCAATTTCAAGGCACTTTTGCAGTCCGGTCTCGAGCGGATGGATTTAGTGACCCGGGATGATTTCGATCTGCAGGTGGCCGTACTGGAGCGCACCCGAGAAAAACTCCAACAGTTGGAGGAGCGTCTGGCAGAGCTTGAAAAGCGTACCAGCAACTAGTTAGTGCCAGAGCAACCCTTAAAAGACTGGGTGACTGCTATTGTGGAAGGCTCAGGGCAACCAGTTCCGCACCCTCTTCGCCAGCGGTAGACAAGACAATAAATTGCCTGCCATCTACTGCATAGGTCATGGGAAGCCCGCCCACGGCGCCAGGTAGCGGGATCTCTGCGATCACCTCACCGCTCAGTTTGTCATGGGCACGCAACACGGGGCTGCCTCCCCAACCCTCCGCAGTAAACAGGAGTGTTTTTGTTACCAAAACAACTGGCCGAGTCATACGGCCAGTCGCAGGTATGTCTAGCCCAGCAAGCGCTGGATTCTCCGCAATTCGCTGGGGCGTGGGCCCGTTTGGAATAGTCCACAAATGTTCTCCCGCATTCATATCAATAGCCACAATCCGGCCCCAAGGTGGCTTCACCAAAGGCAACCCTTCGATCAGCGGCAGGGGCGCACCGCCACCGGCAATGTATCGGATATCGGAAAAATCCGGTTCCTGGGTCAGGGACACAACAGTTAGTCTAGTGAACGAGCCCACATAAAGAATGCCCGTTTCGGGATCAAAGGAAGCCGCTTCCCAATTGGCCCCTCCTGTCGCGCTTGGTAGGTGGAGTGTGCCCCTCGTGCCATCAGGGTCCTCCGCTAGCGAAGGCGGTGAGTACAGCGACGAGCCCGTCCGAAAAATCTTTATAGCGTCCAGAGCCTGGGCTCTAAGTTCAGGGGTAAAATCGATCAGATCATTTTCGGAAAAGCCCTGACGGTCGAATGGCGGCGGCTTTGTTGGAAACGGCTGGGTCGGAGACGTTCGCTCACCGGGCACATCGGAGCTGGGCACGGGCCGCTCCTCGATTGGCCAAACCGGCTCGCCCGTCACTCGATCAAATGTATAAACAAATGCCTGTTTAGTTATCTGTGCCACGGCTTTGATCAGACGGCCGTCTACGGTGATATCCATTAAAATAGGTGCGGTCGGGTTGTCCCAATCCCAAATGTCGTGGTGAATAAGCTGGTAGTACCAAACAATCTCCCCGGTGCGAGCGTCTAGGCAAACCAACGCGTTGCCGTACAAGTTATCACCCGGGCGTTCGCCGCCATAGCGATCGCTTAGCGGGGCCTCTACAGGTAGATATACGGTACCGAGTTCGGGATCCGCAGACATCGGCGCCCACACACCCGCGTTTCCAGTGTACTCCGCAGACCCCTCCAACCATGTCTCGTAGCCCGGCTCGCCCGGCTCGGGAATGGTATGAAAGGTCCACAACAACTCTCCGGTACGGACATCATACCCACGGACATCACCCTTTATGTTCTCCTTGGAAGGGGGGCGCATGGCTACAGCATGGGCGGGCCCTACGATTACTACATCTCCGATTACCATAGCGGGTGAGCTTGAGCCGACGCTGGAATCTTCATTTACGGTCCCTCGTACACCCTGCATCAGATCCACAACTCCGTTCTCGCCAAACCAGGGCAACTGGCGTCCGCTAGCCGGGTCGAGTGCTACCAGATGAAATCCGGGCGTTACTACGAACGCACGCTCATCCCCGTTACCGTCGCTCCAGTATGCGATGCCGCGACCAGAGGTTTTGCGAGGTGCGCTATCGAAACGCCCCCCTTCGTTGGGACGCCACATCCATAGCGTTTCGCCCGTTACCGGATCGAGTGCTACCACATTGCGTGTAGCGCCAGCAGTGGCATACAGCACGCCGTTAATCATGAGCGGCGTGTTTTGGTTTCTACGCTCTTGGTAAGGTCCAAAATTAGTCGTGTACCACCGCCAAGCGATTCTCAGATCGCCGATGTTATCGCGATTGATTTGCTCCAATTCGGAATAGCGCTGAGCTGCCAAGTTACCACTATAGGTCGGCCACTCCGCGTATGTACTCTCCGAGGCAGATTCTTCCAGCAGCCCATCCCTGGCTGTGGTTAAGGGCGGGGCCTGTGTTTCAGGCCCAGGCTCCAGCCCGCAGCCAGTAACTACAAGTACAGCTACAATTAGTAAATAGTTCTTATGAGTATTCACGGACACCTCTTGTGTTGATCCAAGACGAACTTACAATCAATCAGTGGGCGGATGGATTTCAATCCACAGCTTAGCCTCAGGAGAGCGGTATTTTGCACATAAATAAAAAAAATATGAAATAGCGGACCATGTATAGGCATCATATTCTCAAAGCAGCTGCCTCAGCTGCAATCTGGGCGCTTGCACTCACCTCAGCCCAAGCCCAGCTGAATAGTTCAGTTAGCCCTCTAGTCACTTACAACGAGGATCTGCTCGAGCGTATCCGTGAAACCGCTAAAATAATTCCGGGGAATTCACCGGTCTCCATTAATTTCACGAAAATCGCTGAAAGTCACCGAACCTATGCCGCAGTTATAGAAGGCGGCAGCGATGAGCCATTCATTTCTGCACGCACCGCCTTTCAGGTGTTGTATCCATCTGCTTCAGTCATGATCGATACTGGAATGGACGAAACAGTGCATAGTTTTTATGGCTTTGGACGAGAAGAACCTTTCTGGCCGGAGAAAAACGAACTGGTCCAGCAAGCTTTACGTGGAGCTAGCCTAATCATTGTTACCCATGAACACGGGGATCACATTGCTGGTGTTTTACGATCCAACTACCGCGACGAGCTTGCGCTAAAAACCCTGTTGACCAAGGCGCAGGTCGAAACACTTCTGACCAATCCCCAGCTCCCTGAAATCGGTTTAGCCTCTGGAGACAGTAGCCACTACCTGATTGTCGACTATGATCGTTACCTGCCGGTGGCTCCAGGCATGGTATTGGTCAAATCACCCGGTCATACACCGGGCCACCAAATGGTTTACACACGTTTGGCTAATAATGAGGAATATCTTTTTATCGGGGATATCGGCTGGCTGCTTGAAAATGTGGCCGGGCCCACCCTTCGTCCCGAGGCCACCAGCGAACGCATCGGAGAAAACCGACAAGCGATTATGGCCCAACTCATTTGGATCAAACAGCTCATGGATCACCATGGGATCATTATCGTACCGTCCCACGATAATGATCTTCTGAACCGGTACCGCGAGCAGGGCCTGCTCGGTGATTTAGAATGAGTCTGGAAAAAACCACCCCTTGCTGTTCGCCTGGACTTGAGCGTACCGGACCGAAAGGGAAAGAGGGGCTTACAATAAAATGAACGATAAAAAAATTATTCTAATACTTTAGCTACTGATGGGGGAGTTATGTTAAGAATCAAAAAATTATGTCTAAACACATTAATGTTTTCGGTGTGTCTAAGTCTAAGTGTTTCCCTCTTTGCGAGTGAATATAAAATTATTCACGCTGGAACACTTCTGTTTGATGCCCGTGATAAACCTCTCAACACCCAATCGGTGATCGTCAAAGACAGTGAAATTCTGGAAATAAAATCTGGTTACTCTGCGAAATCCGATATCAACATTACCGATGGTGATACTGTCTCAGTAATCGATCTATCCGAACATTTTGTGATGGCAGGACTGATCGATGCCCACGTACACATTACAGGAGACTCTGATCGAAGGGATTCCCGTCTCGATATTCTTTACAAATCAGAAGCGGAGCGCGCGGTGATGGCAGTTCCCAACGCCCGCAATAAATTACTTGCGGGTTATACCACTATTCGAAACGTCGGGGGTGACCGAAATATTGTTATCGGGCTGAGAGATGGAATTAAAAATGGCGCAATTCATGGACCGCGCATGCTGGTAGCAACCGACTCCATTTCTCCCACCGGCGGGCATGGAGATACGAACGGTTATAAACCCGGTTTAATCGAAAGCGGCTCATCAATCTGTGACGGAATAGGTGACTGTCAACGTGCGGTGCGCCAACAAATCAAGAACGGAGCAGATTTAATCAAGTATGTCGCAACGGGCGGCGTCATGAGCAACATAGCGGCCGGAGTCGACCAACAATTTTCAGATGAAGAACAAAGGGCGATCGTTGCAACCGCACATTCGATGGGGCGCAAAGTTGCAGCCCATGCACATGGTACCAACGGTATCAACGCGGCACTGCGTGCAGGGGTCGACAGTATTGAACACGGCAGCTACCTGAATGACGAGAGCATAGAACTATTTAAAGAATCCGGAGCATACTTAGTACCTACCCTGTCTGTAGCTGAGTGGGCAGTAAAAGAAGCAGCAAAACCAGACACCCAATTTCCCCCAAGCGTTGTTGCCAAGGCAAGTGTGGTAGGGGTACAGACTATTAAGGGCCTAAGCCAGGCATACAAAGCCGGAGTCAAAATAGCGCTAGGCACAGATTTTAGTGGTGATAAACACATGGCAAGCAAACGCGAAATGGTTTTGCTAAAAAGCGCGGGCATGGCCGAAAAAGACATACTCATTGCCGCAACAGTGAACGGCGCTGACCTGCTGGGGTTGTCAGAGGAGATAGGAACGCTCGAGATGGGTAAATCCGCCGATATGGTTGCTTATACTGAAAACCCATTGGAGAACATCGATACCATGCTGGATCCGACTTTTGTTATGGCAAGAGGAAGAATCGCGGAATAGGAAAAAATGAATTAATAATAACCAGTATTTCTACTTGATCGGCGGTGCAGGCAACTCCGCCTTACCGTGCTCCATAACTAACGTGCAATCCATAGTGTACCAAGGTATCTTAACCGAGGATTCCTCAGGGTGCGGCTCATCATGGCGCTGGTATCTCGCTATGAGCGCCTCCGTGACCCCGAACTGAACATCTGATTCGAGTTTCTCATCATTTTCAGAATAAATCTGTGAGGTCAGTGTCTTAAACCCTTCCTTGAAAGCCAACGCGTGGAGGTGTGCTGGGCGAAAGGGATGCCGATTTTGCGCCGCCAGCAACTTTCCCACCACGCCGTCCGTCGGTATCGGATAACCGGAAGGCTTGATAGAGCCGAACCAGACATGACCGGTCTCGTCGGTAGTGAACTTGCCGCGCAGATTCATGTCGGCCTGCGTGGGATCCTGACTCTCATAGAGCCCAACCGTGGATGCATGCCAGACATCAACCTCAACGCCCGCAAGCGGAGCCCCATCCGTGTCCACGTAACACAGGTCAACGAACATGCAGGAACCTGGTGTTTTCGAACGTACAATTGACTCTCCATTTTTTGTTCTTGGCGAATTCAGTCGCCAGAACGGGCCAAGCATAGATTGCTTGGTCTCAGGCTGACCGTCATTCCCATTATTCAGCAAACATACCAGAGAAGAAACTCCCAAGGAGCCCGCCATTAACACCATCTCGTTGTGGGTATCAGTTTTCTGCTGGCCGATATCGTTGAGCAACTCTGTCGCGGCTCGGAATTCTTTCTCTGTCAACTCGACGTCCCTGACGAATCCGTGCAGGTGCTCAATGAGCGAGGCCATGATCTTTCGAAACCGAGGGTCTGTGGTCCGCTCCATGACTTCAAGAACGGCCTGCGTGACGTCTTTCTCGTTTTTAATAATCATCGGCTCAGTTGGCTACCGGTGGCGCGCCCGAAGGGACTCGAACCCCCGACCTTTCGCTCCGGAGGCGAACGCTCTATCCAGCTGAGCTACGGGCGCAACCTTTCTCAATCTGATGTACGTGTTGCACGTGGTGGGTTGCCGCTCCAGTGCAGTTCGCGAGCCGTGTCCTCGAACTGCACATACTCGGCCCTTATATAATTCTGGTGGGAATGATGTGCCCATGCGCAAACAGTAAAGACAAAGACCCCAAGGCCAAAAATATCTAAGCGACACAAAACAAACATCACAGTTCCTCATCAAACAGCAGGCTAACTCCCATCAATAGGCATGCAGACCGGGGGTAAGCTAAACCCCGGGGGCAGATCCACGCTCAAGGATCTCCCTAGGGCATATAGACAGTCTTAATCTCTAGGTGGGCGGGGCCGTGCTTCATTTGCACGAAGCGCGCGCCCATCAAGATCTTGTCCATTAAGCTGGCTGATAGCCGCTTCACCTTCACTCTGATTTGGCATCTCAACGAAGCCAAATCCTCTGGACCGACCCGTATCACGATCCTGAAGGATCTTGGCTGATGTCACTTCACCATGTTCAGTAAAAGCATCCCTTAGCACTTCTTCGCTAAGCGTATAAGACAAATTTCCAACATAAATATTCATCAAAAAACTCTCACGCCGTTTATCAATTGTAGTGCACCGACCAACGGTGTTAGATCGGGCACTAGTCCGATCGGCTTCTTTTACTGTTCTGAGCAGGACCACGAGGTACCCCACTACTATTCCCAGCCAATCGTTTCCAAGGCATCGCCTAACGGCGATAGCGTCACTCTACGGGCCACCACCATGGTGGTCAATCCCCCGCATGCCATTCGATTGCGTCTTTTCCACCGCAGCTAGAGCCCAACAGCGCCAAGAAATAACTAGCAAGATGCATAAAGAGGCCAGCCAGACGAAAAATCCGACTTTCAGCGTAAGGGTCGGCAGCGGAAATCCTGATCCCGCTGCAATCTCGCGCGCGGCAAAACTTGTGAGAGCAAGCACTAACCCGAAGCCTGATACTACTCCAGCGAACCCAAAGAGGCGTCCAGCAAAAGCCACTACCCCAACAGCAAACAGCGGATTAGCGTACCAGGCCAATAACTTAACTCCGATCCCTTGCCAACCGACCTTCAAAACGTCCCAGCCAGTGAGTACGCCCGCTCCCTCGACTGCCAGAGCCGGCAATGCAAGAGAGATTGCCCAAATAGCCACAACCAGAGTCACTGCTAGCCACCTCAGTTGAGTTGGACAGCCCTTGGTCATTCGGTGCCCAGGGAATTAAAACCTATAGTACGCAAAGCCTCTTGCAGCTGGTTATCGTCATGTACCAGATCAAAATTGCTATTTTCACTGTAACGGGCCCTTACAGGCCCTGCAAAAACCAAAATGTCAGGCTCAATGCCAGTACCATTAATAATGTTCCCCGACGGAGTGAAGTACCGTGACGTTGTGATTTTAATTGCCCGCCCGTTAGTTAAGGGCATAACGGTTTGGACCGAACCCTTACCGTAGGTTCTTTCCCCTATTAGGTGCGCGCGCTTATGGTCCTTAAGTGCCCCGGCCACAATCTCGGATGCCGACGCCGAACCACCATTTACCAATACAATTAATTCCGCTCCCCCTAGGATATCCCCTCGGGTAGCAAACTCTTCAAAGCGGCCGCTCCTCATTCGTCCGTTACCACGGACAATTAACCCTTCATCTAAAAAGGCATCGGCTACTTTTACTGCGGCCCCAAGTACGCCACCGACGTTATCACGCAGGTCTAAGACGACCCCCAGTAAACTTGGTTTTGAGCGCTGTATTAGATGATCAGCTGCGCGCCCAAGCTCTGAAGCGGTACTGTCAGAGAACCCAGTCAATTTGATGTAGCCATAACCATTACCTAAGTACTCTGAATAAACAGTCGTCGCTTGAATATTGGCACGTGTCAATGAGAAATGTAGCGTTTCTGTCTCTCCTTCGCGGCGCACGTCAACCGTTACAGCCGTACCTGGGACGCCGCGAAAACGCTTGACTGTCTCCGCTAGATCCTCCCCGTCTACAGCCATGTCGTCCACTGAGATCACCACATCGAGCGGGAGAATTCCTGCGCGTTGTGCTGGAGTCCCCTCCAGTGGTGCAACCACCGTAACCTGGCCACCTTCGAGAGAAACATTCAGTCCCACGCCCGTGTAACTGCCAGCTGAATTTCTCTGGATCTCTGCATATTCTTCTGCAGTGAGATAGTGTGAGTGTTTATCTAGCTCTGAAAGCATCCCCCGGATAGCTCCCGCTATGAGTACATCATCGGCTACGGAGTCAACAAATTCATGGCGTACCCGCTCCATAACTTCAGTCACAGCCCGCATTTCATCGACAGCCTCAAATCTATCCTCCGAAAATGAGATCTTGTGTTGGGAAAAGAAAATGCTTACAAAAAATATAATTGCACCCATAGCTGCGCCTACCAGTAAGCCAAAAATATTTCTCAAATTTGAAAACATCTTTCTTCTAAAGGGCCTGCCCATCTAATTTACTCACCTTAGCATAGGCCAAAAAATGCAGATATCGAGAACCTTTTCTGCGGATTTCCTGTTAACACTCGCCCTACCTCGCCTCAATCCAAGAATGAGGATTGAGGGGCTCACCGTTGTGGCGGATCTCAAAATAGAGTGCCGGTTGAGCCTGCCCCCCCGACTGTCCCGTAAGGGCGATTGTTTCACCGGAACTGACTCGCGCCCCTAGCTCAGTCAAAATCGTTTCGTTATGACCATAAAGACTCATATAGTCCCCACCATGGTCAACAATGATCAGCAAACCCAGTCCGGGCAGCCAGTCCGCGTACACCACTCGCCCGTAGTAAACAGCGCTTACTGGCACACCAAGCGGGGCTTGTAGCAACACGCCATTCCATTTTAGATCTTCGCCCGCGCGGGGCTGCCCATAATCCCGTAGTAATGAGCCCGCTACGGGCCAGCCTAAGGATCCTTTTGTACTTGAAAAGGAGGATCTCTCGCTTTCAGAAAAAACCTCTAGGCGATCTTGTATTTTTGCAACTAACTCGCTCAGCCGCTGCGCTTCTTCCTCAAGCCAGTCAATCTTCCCACTAGAGCGACGAATCGCTTCATCCATACGGACGAGCATAAACTCCCGCTCTTCCCGCGCATCCTCGAGTCTTTTAAGCGCCTCCCCCTGGGCTCGCTCTAGTTCCAGTAAGACCAAAGCTATTTCATCAGCCTCACTAAGAAGCTGGGCTAGAGTGTCGATATTTCTAGTAACAACATTTATACGCATACTACGAGCTGTGTTGAGGTAGTCGTGATACACCAACATACGGCCGAGTCTGGGCGGACTTTCCTGACTGAAAAGCAGTTTAAGCCTTTCCTGGCGTCCCAACAGGTAAGTGACTAGAACCTGTTCCGCCAACTGGTCACGCTCCCGGTCTAATCGATCCTTGGTCGCTCGAGCTTCTCTGGACAGGCTCTCCCTTCGTGCAGCCGCGGTGATTTTTTGCGCACGCAACTCACTTAGCCGCCTAGATGCATCAGAAATTTCCAGTTCTACTGAGCGCAAACGCCGATAGCCTTCCTCCCGGCCTTCCTGCTGCTTTGCAACGCGGCCCTCAAGCTCTTGGAGTTCCCTAAGCACCCCCTGCAACGCCCGCCCTTCTTCAGTCTGCCCCCAAGCCACTAGCATTGCCCAGCCTTGCGTGCTAATCAAAAAAATCAAAACAAGCCGTTGAATCATTGTGTGTACAAACATCCCTGAAGAAACAGTTTATTCACTAAGCACCCTGAGGGAAATGGACTGGCTGCTATAATGCCGCGCCGCAACTAAAACAATATCATCACTATGGGCCAACTGGCCGAATTCACTGGAAATCATCCCTATCTCGTCCTCGGCCTGTTTGGGGCCTGGGGCGCCGTAATGTTCTATGAATTGAGGCTGAAAGCCCGGGGAATTACACAAGTCTCTGCAACTGATGCGGTAAAATTAATTAATAAAGGCGCAATAGTTGTTGACGTGAGGAACACTGATGCCTATGAGACTGGGCATATCGTTAATGCTCGAAACATCCCGTTGGCAGGGCTTCCAGACAAACTACTTAAACACAAAAAGAAGGTGCTTTTAACGGTCTGTGATACTGGAGCAAACTCTGGTAAAGCCGTAAATCTTTTGCGCAAAACAGGCTGTGAGAAAGTTTTTAGCCTTAAAGATGGGCTCAGAGGCTGGCAAGGAGAAAATTACCCCCTCGTAAAATGAATGAGCCCAGGAAAAGCACTGAAGATATCGTGATCTACACGTCCTCAAATTGTGGTTATTGCGTAGCCGCGAAAAGTCTTTTACGAACCAAGGGTGCGGACTTCACAGAGATCAATATTCTTTTAGACCCAGAACGCCGTCAAGAAATGATTGGCCGCAGCGCAAAACGAACAGTGCCCCAGGTTTTTATAGGCGAGCGACATATCGGCGGCTTTGAAGACCTAAGGGAGCTGGACAGAAGTGGTGAGCTAGATAACCTTTTGACGAGCTTGTATCGCACATCTCCGAGTGATGAAAAACAACTAAATGACGATTAAGCCTCCAGACACACCTCATGAGAACACGGGCAAGCAACTTGTGTTGCAAAAGATATATGTCAAGGATATCTCTTTTGAGTCCCCCCGCACTCCAGATATTTTCTCAAAAAACATAGCGCCCCAAACTCAACTCAACATCAAGTCCAGCGCAAAGGAAATAGCACCTGACTTGCATGAGGTCATCTTAACTCTGACGGTTGAGGCGAAAGATAAAGATCAGACGCTGTTTTTAGTAGAGTTACAGCAAGCTGGGGTCTTCTTGATTCGAGGCTACAAAACCGACGAATGTCGTACCTTGGTAGGCAGCTATTGCCCTGGGGCCCTTTACCCTTTCGCGCGCGAGGCTGTAGCTACAGTGGTGTCTAAGGGCGGATTTCCACAGCTTCTGCTTCAGCCGATCAACTTCGACGCCCTATACGCCCAGGCCTTAAAACAGCAAGCTTCTGATGACGGTAGCGTGGGCGGGCAATCTTTAGCGGGTACGTTTGGGGAACCTCATTAGTGCCAAAAGCCGAATCGCGGTGCTTGGCTCTGGCTCTTGGGGGACCGCGCTGGCCGTTCAGCTCGCTCGCGCGGGTAGAGACATAGTGATGTGGGGCATAGAAACGCATGAGATTAAGAAAATGTCTCAGCAACGCTCTAACACAACGTATCTGCCGGGCGTAGATTTTCCTGACGCACTCAATGTCACCACCGAGCTCAGAGACGCGCTCACTGGTTCCGAAGACATACTCATCGCGGTCCCAAGCCATGCGTTCCGAGAAACTTTAGAGCGTCTTGATGCATGCCAGATACCAGTGAAATCCCTCGCATGGGCTACTAAAGGGCTAGAACCTGAGACAGGGCTACTACCACACCAAGTAGTTGAGCAAGTTATGCCGGCGCAGGTTCTCACGGCAGTACTTTCTGGTCCGACATTTGCTGCTGAAGTCGGAGCGCAATTGCCCAGCGCTGTAACGATCGCCTCAAAAGACGAGGCCTATGCACTGCACTTAGCAAAATCGATTGCTACTGATAATTTTCGCACATACCTATCCACCGACATGGTCGGAGTTGAGGTAGGGGGCGGAACCAAAAATGTCTTAGCCATTGGCGCCGGAATCTCGGATGGACTTGGCTTCGGGGCCAACTCCCGCGCTTTGCTGATTACACGGGGCCTTATTGAAATGATACGCCTGGGAGTCTCTTTAGGTGCCCAAAAAGATACCTTCATGGGCCTTTCCGGTGCGGGCGATCTTGTGCTCACGTGCACTGATGATCAATCGCGAAATCGACGATTCGGCCTTGCGCTTGCTCGGGGAACCACGGTTGATAAAGCACTACGTGAGAGCGGCCAAGTTGTGGAGGGCTACTAT
>CAJWKT010000017.1 GCA_913041665.1 uncultured Gammaproteobacteria bacterium | reverse complement strand
GGGGTCTGGTCGTGAACGTCCCGGTCGCGTTGATCGTTAGTCGCATGACGACGCAGCCCGATCCGGTTGCCGTCGCCAGAATCCGAGGTGCCCTAAATGAGGAATTCCGCAGGGGAACATAAACGCGACAGCGCACCATTATACTATGTTATCATTAAGGGCACTTAGGATAACTATCTGAATTAATGGGGAAATCTTGAAACCCTTGGACTACATTATTCCATCCTCAGCAGAGGAGGCAGTGGTGTTATTAGCTGAAAATACTGCCCGTGCCCGCGCACTCGCTGGTGGGACGGACCTAGTCGTAGACCTAAAGCATGCACCAGGCGATGTTGATCTGTTGGTGGATGTATCCCAGCTACCGGAATTTGGCGGTATCGGAGAAACAGAGGAAGGCCTGAGAATCGGCAGTATGGTGACTTTTTCAGAACTCATGGCGTCTCCGATCGTGAATCAGATGACGCCAGAAATAGTAGCCGCATCCCACACTGTAGGCGCAGTACAAACCAGAAACCTAGGAACCATCGGAGGCAACTTGGTAACCTGCGTACCTTCCGCGGACAGCGCACCGTCCCTATTAGCCTTGGACGCTATTGTGACTATAGCTGGGTCAGACGGTAAACGTAGCGTTCCCCTGGAAAAGTTTTTCGTGGGACCCAGAAAAACAATACTTGAGCCTCACGAATTGCTTGTTGAAATATTGATCCCTAAGAAAAACCTTGGAAAACCGTCACATTTCATTAAATTCGGTCTTCGCAAGGGCCAGGCTTTGGCTCTGGTAAATGTGGCTGCGGCACTGTACTTAAACGATGACGGGACAGTGGCTGAACCACGCATTGCGTTGGGTGCCGTGGCGCCGACACCAATGTTTGCGCGAAAGGCTGAAGCTTCCCTAGACGGAAAAAAACCAGACGAAGAAAACTTATTGGAAGCGGCACGAGTTGCCGTTAGTGAAATCAAACCCATTGATGATTTTCGCGCCTCTGCAAATTACCGGCGCCACTTGGTTCAAACACTGACGTATCGTGCTTTGAAGCGATCCACCGAAATCGCTAGTGAACACTAAACAGAGGCCCCGGTCATGATCGTGAAACTTAAGGTGAATGGAGAAATAAGATCAGCTGACGTCTCACCAGAGACAACGCTGTTAAAGCTACTCAGGGAACATCTGAACCTCACTGGCGCAAAACTAGGATGCGATGTGGGTGACTGCGGTACATGTACGGTTATTGTGGATGGTAAGTCTGTAAATTCCTGTCTGATGCTGGCGGGCAGGGCTAGTGGTCGTGAAGTGACTACCATAGAGGGACTGGCGAGCTCGGAACAACTGCACCCACTCCAGGAAACATTCGAAGAGCTAGGAGCGCTACAGTGCGGCTTCTGTGGACCTGGGATGATCATTTCAGCAAAAGCTCTTCTGGATAAAAACCCGGAACCCACCGTATTCGAGGTGAGGGACGCACTCTCTGGGAACCTTTGTCGATGTACGGGCTACACAAAAATCATTGAAGCTGTTTTAGACGCCGGTCGTATTATGAGCACAGCGGAAGCTAAATCTTGACCGTCGCTCAAGCAAGTTGAAAAGAGGATAGGCAAATGGCAACCAAGACCAAGGAAGTTCTCGAAAGCAAGGTCAAAGATAGCGAAATCGAAGATCTCACTGCGCCTGACAACCTTAAAGTTCCTGCTAAGCCGGCTCTCAAACCAGTGGTGGTACCGGTTGATAAGCCGGTGGTTTATCCGCTGGATCTCCCCGAGTCAGAGATTCGTCTGCGCACGCCCGCAGTGGGTCAGCGTGCGAGCCGCCCGGATGGACGTCTACACGGCCTAGGTCAGACCCAATACATCGACGACATGACCTTTCCTCACATGATCTTTGCCAAAATCCTGCGTAGCGAACATGCTCACGCAAAAATCTTGAGCATTGATACCAGTGAGGCGGAAACTATGCCCGGCGTGCTGGCCACCCTGACCGGTGCTGAAATACCAGTTAACTCATTTGGCCCGACTTTACAGGATCAGCCAGTACTGGCGAATGAAATCGTTCGCCACGCGGGGGACGGCGTTGCTGCGGTAGCAGCCCTAACGGAACAGCAGGCTTCCGACGCGCTCTCTAAGATTAAAGTCAAGTACAAGCCCCTGCCCGCCGTTTTTGATCCACTGGAAGCGATAAAGGATGACGCGCCCAAGGTACACGCGCCGCGTAGCAACATTTATGCAAGCAAAACAATTAAAAAGGGTGATGTCGAAAAAGCCCTAAAAAAATCGGATCAAGTTTTTCACAAACAATTTAAAACCCAGATGGTCGAACATGTGCCTCTAGAACCCCACTCATCTGTAGCTATGTGGGACGCCAACGGCCGAGTGACTATATATTCCAGTCTTGGCAGGATTACCCTTGGACGCGACGATCTGGCTCGAACCCTAGGCAAGCCCATGAACAAAATCCGCCTCGTCGGAACGATCGTCGGCGGTAATTTTGGTGGCAAAAATGAGATCACGACTGAGCCTATTCTGGCCATTCTTTCGAAAAAAACAGGGCGCCCAGTTAAGGGAACCTTTACACGCGGGGACGAATTTATTTCCTCAACAACCAGACATCCTTTTGTCATGGACTACACGACCGGTGTTAAAAAAGACGGTCAAATTCTTGGCCGCAAAATACGGCTGGTGCTCGACGGGGGCTCTTACTGCTCTTGGACATCCACCACCCTAGGGAAGGGAGGGATCCTTGCGGCGGGACCCTACGATATTGCAAACCTGCTTGTAGAAGCCCACGCTGTCTATACCAATAAGACCACCACCGGTGCCATGCGAGGATTCGGAGCACCCCAGGTATGCTTTGCTTACGAATCCCATATGGACGATATGGCTCACGCGCTCGGAATTGATCCATTGGAAATGAGGCTTCGCAATGCGTTCAACGAGGGTTCCGTAAGCCCAACCGGACAACTCCTACAGAGCGTGGCAATAAAGGAATCTTTGCAGCAGGCTGCCGAACGCTTTGGCTGGAAGGAGTCGACAAAATGAAAAAACGGGGTCGTGGCATGGCCTGCATGTGGTACCCGATCGGATTTACGGTCGCGGCAAATCCCAGCGCCGCCACCGTCAAGGTAAACACTGATGGTACGGCCACTCTTCTAACGGGCACCGTGGAGACCGGCCAGGGGGCACTTACCGTTTTAGGTCAGATAGCGGCAGAAGCATTGGGGATAGCCACTGACGACGTGCATGTTGTTTCCGCGGATACCGATACGACACCGATGGACACCGGGGCGATCGCGAGCCGGACAACCTACGTTACGGGAAATGCAGTCATCAAAGCGGCCGAACAGGCCCGGGAGATCCTTTTCGAGGCCGCTGCGCCAATGCTTAATGTCAAGCCGGAACAGCTTGAAGCGCGCGACCGGAAAATTCAGGTACTGGGATTTCCGCAACAATACAAAACGATCGGAGAAGTAGCTCACCATAGTGAGATCGTAATCGGCCGTCCCGCCATCGGAAGTGGTTCCTATAACCCGCCCACGGTGGAAATGGACCCAGAAACAGGCCAGGGGAAGCCATTCAGCACTTACGTTTACGCAACCCAGATTGCTGATGTGGAAGTGGACGATGAAACTGGAGAAGTCGAAGTCCTACGCATCGTCGCCGCCCACGATTGCGGTACTCCTATCAACCCGATGCTGGTGGAAGGCCAGATTCAGGGTGGTATTTCGATGGGCGTCGGCTTCGCACTGCAAGAGGAGATCCTATTCAAGGATGGCAAACAGGTGAATCCAAATTTGACCAACTACATTATGCCAACCAGTTTGGATATGCCCGAGCTCGAGGTGGAGATGGTTGATAACTATGATCCTACCGGGCCCTTCGGAGCAAAGGGCGCTGGTGAGCCCACGGCGGTACCCACCGCAGCGGCGATTATGAACGCAATCTACGATGCGGTCGGCGTCCGGATCACCTCCCTGCCAGCAACTTCTGAAAAAGTTCTCAGTGCTATTTTAGAGCAGAAAGCTGCATAAAAAGTAGCCGGTCGATCGGTACATCTGCACATCTAAGCGAGCGCTTGTCATGCAGTTCTGTGAGAATTTAACCTAGGGGGAAAAGACATGTCTGCCTATTGGATTGCACGGGGAAACATCCACGATCCGGCTGAATACAAAAAATACACCGATCCGCTACCAGGCGTATTTTCCAAGTTCGGCGGGAAAATTCTGGCCCGTGGGGGACATTATCAAACCCTAGAGGGGCCTAAAAAATTCGCGCGCTATGTCATCATAGAATTCCCTTCACTGGAGCAGGCTAAAGCATGCTACGAATCCCCCGACTATCAGGGCCCGAGACAATTTCGATTGAACGGAGTCGGTGAGGTAGAGATCTCCATCGTCGAGAGTGTAGACGCCCCTGCAACGTGATTAACAAGCCGGTCTGCGCAGCCATTGTTGGCCTCGGATGGTGGGGCCTGCGCATCGTCGACAGCATTCACGGCTTGAGTAAGAAAATTGCCATCATTAAGGTTATTGATCTCCGCGCTGAAATACTGGAAGAAATGGCGGCGGAAAAACACTTAAGAGTCTCCTCCAATTTAGAGAATGCACTAGAAGATAAAAACGTGCAGGCAATGATTTTAGCGACACCCCATTCACTGCACGAAAAACAAATCATCCTTTGCGCAGCTGCCGGTAAACATGTATTTGTAGAAAAACCATTGGCGCTTAGTGCCGAGGGCGCTGAACGTGCCATACGGGCTTGTGAGACGGCTAAGGTGACTCTGGGGGTGGGACACATGCGTCGATTCGAACCCGCGATAAAAGAAATAAAACGCCTAATAGAAACCGGCGAGCTGGGCACGATCATGCACGTCGAAGCCAATTTTAGCCACGACATCTTAGCGGAAGTTGAACCTGACAACTGGCGTAATTCAAAAAATGAATCACCTATTCCAGTACTAAGTTCGATGGGCATCCATTTAACCGATATTTTTATCCATCTATTCGGGCCTATAAAGGAAGTCTTTGCTCAGTCCACGAGTCGACTCGGCACCCGTGTTTCGGGGGATGTGATCTCTGTTCAGCTGATCTTTGAGAGCGGTCTCACTGCCTATCTAAATGCCATCATGTCGACACCCCTATTCGTTAGATTTCACGTCTTCGGATCAAAGGCTTGGGCAGAAACGCGATCCGATACGCACCCTGGACAGGACGGGATCACCGAGTTGAAAGTAAGCGCTTCCGGCGAACCAGTTCGGGCAAAGGAATTCCGGAATATTGATACTGTAAGGGCCAATCTTGAAGCATTTGCAGACGAAGTTACCGGGCGGGACCGTTATCCATTTTTAAGGGAAGAAAAAATCGAAAATATTGCCGTGATGGAGGCTATCATTGATTCAGCAACGCGGAACGCACCGGTACTCGTTCAACACACCGGGAACTGGTCTTAAAATAACTTGCCTACAAGGGTTAACTTCTTGAATACCTTGAGATGCTAGATGTTTACATTACCTGACATCCGAAAGTTGACTGCTGGGGCCCTTCTACTTCTCGTTTTCGGACTTATAGGTTGGGCACAACTGGATTCGACCCGGGATCCGGATCGATGGCAGGGTGAAGTAGTTGCCACTTATCCTCACGACCCCTCAGCTTTTACCCAAGGCCTAGCCATCAATCAAGGGAAACTATACGAAAGCACCGGGCGATACGGTAATTCCTCCTTGAGAAGAGTCCAGCTTGAGAACGGCCGTATCGAAAAAATTTTGGAACTTAGCGAGAACTATTTCGGCGAAGGAATTACGATCTTGGACAAACAACTCTATCAGCTGACCTGGCGAAGTCGCATCGGATTTGTTTATGACCTCGAAACTTTCAATGTAGTCAATACATTTCGATTCAGCGGAGAGGGCTGGGGTCTAACCAACGATAACCAACATCTGATCGTCAGTGATGGCTCTTCATCGGTTCGTTTTTTGGACCCAGAGACTTTCAATGTTGTCAAACGCATCAGCGTTAGAGAGAACAATCTACCGGTCATCCAACTCAATGAACTTGAATACGTTGACGGTGAGATATGGGCCAACATCTGGCATGAAGATCGAATCGCGCGAATCTCACCGCGGACTGGGGAAATTCTCGGGTGGGTAGATCTCAGCGATCTATACCCGCGCTCTTCTCGAGGGAGTGAAGACGTAATGAACGGTATTGCATTTGACCAGGAAACGCGGCGTTTGTTTGTCACGGGCAAGAATTGGCCATCTCTTTTTGAGATTAAGGTCACCCAACTCTAAACACATGTAAGACGAAGCATTGGGAGTGAACAAAAGATTAAAAATATTTGTCGAAAAACTTTAGCGCTATTAATAATTACGTTGGGAATACCCAGCCTGACACACTCGCAAGCAACGGAGAAAAATTCAACGCGCGTCAGTCCAAGCGAATCTGAACAGAACAAGCAGTTACTTTTGGATTTTTTTGAATTTACGGGTACTCGGGAGGAGCGCGCAGAACGTTTCCTTTCCGACAACTATATCCAGCACAATCCTCGCTTTCTGCGGATGAGCGAGATCACCGGCGCATCGGGTCGTCAAGCCTGGCTGGAAGCCATTGATGAAGCCCGGCAACGCGATATTAGCCTTGTTGAACTCGGCGGTATTCAGCTCCGCAATCCCATAATCCTTATGGCAGAGGACGATCTAGTAACCGCAATATACCGGGGCACTCTGCCGGACCCAGATAATCCTGTTAATACCTACGAAGCATTTGCATTCGAAGCTTTTCGGGTAGAGGACGGTAAATTCACCGAGCACTGGGACCAGGTGACACTCGTTGAGGGGTGGATGAGCCCGAGCAACCAACCCTAATCATCAGCTTAATCTGCTGGGATCCTGACACTGGGAATCTTTTTTCCTAGCCCCTAAAGGACAACACCCGCCGCTTCAGCCTCGGCCTTGGATGTAAAACCTTGCTCAAGCCACCCCTTCCATCGATCGATGGTTTCCTCATCACCAGCACATCCACCATCGCTAGGGTCTATAAACGAGCCATCGTCTAACTGCGCCCATCCGAGGTGTCCGCCAGGGCGTCCATCTTTCAGCGGACAATACATAAAAGTAACCCGATCACCCGGCTGAAAAGTATCACCTGTAATTCTTTTTCTGAGAAGCGAGATGACTCCAGATCCCTCAAAACTCCACAACGTCGTGGTACCGTCCTCATTCTCGACATCCAAATACAACCACGAGTGAGGATTATTGAATGTCCACCGAGCTACGGTACCGACTATAAGGCGCTCAACGTTACGATCCACCGCGACAAAGGAATGGTGGGCTTGCACCAACTGCGCCAAACAAAAACCCATTCCCACGGTAACTAAAAATCTGGCTAGAATCTTTCCCATGTATTTGCTCGCACGATGTAAAGTTGACGACTTAATTTTTTAATTTTCGAAGCCTGTCTCATAAATCGGATCCCGAGACTGGCCTGGAAGATGAGGAAACAAGGTTACTCCTCGTGCATCCTTATATCCCGGTTCGCCTGGGAGCAGAAAATTCGTCTCCCCATCAGCTGTTAGGTAAGAATTGCTGCTGGTCTCACATTCCCATTGGCGAATCCGGGCACCGATCTCCATTAATACCATTGCAGGCTTATAGGCATAAACGGCATGAATTGGCTTGAGCAAAGAGTGTTCATCGTAAAATGTAACTTGGACTTCAAGCCTTTGTGATCCATCTCCAAGAATTTTCATTTCCCACACTTCGACCGATTCAAATTGATTGCTGGTTAACGGCAAACCACGAAAATAATCAACGGGCAAAATATCAACGGTATTCGTGATCAGGCGATCACCATCCCAAAACCCAATCGAATCGCCGAGCCAGGAATGGGTACCATAAACATTGATATGTTCTTGATCGATATAAATACGCCTATTTTCATTCATAAGATCATTCAACTGCCAAGACTGATGCGGCAAATTGATAAATTCCCGGGTATAGGGCTCAAGCAAGAAACGCGGATAACCCGGTGATTCACAATGGGTCAGGCGATCATATTTCTGCTGACCAGCCTCTCTCATTTCCTGCCTGCGCTCTTGAAAGGCTTGTTCATAAGGAGGTGTCAAAATTCCCGTACGGACCCGGCCCCCTTTCTGCTCATCATCCACATCCAAAATCGCTTCCGGATCCAACAGAAATGTTTTGCCAATGGTGTTACCCGCCGTATCCCACAATCCGGGCCACTGAGGAATAGTAGCCGCCGTGTGTTGCGTACCTCCCCCAGCCTGTTCTAACAAATAAGCGTAGTGGGCAGAGGCCGTCTCAAACTTCATCGGGGGCAGCACCACCACCAACTCTTCATTTTCGTTATATCCCTGAGCTTGGACAGAAGAAGCAAACAGAATAATCAGATAGATTCCCAAGCCAAACGGCAAAATCTTATGATTTTTCATCTTTTTTTCCACTGCTTCAATTAAAAGGATTTTTGGTATCCAAATATGATCTGATGGTCAGTTTCCATTTGAAGGTTATTTTTTTCTTGTTGAATTGGAATGAGGAACTCAAGACCAAATCGATCACTTTCTCCGGGTAGCAGATGAGCTAAGAGATTTATTCCTAAACCTAAATGCCATTCTTTGCCTCCATAGTTTGCAGGATTTGCAGTTTGAGCAGGGGCATTGATCATAGAATTATTGCCAGAAATTTTGTCTTGATGAGAAAATTTTAATCTTGATGATAAAGAGACAGATTGATTTAATTCGTATTGCAACCATGAATTAAACTCGGTTTGGTCACCAAATGACCAATCGTCTTCAGATACTACAAATTTTCCTCGCAACTGATTACCCCAAACCATACTTTCATTAAGTTTTTTCACATTAGTAATACCTAACACCAATCTGGACGCTCCATCTCCTGACTGCATACCATAAGGAAGAATCATTTCCATATTTATGCCCATTGGAGTTAAAACTGTATCTTTAGAGTCATTATCTCCTACGGATTGTTGTAGTGTAAGTTCTCCATGCCATCTAGATGTACCGGTTTCTTTTAACTTTATTAAAGCACTAAATGAAACATCTGAAATATCACTAGATGAAGTGCTAAAGGTTCCTAAAAGATCTCTATTCATCATAGATTGATAGGTATTTAGATTCATATCTTTTGACATAAACATGCCCATTACCATCAGAGTGACTTTGTCAGTTGGGGTATACATAGCACCAACCATAGTCATTTTCATCTCCATATCTGTAGGCACAACAGAAAGATTAGTAGGCATGTTTCCTAGAGGGTTTGGCATGGCAAGGATATCAGCAACAGAGATACTGTTGCCATTGTAAATATTACCAGACATTTCCATATAACCTTGTCTTACTGAAATCATAGATCCACCCTGCTCGTGAGAATGTTCTGCCATTACACCAAAATGTTTTACCATTACTACACCAATGGGTGCATGATCCATTGCCCTAGAACCTGATTCTGAATCAGCAAGAATGATGGGTGCATGATCCATTGCCTTAGAACCTGATTCTGAATCAGCAAGAATGGTAGTAGGCAAAATTAATAAAAATATAAGCAATTTTTTCATGGGTATTTCCATAGTTTATGAAGTTAGTGCTTAATAATTTTTATGTATTTCAAATTTCTTTTCAAAAAAGGAACAAACATAAGTTCTGACTAACTCCCCCTAATCAGACACTAGTTATACGCCTAATTTTGAAGCTTTTGAAGTGTTTAAAAGGGAGAATCATAAATAGAATTAGGTCGGGTTTTTACAAGCTTTATAACTACAAAGAGAAGCTGTTGAATAAGGGGAGGATTATTGTAGTACATTACACTTCCAGAAGAGGTCTGATGTGAAAGCTAAAACAAATAAGCAGCTAGAACACTCAAGGCCATTCGATGTACATAAATGGTCTGATTATCCTGAGGTCAATACCTGGGTAGATCAACTCTGGAAGGACTACTTAGCCTCTGAATACCCTGAAGCAACTACGTGAGTGTGTAGGTATAAAATCGAGCAACGATTACACATTAAATCTAAAATGTATAACATCACCGTCTTTAACAATGTATTCACTTCCTTCAGATTTTAATTTTCCGGCTTCTTTTGCTCCAGCTTCGCCACTGTAGTTAATAAAGTCTTCATATCCGATTGTCTCTGCTCTGATAAAGCCTTTTTCAAAATCAGTATGTATCTCACCTGCTGCTTGTGGTGCTGTAGCTCCAGATTTAATGGTCCAGGCTCTCACTTCTTTTACTCCTGCGGTAAAATAAGTTTGCAAGGAAAGCATTTCATAACTTGCTCTGATGAGTTTATTAAGACCAGGTTCATCCATGCCTAGATCTTCTAAGAATTCTATTCCTTCTTCTTGATCTAGTTCTGCTATTTCAGCTTCCAATTGATTGCAGAGTTTTAGGACTTGAGCGTTATTAGATTGTGCGTATTGAACCAATTGATCAACCAAAGGATTTTCATTTTCTACATCCTCAACATTTGCTATATAAATGCATGGCTTGGTGGTTATTAACTGTAATTCTTTAAAATAATCAGCGTTATTGATATAGAACTCTGAATGTCTAGCTAGGATGCCTTTGTTCATGTCAGTTGTAAGAATCTCAAGTTTTTCTTTTGAAGCTAGAACTTCTTTATCACCACTACGTGAAGCTTTTTCTAATTTTTGCTTTGCATTCGAAATAGTTTCTAGGTCTGCTAATAACAGTTCCGTCTCAACAGTTTCTAGATCTATAACTGGATCTATCTCATTATGTACATGAGCGATATCATCGTTCTTAAAACATCTTACAACATGAATAATTGCCTGCGTTTCTCTAATATGAGAAAGAAATTTATTTCCTAAACCTTCACCTTCTGAAGCACCTTTTACTAGACCTGCTATATCGACGAATTCTGTAGTTGTAGGTATTACCTTCTCAGGTTTTACTATTTTAGCTATAGAAACAAGTCTAGGATCTGGTACTGGAACTATTCCTTTATTTAGCTCAATAGTACAAAAAGGGAAGTTTTGGGCTTCAATTCCTGCAGAAGTAAAGGCATTAAAAAGAGTTGATTTTCCTACATTAGGTAGGCCAATTATTCCGCATTTTAAGCTCATAAGTTATTTTTCTTCATCTTCAGAGGTATGTAGATTTAACATAGCTTATTGCCATTGCCCCTTAATAGCTAAGTCAATAGATTGCAAAGAGCTTTTCATACGAATTTCTAATAAGTCTCTCTCTTTTCTGCTAGCTTTTGAAAGAACGTATTTTGTTACATCTTTTTCCTTACCAGGATGCCCAATGCCAATTCTTAACCTTTTAAATGAAGACTCACCTTGCAGATGGTTAATAATATTTCTTAGTCCATTATGCCCTCCATGACCGCCCATTTCTTTGAATCGAAGAAGGCCTGTTATACGCCTAACTCTGAAGCTTTTGAAGGGCTAAAAGAGAGGATCATAAATAGGTATTAGGTTGGGTCTTTACAGCCTTTTAAGGGGCTTTGGGGAGGCTTCCTAATAGGCAGTTGGTTATAAAATTACACTTGTAATCGCTCACAGTGAGGTGTTATACATGAATGAACAATAACCAATAAGCCAATAAGAAAGCTTGATAACTTAATTTCAGGGGAGATTAGCGTGCCTATCAAAAGTAAATGTTTGTGTCTTTCGGCAGTGATGTCCTCGGCATTTGTGCTGCTAAGCGTATTAACGACAAATTTCGCGGTTGCTCAAGAAAGCAGCAGCGCTGCAATAGAAGAAATTGTCGTTACGGCATCCAAACGCGGCGCTACATCGGCACAGGATATAGCTATGAGCATCGTTGCCGTTTCGGGCGAAACTCTCGAGTCAATGGGAGCTGTCGAATTCACTGATTTCTCACGCTCGATAGCCGGTCTTGATGTTCTGGATGTTGGGCCGGGACAGAAACGTTACATGGTGCGAGGCCTCAATCTACCGGGCGAATCCACTGTTGGTCTGTACTACGACAATATAACGATGACTGGCACAGGCTCCAGCGCAGGCGACTTTGGTCGTAACCAAGCAGATCTGGATCTTTGGGATATTCAGCGCGTTGAAGTGCTGCGCGGGCCTCAGGGTACTCAATACGGTGCCAATTCCGTTAGTGGCGTTGTCCGCATTATTACCAATAAACCAGATACGGAAGCACTCTACGGTAAGGTGGCAATGAGTGGTGCCGCTAAGGCAGATGGCGATGCCGACTATAGTATTAAGGGAATGTTAAACATACCTTTATCGGAAAATGTGGCTGTTCGAGGTGTTGCTTACACTTCAGAAATCGGTGGTTATATCGATAACATGCAGTTAAACACAGACCCAAGCTGTTATGGCGTAGATCCTGCTACAACGAACCCTGAGATTGTTTTGCTGCCCGGGGCCGGGTGTCTTGATGGTACATCGAACGCCGAAGACATCAATTCTCACCGCCGTCAAGGCGGGCGTGTTTCCCTACAATGGACCCCGTCCGACGAGACGCGGCTGCTGCTCCAAGGCTACTATCAATCCATTGATTCCGATGGTCGCAATGCAGCTCACCCGCTTGGCCAGGTATATGTGATTGGTATTCCTCCAATTAAAGCGCTTCGATCAGATGGTGGTGCTTTTGTTACACCGCAAACTGGGGAGAGACAAAGTGCGACACTTTCACAAGAGCCTTATCAAGAGGACATGTGGATAGCAGCCCTCGAGTTGGAACATGATTTCGGATGGGGCTCCGGCATCATTGCTGCATCACGTATGGAAAGAGGGGGCATCACGCGACTTGATTCATCCAAGCCATCTCGCCTTCACCGCTCGATGCAGGTTGTTAAACTCGGGCCATGGGGTGTCAATGGCGTTGGGCCGGGGAGAGGACCGTTTAGTGGAGCAATTCTCTCTCCCTTTGATCGGGTTAGCCTTATGCAGGATTTAGACTCCGAAGTCACCAATTTCGAGGCACGCCTATCGTCCCAGAACGATGGCCGTTTTAATTGGTTGGCTGGTTTTTACTATCAGAATAATGTTCGCAGCCTTAATAGTGAGGGTCGTATTGCTGATCCCTCTACCGGAAGAGATGCGGCCCAGGCAGATATCGTGGCTGCGTTTGATCCGAAATCACTGGCTAATTTCAATGCGGCTGGTTGGCAGACCGACCCATTCACCATTACAGCCCGTACTTCAGAAAATAGAACCAAAACCAAGGCTGCATATGGTGAGGTCTATTTCGATGTAACAGATAATTTAGAAATTATGGGTGGGCTGCGATATTTCCAAACCGATCGTGAACAGGACAGTGCAATCCTCACCCCATTTGCGAACTCTATTCTAATTCAATTTGGATCTCCGGCAGGAACCGTGGGCCCAGAGCCCAACACACCTTCAACGGAAAAGGACACTCTGTTCAAGGCTCAGGCAACCTATCGAGTAAACGATGATCAACAGTTCTACTTCCAGGCAGCTGAGGGTTATCGTGCGGGTGGTGTCAACGCAACGATTGTTAGCACTATTCCGCCATCCTATGAATCCGATCGAACTATGAATATGGAATTGGGTGCGAAAATGGCCTGGCTGGATGGACGTTTGTTTACCAATTTTTCTGCCTACAATATTAACTGGGACAATATCCAGTTTGAAGCGCACTATACCCAGCAATTTACTGCGCTGGTTAATTGTACTGAACTTTCGGATGGGGTCCGTGCCAAGGGATTTGAAATCGACATACAGGCACAGGCAACTGACAATTTGGATCTAGGTATAAATTATACTTCTATCGATACGACGTGGCGTGTCGATTCTCCAGATTGCCTAACGGCCAAAGGTTTGGCAGATACTCATGAACCCCCAGGTCAAATGGCCGGTGATACCCTACTCGGTGTGCCAGATTACTCGGGTAGTGCTTACGCACATTACAACTTCAACACTGTTCCTTTTGGCGCAGAAAGTGGTTTCGTTCGTTTCGATGTAATGTACCAAGGTGAAGTTCCGGTCAACGAGGAAGTACTTAAAAATAACCTACCCAATCCAAGTTACGTCTTGGCTAACATCAATGCTCGACTCGACTACGGAAATTTCTCGGTCGGTATGTTTATCAGAAACGTGTTTGATAAAGAGGCTCACCTGAGTTTGTTTCAGGGCTTTCAATCGGACAACAGGGTTACGCCAAGTAGTCCTCGGACAACAGGGGTTACTTACACCTACAATTTTGGCCAATAAATAAGTCGTTCGGGCATCAACCGAAGAAGAGTTGTACCGCTATATGTCACTTTCAGCCTACCGATATTGAGGCATGTTAGGGCGTATAGCCTTTTCGGTGTTTGTGGTGAATTGTGAAACAAAGATAATTTGAATGTAAATTAAATTCACAGTTCAGTTTTACTCTACCGTAACCGAGTAAGTGAACCTCGTCTTTCATTCTCCGCTATTTCTGCAGGGTTTGAAAAAGTTGAGGTTTGGTTGCATGAATTACTCATAGGGTTTGCTTATTTTCATTCTGGCCAACGGTCATCGTCTTTGCTCACTCCAGAACATTTAGAATCAGATGCAAATTGTTTTGTCTGGCCACCTCTACATCTCCACTAATAGTGCCCATATTGATCTCTGAATCTATCCCACCAAAACGTTCTGTCTTTGAAGGGTATCTCATTTATTGCTTGAGCTATGGTTTTAAGTCCGTCATAACGGGTGCAGCTGTATTCTGAAACTTCTCCAGCCAAACAAATTTCTTTGGCTAATTCTAGGTTATTATTTTCAGTATCATCTGACAAACCGGCCAAAATTAATTCAATAATCATTTGATTTATTACTGGTTTCTTTTTAATTATTAAATCGTCAAGAACCGTTTGACCCGATGCAGTCATTGAAAGGCTTAGAAGGATCGTTGCCAGTAGTATTTTGCTCATGGAATCACCTGTGAATTTATTCCACCGTGACGAGTGGCTCTAAGGGGGTGTAGTTTTTAATCACCTCTGTCTATTTTCCCTGTTTTTTTAGTTTTCGGGTTCCCACCCAATTGCATTGGGATTAAAGGGGTATTTTTAGTCATTTTATTGATCCAAAAATAATAAATTGCACTAAGTAAAATTGAATACCTAATAATTTCAGGACCAATTAATTCAAAAAGTGCAAAAGTCGTAATTCCCAATAAAGAAAGTATGAATAATTCTATACGGTTCTTCAGAAACTTTTCTTTAAGCGCAGACCTGATAATGAAGAAATTGACTGGAAGATAAAGCAAAGTCGCAGTAATTACACCGGGACTAAAGTCATAGTAATAAAAACTAAAAAATATGTGGAAGAAGGAATTTGCAACTTGCGTTGTCATCAAATAAAACAAAACGATATGTGCGCTTCCTCTATTGTTTTTTATTAGGTGAATAACGATGGTTATTAAAAGAAGAGAAATGAGCGTAACCAAGACTTCTTCGGTGGAACTTGGATTGTTATCTAGAAAATACCTTAATCTCCACTCCCTAAAATTAAATATTATATGTTCTTCATAATGATGGATTGCATATATTAATGGTCCTAAGACAATTAGATTTTTAAAGTCTTTCACTTGTTACTCCACCGTTACCAAATAAGTTTGTAGGTCTAGTAAACAACCAATAACAACTACAACTACTAGTACCACTAAATCCCTAGAATCTCCAATCTTTAAAGGCTTTAAAAGAAGTATAAAGAGGATCATAAACAGGTTCAGGTTGGGTTTTTATAGCCTTTTAAGGGGCTTTGGGGAGGCTCCCTAATAGGCAGTCAAAATAGTCTTATAAGACCCCAAAAGACTAAAGACTATCTTTACCTATCTTTAATCCTTTTATGGGGCTTAAAGAGGCTTTTTATCTTAGAGACTTTATAGTCTTCTTATAGTCTTTAAAGATAATAATCTTTATATTTTTACCATTAGAGTGGCTATCATGATAGAAAGACCCGTATATATCGACCTATAGCCCTATTGCATTACCCGAACCTTTATTATTTGAGGGGAAAACAAATGAGCAACAAACAACTAAGGAACTACCTGATTCTTATGGTTGCCGTCATTGTTGGAATACTTTTTCTTTATTACATCGTATCTCCATATCAGAATTGTATAAGGGATATTGATGCCGATAGAGCTTCGCAATTTGTACTCTGTGTGGAAAACACCAGCTGGTAAAGAAAACCAGCCTATCTAGATGAACATATTGCTTTGGAATTGCAATAATGGAATTAACAAGCTGGAGCAGATTGATTATTTCAAAAGTTTTCAATGTGATTTGGCTGTAATTCCTGAGCTCAAAGAAAGAAATATTTCTTCTTTAGAACCTGAATGTGCTGTTTGGGTTACTAACAATCATTCAAATCCAAACCCGAAGGGCCTAGGCGTTCTCACATTTAATGGCTGGCAACTTGATGAATTGCCTCGCGATGAAGATATGGAGATCTATATCCCTTTAAGGATTTTTAATTCGTCTCGTTCCTTTAACCTGTTAGCTGTTTGGAATTTCTATTGGGCCTGTAAAGGTGGTCGCTTTAAGGACGTCAAAGGAGAAAACGCATTAGAGTAGTCAGCTATCAGACACTACAAAACCCTATTTAATGATCCATCAATAATTATTGGTGATTGGAATTTTGTCCCCACTTTTTCTCAAGAAGACTTTGTTCGATTAGAAAAAGAGCTAAATGAATCAGGATTAACTAGCCTCTACCATCTTTGATACGGATTAAGCCCTCGGGAAACGTCTCACAGCACGTTCAAGGCAACTAGAGGCAACCTTCACCATATTGATCATATTTTTGGATCTAAATTTTTTCAGTCGGAAATGCGTGACTACTCAATTCGGTAATTTGATGAGGTAGTTTTGTCAGACCACGCACCATCCATCCTGGAAATTGGTTTAGATAAATAGCAAACAACCAGCCTAGAACAAGGCCCTGTAATACATCTGAGGCTTCACCAGAGGCCATATAAGACGACTTCTCCATAGCAGGAACAAGGTATAGGTAGGGTAAAAATCGTTAATTAAAATCGCTTTTTTTTGGTCTATCGATTTAGAGCAGCATGAGAAATGGGTCTTGTCAAGCCTATGGATGGCTGGAAATAGGTTATGGAATTAGGTGGTCAGGCTATGAAAGCTGATGGAATGTGGTGGGTTGGTTTGAAGGGTTTGTTAAGGGTTCAAAACGGTCTCACTTTCGTTTCGACCAGTTCTCCGTTCCTCCACATCTCTGCCCAGGTCAAGTTTCCGTCTTCGTCAAAATACTCAAAGAGACCATCGGATCTCCCGTCTATGTGGTTTCCTCGGTACTTTAATTGACCGTTTTCGTGGAACGACTCATAGGGACCGTCTTCTTCCCCGTCTTTCCAGTTTGTTCTACTCATTAATTGACCGTTTTCATCAAAGTATTCCCAAAGACCCACTTCTTTTCCGTCTCTGAGGTTTCCTCTTCTCTCTAATTGACCGTTGTCGTGGAACGTCTCATAGGGACCGTCCGGTGGAGAACAAGCACTCAAAACCAACCCACAAAGAACCAGCCCAAGTAGGCGAAGGCTAGAAGATAGTGTGCGTGTTCTTTTCATCACAAACCTCCCAAGGTCTGCTATCACTGGCCTAAGCTCTTTTTTTAGGTCTACCCGAGCATATCATTGGTTCACACTGAAATCGGGTCGAAATGTATGGGTTTGTGTATATATGGGGTGGAGGTACGGGGGTGATCTTGCCTAGCCCCTTGAAGGCTGCTTTGGGGCTGCTAATAGCGAATAACCAAGGAATCATGTTGACATTGTGTTGACATTTAGAAAATTTTCACTCTTTAACAAGCAACAATATCCTCTGTATACCTCTATATTACTAGGTTTTTTGGACTACATAGAATAACACGAACAGCGTCTTTTCAGTCCGCTGCTCTACCAGCTGAGCTACCTGGCCAAATCAGCATCCCATTACCGATACATAAAGCGCGCCTATTAAAACGGCGGTGGTTATAGTGAGTCAAGCAGATTAGCATTTGCCTCCACTTGTCTTTTTGACAGACCGAAACGGGCTAGCTACCCTCAAGCCCAAGTTAAGCAAAATGCTTGGATCACTAAAAAAGACCCGCGGGCAAAAATATTCAGTGGCCTTCTCAGAACTTCAAAAAATTAAAGAACTGGGGCTGGAAACACTAGCAGAGAAAAAGGAAAAATATCATGAGTGGTGGGATGGTCTACGGGGTTAAAAAGGAGTTCGCACAAAAAGCCTGGGTCGACCAGACAATTTATGAAAAACTATATGAGGCTTCTGTAAAAGATCCCGAAACTTTTTGGAAAAAACAGGCTGAGCGAATAGAGTGGATAAATTCCTTTTCAGTGGTCAAAGATGTTTCATTTGAAGCTGAAGACCTTCACATCCGATGGTTTGCTGATGGCGAACTAAATGTCTCTGCGAACTGCTTGGACCGACATCTAGCGGAACGAGCCGATCAAACGGCCATCATCTGGGAAGGGGATGATCCTGCAGAAAGTACCAACCTAAGTTACCGTGAGTTGCACGAACGCGTCTGCCGATTCGGCAACGCGTTGCGAACCCTAGGCATAAAGAAAGGGGATCGTGTCACAATCTACCTACCCATGATTCCAGAGGCTGCTGTGGCTATGCTGGCCTGCGCCCGGATCGGAGCCATTCACTCAGTTGTCTTCGGAGGATTTTCCCCAGAGGCACTCAGGGGCCGCATTGAGGACTGCAAATCCAATGTTGTGATTACCTCGGATGAAGGGGTCCGGGGAGGCCGGAAAATACCCCTGAAATTGAACGTAGATTTGGCAATCAAGGACACCCAAGGCACGCATGTGGACACCGTGGTGGTGATCGAACGCACGGGTGGGTCAATTGATTGGGTGGACGATAGAGATCATTGGTATCACGAGATAACAGCTTGCGCATCCACTGAATGTCCTCCGGAGGTGATGGGTGCTGAAGACCCCCTCTTTATTTTGTACACCTCTGGCTCCACCGGCAGCCCAAAGGGCGTACTTCACACCTCGGGTGGCTATCTCGTCTATGCCTCCATAACACACCAGTACGTTTTTGATTATCACGAGGGTGATATCTATTGGTGTACTGCTGATGTGGGGTGGATCACCGGGCACAGTTACATCGTCTATGGTCCGTTAGCCAATGGTGCCACCACACTCATGTTTGAGGGCGTACCCAACTATCCAGACGTGAGTCGTTTCTGGCAGATTGTGGATAAGCACAAGGTGAACATTTTCTACACAGCCCCCACCGCGATACGCGCACTGATGCGCGACGGTGATGAACCCGTGCAACGATGCAGCAGGAAAAGCCTGCGTCTGCTGGGAACGGTAGGAGAACCCATTAATCCTGAGGCCTGGGAATGGTATCACCAGGTCGTGGGGGAGCGGCGCTGTCCCGTTGTCGATACATGGTGGCAAACAGAGACTGGCGGGATTTTGATTACGCCTTTGCCCGGAGCTACCCCTCTGAAGCCGGGCTCGGCAACAAAGCCTTTCTTTGGGGTACAACCGGCTATCGTTGATCGTGATGGAAAAATCGCTGAAGGTCAGGCGGCTGGAAACCTCGTACTACTTGACAGTTGGCCGGGCCAGATGCGTACGGTTTACGGAGACCATCAGCGCTTTTTCGAGACCTACTTCAGTCAGTTTCCAGGAAAATACTTTACCGGTGACGGCGCGAAACGCGATGCTGATGGTGATTACTGGATCACCGGACGGGTGGACGATGTGATTAATGTTTCCGGTCATCGTATGGGGACGGCAGAAGTAGAAAGCGCTCTTGTTGCACACCCCAAAGTAGCCGAAGCGGCGGTGGTCGGCTTCCCCCACGACATCAAAGGACAGGGAATTTACGCTTACGTGACACTTAGTGCGGACCAGGCACAAACCGAAGAACTCCGGAAAGAACTTGTTGGCTGGGTCCGAAAAGAGATTGGACCAATTGCGAGTCCGGACTTCATTCAATGGGCCCCCAACCTTCCCAAAACTCGCTCAGGAAAAATTATGCGGCGCATTTTGCGTAAGGTTGCTGCCGGTATTTACGACGAACTTGGAGATACTTCCACCCTAGCTGACCCTTCCGTGGTGGAGGAGTTGATTCAAAACCGGATGAGTTGAACAATCTCAATGTCGGCTTTTAAACAATCGAACCACCGGCACAAGGATTTTCAGTCTTCTGAGTGAAATCCCTCTGGTTTTTCAGATCCCTTGCCAAAGAAAAACTTCTCCATCTCTTTTTCCAGAAATTGCCGTGCTTTTGGCTCAAAGGGCGTTAGTCGATATTCATTGATCAACATTGTTTGATGCTTCAACCACTCTCCCCAAGCATGTTTGGAGGCGTTTTCAAATATTCTCTGTCCTAGATCGCCCGGGTAGGTTGGCCGTTCCAAGCCTTCCGCTTCTTTGCCCAGCAATATGCAGTTTACTAATCGCACTTAAAACCTACCCCACATTTAATTTAAGCTTCTTTAGGTCAGAGCCCCATTCTACTTTATACCCGACCGCTTTAAGCATTCCGAGTAGTCTTTTGATCGGCGCTGGCAGGCCCACCGCCACCTCATCTGCTGGGTTATACCAAAGCCAATCCTTATGTTCCAGAATACTTCTGGTACCGATTTTTACCCTCAGGAGCAGCGGTTCTATGAGTAGGTCAAAGTGGGTAAAAGAGTGCTCTATGGGGCTGAGTGGATTCCAGGTTTCGGCTGGATCCCCAAGATGCATTAAACACCATTGATTTGGGTCCTCGCCCTCAGAAAGCTCTGGGAAACTGAAAAGCCCCCCCCAGATCCCACTCGGGGGGCGCCGCATCAAAAGAATACCTTTGTTCGCATCATAGACGACAAGAACGCGCACCTGCTTGCTGGGCCGAATGCGCTTGGGCCTTGGGGTCGGTAATTTGTGTTGGCTGCCAAAGCGGCGTGCTAGGCAGCCTTGCGCAACCGGACATAGGTTGCAGGCGGGAGTGCTGCGGGTACATACCGTGGCACCAAGATCCATAATCGACTGGGTATACTCAGCGATTCTCGAATGTGGAGTGTGCTGGTCAGCCAACTCCCATAGTTTTTTGAGAACACTGCTTTGTCCGGGCCAACCTTCTACGCAATGGTAACGAGCCAATACACGCTTTACGTTACCGTCCAAAATAGAGTGGCACTGGCCCAGCGCCAAGGCGAGGATTGCTCCTGCGGTGGAGCGACCAATGCCCGGAAGCGCTGTTAACTCGTCCAGCGTTTTTGGAAATTTTCCAGAGTAATGGTCCGCTACAATTCGAGCTGCGCGATGCAAGTTGCGCGCTCTAGCATAGTAGCCCAATCCAGCCCAAAGACTGAGTATCTCGTCCAGGCTAGCTTCTGCGAGAACACCCACCGTCGGGCACTGATCCATGAAGCGTTCGAAAAACGGGACTACCGTAGCTACCCGCGTCTGCTGAAGCATGACCTCAGAAACCCAGACCGAGTATGCCGTGCGATTACACTGCCAAGGAAGATCGTGGCGCCCATGCTTGGTATGCCAAGCGAGCAAACGTTGAGCGAAAGAATCCATTTAGTGAATTACAAAACCTGTGCCAGCTCCTTGGGCTTGCGAACTAGCTGAGTATTCTTGAGAAAGAGATTCAATTCGATCCAGTGCTCCTACCCCTCCCTCAAGTAGGCGTCTCTTCAGCGCCCAAGGACCAATAATCGGAGGCAACCAAAAATCGGGCTCCAGCACCGCACGATAAATGACATTGGTCCCGCTTCCTTCGGGTTCGAGGATCCACTCAGAAACGCCATAACGGAAATCGCTCTGCTCGGGCAGTGTGATTGTGTGAATAAACCCGGGTTCTCGCGTTTCCAAGCGCTCAACCCGGGTTATGCTCTTACAGAAAAAAAGTACGCAACCCCTCATTCGAGTGTAGACCACCGGTGTACCGTCCGCAGCGGGCTCCATGAATCCACTCTCCTCGTAGATTCGTGAAATGCGGTTAAAGTGATCATAGTCTGTGAGCACATGGAAAATCGCTTCCAGCGGCGCGTCCACATAGGTATGGGAAACCAGTTCGTACCGTCCCGAACGATACTCAATTTTTAGGTCATGAATGACAGCAGCTGAACCAACACCGGAAAAAAAAGAAACACAAAAAATGAAAAATGCGAGACGTAAAAACTTCTTCATCTCTCTATTATCACAAATATCCCAAATTTCACGCTACTGTTTTATGGCGGCCTAGACCCCAACACAGCTCTTGTGTTGTCCAGTATGATTTTTCTTTACTCTATAGCTGCAGATCAAACTTCTGCACGCGCTTACCAGTTCTGACTTCAGCGGTATAGATATTACCATCCGAGTCCACCGCAACGTTGTGTACCCAATCGAACTGCCCCGCTTGTCGTCCCCCGCGACCAAAACTGCTAACTTCCACCAAATTGGACCGATCAACGATCCGAACCTTATGATTAGAGCCGTCAGCAACAATCAACCATCTCTGCTCCGGGTCGGCGGAAAAATCCAAATCCCATACTGACCCGGTAGGCTGGGTACGTTTCGCCAAATAGGTTTCAGTCACATAAGTGCCATCAGGCTCAAACACCTGAATGCGGTTGTTGTTTCGATCACCCACATAGAGCAAGCCATCGTTCGACATCACGACTGCGTGCACTGGGCCACGGTAGCTGCGGACAACTTGCTCGTCGGGATGATAGGTAGGTAACTCTAAGTCGTGCGGCATTTCTCCATATGAGCCCCAGTGGCGTTTGTATTCGCCTGTTTCGCTGTCAAAAACAATCACTCTCCGGTTCCCGTACCCATCAGCGATGTAAACCTCGTTTGCTTCTGTATCAACATACATATCAGCGGGACGGCCTAGACGTTCCGGATCATTACTACCACCTGTCTCTTCCACGCGCCCGATCACCAGAAGCTGGTCACCGGTCGGACTCATTTTGAGCACTATATGATCACCGCCGACGCTCTCACCTCCATCGGGCGGGTCATAGGCACCAGCGTTACCAGCTGTCCAAACGTTGCCATCATCGTCTACGTAGATTCCGTGTTCATTGGCTGGCCAAATGTACGGCGGTTCAACCCATTCACTACTGGCTTGATTCCACGTCGGGCCTCCCCAAGCGCTAACCATATTTCCGTCCTGATCAAACTCGATAATAGACGGCGCTGGAACACAACATTCTGCTCTTGGAGGGTTCTGTGCCGCTGCACCTTCTACTGTATCAACCGTACGTGGCCGCTGGACAATCCAAATGTGATCATCATCATCTACTGCTATACCGCCCACCTGGCCAAGAATCCAATTATTGGGTAATGGCTTAGGCCAAAAAGGATCTACCTGATACTCAGGAACACCGGAAGAACTTTCTGTTTGCGATATGTCGGTGACTGGAGTGAGGTCTTCACTAACACACCCAGCAGCAAAAACGAAAGCCAACGACACTGAAATTAGCAGTGTCTTTCCAGCATTAACCCCAAGGATTATTCTCGATTTAACGTTTGACATATTTGTTCATCCCCCGTGGCCCAACGAGCGCGGCATAAATATTTCCATCCGAGTCCACCGCCACCCCCTCAGCCAGACTCGTACCAATTTCCTCGGGATTCGGCTCCGGGTCCGGAATAAAACCAGTAATCCAGCCATGGGGGTCCGCAATCCAAATGCCCCTACGGTATCCTGGGTTACTTATAGTGCGGGATTCGGAGTCCGCCACATAAATATTGTCCTGTTTGTCAATAAAGAGTCCACTGGGGCGCCCGAACTGATTGTAATGATTAATATAATTTCCATTCTGGTCAAATATCTGGACCCGTCGATTCTCTCGATCGCCCACGTATAGTCGTCCCTGCGAGTCCAAAGCGAGAGCGTGAGGGTCTTGGAATTCACCGGGGGCAGTTCCCGTGCTTCCCCAGGCCATTAAAAATTCGCCATTGGCATTGAATTTCATAATGCGATCACCGCTATTAGCAAACTGGCCACGACCATGGCCATCGGCAACAAAAATGTCGCCATTGGGTGCAACTAACACATCGGAGGGCCCGCGAAATTCATGTTGTCCATGACCCGCATAACCCGTGGTACCTAGACTCATCAGCAACTCACCGTTCTCGCTAAACTTGTGAACCTGGGCCCCCTTACCGCCTGAAACTCTCGCATCGGTCACCCAAACATTATTGTCTCCATCGACAAAAATACCGTGAGGCCAAGCAAACAGCCCTTCTCCAAAACTTCTGATGACTTCACCCGACGCACTGAAAAGCAAAATTGGAGCAACATCTTCTGAACCAGCGCAATCATTTTGTCCACATCTTTCCGCAACCCAAATATTGCCGCTACCATCGCTGGCAGGGTACACGGCACTAGTTGCACCCCACACCCGACCATTCGGCAAATTCCCCCAACTTTCTATGGTCTGGTAGGAATCAGGATAAAGGTTGGCCGATGGTTGGCCATACCCAATACCCATCATAGAAAAAAACAATGAATAAACTAAACCACGAACAACCGTAGACATTCTTTGGCCTCTTTTTTTTATTATTTTTTTTGAAGTGTCTGTTTACCAAGGCGATTTTTGGAGCGGGTGAGGGGAATTGAACCCCCATCATCAGCTTGGGAAGCTGAGATTCTACCATTGAACTACACCCGCAAAGTCACGTTTCCAATAGTGTACTCAGACGATTCGACGGTTACCAATAGTCCCATCTGACCAACCCCCGGTAGAGGAATGGTGTCGGTTCTGAGTGATCGAATCGCGCGATCAAAAACACGCAGAAGCGATCAATTCTAGAATAATAGTATTCTGGAGAATTCAGCAGATTCATTTTGTCCACTTAACCAAGCTGCCGAATTAGATTTTTTTTTGTATCCTGTTGCCCTGCAATAGATGGCTTTTCCTATGAGACCAAAACATTTCCGAAAAATTCGTAGCTTTGTTCGACGCCCAGGCCGCACCACCAGCGCCCAACAAAGAGCGTTGGCAGCTTTGATGCCTATCTTCGGAGTCCCCTTTGAGGAACAAAGAATAGATTTTCTGAAAATCTTCGGGCGCGATGCGCCAAGAGTGCTAGACATCGGTTTTGGAGACGGAGAGGGCCTTTTTAGCCTTGCGGTAAATCATCCTGATGTCGACTATCTTGGTGTAGAGGTACATGAGCCGGGCATCGGTCATCTATTATTGTTGCTAGAGCGGTCTGGCATCACCAATTTAAAAATCATCCAAAGAGACGTCATGGAAATTCTGGGGCAAATGCTTCCGGCAGCATCCTTTGAAGTAGTTAATCTTTTTTTCCCCGATCCCTGGCCAAAGAAAAGACACCATAAAAGACGCCTTGTCCAGGCTAACTTCGTAGAAGCAATCGCTGGGATACTAAAACAGGGCGGGCTATTGCACATTGCCACCGACTGGACGGATTACACCGAGCACATAGAAAAACTTTTTTTGGAAACCGAAAAATTCACGGAAAGATCATCCAAAACAGTGGCCGGACAGACTCTAGCCCAACGCCCACCCACAAAATTTGAGCGCAAGGGCAAGCTTTTGGGGCACACTGTAAGGGACCTCTACTATAAGAGAAATGCGGATTGATATATCTTTAGAGAAATCTTAAGACCACCTCAAGGGCAGCCCGTAATTCTTCCTTCCTAGCAAAGATCTTTTCACCCTTCATCTCAATAGCGATTGGCCGAAGATTCTCACCTGGACACGGGCCTTCTACACAAAATCCGTCGTGGATTCGAAATCGCGCTCCATGAGAATTGCAAAGAATCAAACCTCCATCCCGTGTCAAAAACCGATCCGGCATCCAATTCAGTTGATGCCCAGCATGTGGGCATTGGTTAACATATGCGAACACTTCATTTCTCTGCCTTACTAGAAAAAAAGCCAGCGGATGCTCGCCCTCTTCCCACAAAAATTGCCGCGCGCCTGGATCAGGCATGTCATCCAAGCTACATAGGGAAAAATGATCTCCTATCATGGAACCCTCAAACTAGCTTCGCTTATATAACCATCCCAGACTAACGAAAAGATTAACTAACGATATGCTGATTAGCTCTTTTGTTAAAGTAAAGACTTAGTGAAATTGCAGGCAGCCCCATACAGGCGGCATAGATAAAGAAATTGAAATAACCCATAGAGTTAACAATAAAGCCGGAGCTGCCCGCCAAAAGTTTTGCTGGAAACGTTGCCAAGGAAAAAAGCAAAGCGTACTGAGTCGCTGTAAAATTCTGACTTGTCAACGAAGACAGGTAGGCAATCAAGGCAGTGCCGGCTAATCCTTGGCTAAAATTATCTAATGCAATCGTAATGGTTAATGCCATCAGATCGTGGCCTATGGTGTCCAATACCGCAAAGGCAAGGTTGGTTAAACAAACCAAAATGGCACCTGCCAACAATGTTTTTATTATATTAAACCGATAGATAAATAAACCCCCTGCAAACGCCCCCAAAAGCGTAACCATAATCCCAAATGCATTGGTTATTAAAGCGACTTCTTCTTTCGTAAAACCCGTTTCGGTATAGAAGGGCATAGCCATAGGGCCTAAGACCATATCGCTAAAACGATAGGTCGCTACCAGCAGAATAATAAAAAATAATTGTCCCTTAAGGCGTTTTGATAAATCCCCAAATGGTTCCAGATATGACTCTTTAAACCAGAGCGCAGGCTTATTAACGATTGAAATATAGTCCTTTAAAACCCTTGTTGGTTCGGGTACTTTCTTCACCGTAAATAAGGCAATAGCAATCATTAGAAAAGCAGCTGCAGCGTATGCCGCAGACCAGTCAAAGAAACTGGCTATAAAAAGAGTTGCTACTTGGGAAATCAAAAAAGCTATTCGCCATCCCCCTTGATACATGGCGGTGGCCTCTCCAAGTTCTTGTTCAGAGACTAATTCAATGCGCATTGCATCTACACATATATCTTGAGTAGCAGAAGAAAAGCTTACGGTTAAAGCAAAAATGACCAGAATTCCAAAAGATTCATTTGGGTCAGAAAAAGCCATTCCTAGAAGGGCGAAAGCGATTAAGATTTGACTAAAAACTAACCAACTTCTTCTTTGCCCCAGAAGATTAGACAAGACGGGTAATCTGAATCTATCAATGAAGGGCGACCATGCTGCCTTAAAGGAATATGTGAGGGTTATCCAAGATAACAGGCCGATGGTAGCTCTATTAATCCCCGATTCTGATAGCCAAAAATTCCAAGGGTCGAACAACATACCGAAGGGCAAGCCTGAACAAAACCCTAAAAATAGGACAATAAATAATCTCGGCTGAAAGTAGCCAAACAGGGAATCTTTCCAAGATACTATCATCTAGAAGATAAACGCCTGAAATTGAACCAATTCACGAAGGGAGCCCTGCCCGATCTTTTTCGTCTTAAAAATCATAGTCAATTATCAGCGGGGCATGATCTGAAAACCATTTTTTTTTGTAGATCGAAACGCGCCGAATATGTTCTCTAAGTTCTGGACTTACGAGTTGATAATCGATACGCCAGCCGACGTTCTTCTCCCGTGCCCGGCCACGATTTGACCACCAGGTATACTGATCCGGGCCCTGGTTGATAACCCTGAAGGCGTCAACAAACCCGACTTTCTCTAGTACACGCTCCATCCAATCGCGTTCCTCTGGGAGAAACCCTGAGTTTTTTTGATTCGGCCGCCAATTCTTCAAATCTATCGCCTTGTGAGCTATATTAAAATCACCACATAGAATGTACGGCAAGCGTCTGCGGCGTAGCTTA